>CADBUP010000022.1 GCA_902797885.1 uncultured Ruminococcus sp.
ATCATGATAATGAAAGACCGGAAGGTAATATTCAAGCATTTCGGATACCGTTTCGTCATATTTATCGGTTGAACTGTTGCCCTTTCCGCCGTTTTCATAAATGCTGTCTGTTTCTATGATGAAAAGCTTCGGCTTTTGGGTTCTTAGAATTTCTTTCATTAGATAATAGTCGCCGCTTATGCTTTGCCACGGCTTTCCGCAGACATAACCGGTATAGCCGTACTTGCTATATATGTCAAGCGGAGCGACACCTTCCGAAACATTGCTGTCACCCAACACAAAGTAGTCGAGTGAATTTTTGGGTTCGCCGATATAGCCGCCGGCGCTATATTGTTTTAAGGTTCGATTACTCTTCGGAAGAAAGAGAAGTGATAACCCAAACAATACAAGAGCCAAAACCGTCAGGAAAACGAGAATTTTAAGAATTATTTTTATTCTGGTCAAAGAAAACATATTTTCACCACCTAAAACGCCGCGTAGATAAATGCAACAGGATTATAATTTGCGCCGTATGCACCGAATACAACGACAAGCACAACGGCGGCAATATACACACCCCAGCGAATAAAGATATTATATTCCGAGACAGTCTCACGAATAGAGAAGTCTTTTTCTTTTAAAATATCAACGGTCAGCATAAGTATTACACTGAATATGATTATAGACCAGTCACAGATGTCTATGCCGAGACCAAGGAGGCTTCCGTCAGTTAGAACAGAAAGATTAACTCCTTTAAACGATGATAAAAACATCTGCCATGCGGTGTTTAAGCTGTCCGCCCTAAACATAAGCATTCCTATATTAACAAGAATAAATGTCCGTATAACCTGAAATATCCGATAGCCGCGGGTTTTTGTATCAATTCTAAGCTTAGAATTTATTATTGCAAACGGCGCTTCAAAAAACATTCCCATACACGTTATGAAGAAGTAGTACATACCGTACATAATATATTTTATATCCGCCCCGTGCCACAGACCGTTCCCGAACCATACAAGGAAAAGCACCGGCAAGGGCAGAATAAGCTTAACGGCACCTTCGGAAAAGTGCTTCCTTATCATAGCGGTAAATTTTTTATACCATCCCGAAAGTGACGCCCCATAAAACACGTAATCCCGAAGCCAAGCGCCCAATGTGATATGCCATCTTCGCCAAAATTCGTTGACCGAGGTCGAAAAAAACGGCTGACGAAAGTTCTGCGGCAGGTCTATGCCAAACATTTTTGCGCTTCCGACAGCTATATCCATACACCCCGAAAACTCAGCATAAATCTGAATTGTATAGAGCAGGACGGAAAGTATAATAATTATGCCGGAATACTGACCGTAGTTTGAAAATACGTTTTTGACCAAAATGTCGGCTCGGTCAGCAATAACAAGCTTTTTGAACAGCCCCCAAAAGATAAGCTGAAGGCCGAATGTGACATTCTTGTATGACAGCTTATGACCGGAATACAGCTGTTCACCCACCTCGTCAAAGCGGCTGATTGGCCCCTCGACAATGGTCGGAAAGAATATGAGATATAAAATGACCTTAACGGGATTCCTTGATGCCTTATACTTTCCGCGGTATACATCTATTAAATAGCTTGCCGCCTGAAGCGTATAAAAGGATATTCCGAGAGGCATTATAATCTTTTTAATTTGAAAGGGCTGACCCAAACTCAAGCCGTTTAAAACTCCGTTTGCCGTCTCAGCAAGCAAACCACTGTACTTAAAGTAAATAAGAAGGCCGAAGTTTAAAAGAACCGTTGTATAGCAAATAAGCTTTTTCCGCCGCTGAAACCGTTTCTTCAGCCGCTTGCGTTCATCGCGTTCAAGACCGCCCTTTAAATCGGCAAAACGGCTGTCGGCTCTTGATATAAACAGAGCGCCGCCAAAGACAGTCATTGCTGATATAAGTATATATAAGATTAGCTTTCCGCTTGTCGCAAAATAAAACAATATGCTCGACAGCAGAAGAACAACCCATTCAAGCTTTTTCGGTAAGATTGCGTATATTACAAATGTTCCTAAAAGAAAGAGAAGTAAATATACATATGATGAATAAGCCATATTATTCCGTTCTCCTTGCGTTATACGTTCAATTAATAATTAATTACTCATCTTCATCAGAGAGCCGTTTTATCATTTCGTACATAGCATCGGCGGACTGAAAGTTCTCGGGGACCATATCAAGCGGAGTGAGGTCTATGTCAAATTCATCCTGGATTTCCGATGAGATTTCAATTATGTCAAAAGAGGTTAAGATTCCGTCATCTATAAGATGCTTTTCCGATTCAAAGTCTATGTCAGGTCTAAGACCCTTTAAAAGTTCTATTAATTTATTCATTTTTTATTCTCTCCTTAATTATTTATAGATGACAGAAGTTCTTTCCTGTCAATCTTTCCGTTTTGGTTATGCGGAAGCCTCCGCATAAATACATACTCGGAAGGAAGCATATATGCAGGTAGCTTCTGCGATAGCGCGCGTCTGAGCTCACTCGGCTCGGACTTCCGTCCGGTATAGACAAGTATAATTTTATCAGTATCGGGGTTATATAGACAGACGCCGTATGTGACAGCGTCAAGTGAATTTGCGGCAGTTTCAATCTCGCCGAGCTCTATCCGATATCCCATATGTTTAATCTGAAAATCACAGCGTGACACAAAGACAAGCTCGCCGTACTCGTTCTTCCTGACTAAGTCACCCGTTTTATACACCGTTTCGGGATAGCGCTTGTTTAAAGGGTTTTGAACAAACGCCTTGGCGGTTGTTTCGGGGTTGTTATAGTACCCGGCGGCAACAATCGAGCCGCGTACATAAAGCTCACCCTCATCGGCCGGGTTTCCGTCGCTGTCTATGATAATCAATTCACAGTTTTCACAGGCGTTTCCGATAGGAACCGGTTCATCATCGCGAAGATTTCGGTCTGCACGCCAGTAGGCGCATATGTCGGTTGTTTCCGTCGGACCGTAAAGGTTTGCAAATTCCGAATCGGGCAGGCTCTTTATCCAATAGTTAAGTTGTTTGGTCGGCATAACCTCACCGGCAAACATTATAAGCTTTAGCTTTGGCGGCGTGATATAGTCGAAGGTTTTTAGGTTTGCAACTATACACAACGCGGACGGAACCCAATAAATCGTGTTGATTTTATGTTCGTTTATATATTCAATCAGCTTGAGCGGAAAGGCGAAAAGCTTTTTCGGAATAATACACATTTCTGCGCCGCAGCGTATAGTGGTATATATGTCAAGCACCGACATACTGAAATAGAACGGCGTTTGGTTTCCGAAAACGGTCTGTGAGTTTATTTTAAACGCATCCGCGACCCATTTTGTGTATGAAATTATATTCCTGTGGTTTATAACGACGCCCTTCGGCGAACCGGTCGAGCCGGAGGTAAAAAGCACATATACGGGGTCTGTATCGGTTGCCGATGCCCTTCTGTGCGAAAGTTCGGGTTCGTTTATCACGAGGTCGTTAAACCGGTCGGAATTTATTTTAATATCAATCGAGGAGAAACAATTAGGAAGAGTCTCACCCTCATATATAACCGCTTTTGGCATTAGGGTGTCTAAAATTCGCGTAATTCGGCTTTCGGGCATTTCATAGTCTATCATACAATAGAAACAGCCGCCGTATACAACACCTATACATGAAATAAGAGACATTATGCTTTTGGGCATATATACTGCGATTGCCTGGCCCGAATCCACATATGATGAAATCAGGCTCCCTGCTGCTTTGGAAAGCCGCGTGAAGACTGAGTACGAAACAGAGCTATCATCATCCGAGAATATCGGCTTATCGGGACGGTGTTCGGTTGAGGCTTCGAGATAATCTAAGATATTATTCATAGCTGATTATAACCCCCCAGTTAAGTTTAGTATGCCTAATTTTTAGTTTAACACATAAAGATTAATAATGTTTATATAAATTATGTACAAATTATTAACGCGGAAGATTATGATGTGTGCTTTTGATTAATTTTCGAATAATTAAAGGTAAGGGTATTGAAATTATATTATAGTTTTGTTATAATATGATAAATAGATACGCCGAATCGGGCGGTTTTTAAACGGAGGTAAAGGATATGAAATCAAAAAAGCTGATGATAATTGCGATTTGTGCTGTTATAGCTATGACGGCGGTCGGCTGTGGAAATAAAAGCAGGTCAGCCGCGCCGGAGAACTCGACACAGCAGAGCGAAACAAATAACGAAGACGAAAAGAAAGCGGATAGCCAAAATAATGGCGCTGATAAGAAAAACAGCGCGGATTCTTCAGAAAAGCAGGAAGAAAAAAGCGGAAATTCAGAGGATTCAAAGGAATCAAATGAACCAAACGGTTCAGGTTCGGAACAGACAGAGATAAATACAATGGATGACCTTCAGGGAAAAGTGGATGAGTTTAACAATACGACCGACCCCGAGCGTAAAGAAGAGCTAAGACAGGAACTTGAGAAGTTTATCAAGCAGGCAGAAGAGCAAAGCGCAAATAACGCATAATTAAGGCAGCCGTTTCGGCTGCTTTTCTTTTATGTATATTTTTCATATAAAGCGAGATACTACCTCATAAGACAGTACGTGAAAAAGGTGGTATTTCTGTGTCGGATAAGAATTTTTCGCCTCAAAAGCAGGTGAGCCGGGATTTGACTGAAAATAAAAAATTTATTGAAGATATTTTTTCTGTTCCCAATAACTTTGATTTTATTCTCCGCGAATTTGATGTCGGCTTTGATGACGGCTCAGTTCCGGGATTTCTTGTTTTTTATGACGGACTCGTTGACCAGACCTATATCAACCGTGACATAATGCGAGGATTGATTCAAAACAGCGGAAGGCTTCCGAACGGCGGTGATTTTTCGGATAAGATATTTAAAAGAATAATTACCCTTGCGCCCCTCACAAAAGAATATGATATGGATAAAATAATCGAGATGCTGACCTTCGGGCATTGTGTTATATTTATTGACGGGTGCGACTGTTGCTTTGCCGCAGATGTCAAAGGCTGGGGGAACCGCGGTGTAAACGAGCCGATGCGTGAGGCGAGCCTTTCCGGACCCCAAGAGGCATTTAACGAGGTGATAATGAGTAACCTCGCCCTGATACGCAAGATATTAAAGGACCCGATGCTTATAGCCGAGAATGTCAAGGTGGGAAGAATAAGTCAAACTCCGTGTGCACTTATGTATGTTGACGGTATCACAAACAAGCGGCTTGTCGCAGAGGTCAGGCATCGGCTGAACAACATAGACACCGATTATATTTTTTCATCGGGTGACGTAGAGATGCTTATGGAATCACACAGCTTTTCGCCGGTAACCCGAACGCTTAAAACCGAACGTCCCGACCGTGCGGCGTCTATGCTTGCTGAGGGAAAGGTGGTTATTATTGTTCAGGGAAGTCCGTTCGTCCTTGTCCTTCCCACGACAGCAGCCGACCTGATAGAGGCGTCAGAGGATAATTACGTGCGTGTATCCGAGGCGAATTTTATGCGTATAGTCCGACTTTTAGGCATGGCTCTTTCGCTTTTGCTTCCGGGGGTCTCGCTTGCGGTTCTTCTCTATCATCAGGAAGTCTTGCCGACCGACCTTCTTTTGGCTATAGAGGCATCGCGTGAGATTGTTCCGTTTCCGCTGGCGGTTGAATTGGTCTTGATGGAACTTGCGTTTGAGCTTATAAAAGAAGCGTCTGTCAGAGTTCCGAGTGCGGTTGGTTCAACTCTTGGAATTATAGGCGGACTTATATTGGGGCAGGCGGCGGTTGAAGCGGGCATAGTAAGTCCTATTTCGATAATAATTGTATCTATAGCGGGACTCGGTACGTTTGCGTCACCGTCGGTTGCACTTTCACGCTCTCTTGCATTAATGCGGTTTGTGTTTATAATTGCCGGAGCGGCAGCGGGAATATTGGGGATAATCTTCGTTCTGCTTACGGGAACGGCGTATCTTGCGTCGTCCTCGACGTACGGGGTGCCGTTTCTGTCGCCAATCACACCGAGAGATGGCGATTCGCCGATTGACGCGGTGTTGATTAAGCCAATCTGGAAGCGTGAACGCAGACCGAAAAATTTGCACACACAACAGCCGGTAAAACAGCCGCATATCAGCAGAAAGTGGTTGAGGTGATAAAATGAATGAGAATAATTATATGGGTAAGTGGGAGCTCGGCTGTATTGTATTAAATTCGATTGTATATAAAATTTTGACCGGTTATACGGAAAAAATTGTTACACTCGGCGGAGCGGCAGCGTGGATGACCGCGGTTTTTGATGGAATAATTTTTTTGGTTATTCTAAAAATTGTGCTTAAGGCTTATGAAACGTATGCTGACGACGGAATTCTTGATGCGCTTCAAAAGCGCGGAAGGAGCGGCGCATGTAGGGCTGTGGCGATTCTTGCGGCGATATACTTTATATTTTCGGCAATTAATACGCTTTCGTTGGCTTGTTCGGCGCTTAAGGTAATAACATATACGAATTCGCCGCGGTGGTTCTTAGCAATGTTTTTTATTGTCGGCGCAATCCTAACCGCTGTATGCGGCGAGAGAGCGGTCAGACGTATTCATTCTCTTACCGTACTTGGGATATGCGTTGTAATTGCGGCAATAGTGATTTTAAGCCTGAAATATTCGGATGTATATAACCTTTTTCCGATTTTGGGAAATGGAGTGAAAAGCGTTTTCGGAAAGGGTTTATCTGCTTTATTTTTGTATTCGGACATAGTTGTGATACTGTTTCTTCCGAGACGGGGGGGAGAGTATTCGTATAAAAAGACAGTAATGAATTCAGCGCGGATAGGGGTGTTCCTAAATGTTTTGGCAGTTCTCGCCGTGACGCTTAACATAAACCCTGCCGAGAGGATAGACCTTCCTTTATATCCTCTGACAAAGACCGCTAATATCGGGAAGCTTTCGGCGAGACTTGACGCGGCATATCAGATTGTGCTGATTGTCTCGGCGCTGGTGTATCTTTCGCTTGCGACGAGAATACTGCTTTTGTGTTTCAAAAAAGCTTCGTTTAGAATAAGACGCACGGGCGGCGCAATATTATGCCTTGTGCTTTGTTTATCGCTTTGTGGATGCTATGACGGAAACGAGGTTGAAGAAAACGCATACGCGGTGGCTGTTGGGGTAGATAAAGGAAAAGATGCGGCATACAGTTATACCTTTCAAATATCAAACCCGCTCGATTCAGGCGGGAAGGAAGGAATCGAGACAACAGAGGAGAAGCGGAACGATGACGAGCTTGATGATACGAATAAAACAGTAGACAATATAACGGTTGAAGCCGACGATTACTTTCATGCGGCGGATAAGCTTAAAAGCATTTTGAGTAAGGATCTGAGTCTTTCCCATCTAAAGCTATTGGTTTTCTCAGAGGAGGCCGCAAGAAGCGGAGCGCTTGAACACAGCGAGCTTATCTTTCGCGAGCGCGAGGTCAGACCGGGTACGAATCTTTGCCTTGCTCGGTCGGCAAAGGATTTTTTGGTAAATGTGAAGCCGACGCTTGAGAAAAGTACAGTCAGGTATTATGAATTGTACTTTAAAAATTATAAGGTTCCTTATGCGCCGGTGACCCAGCTAAGAGAGTTCGTCGGAAGAAGCGTCGATTCCGGTAACGACGCGGTTATTCCCGAGGTTAAAGACGGGTCACTTGAAGGAATGGGCCTTTTTTCAAACGGAAGACTTAGCACAATTGCGAAAGCGGAGGAGGTTGTTCTATACAAGCTTTTGTGCGGTGAATTAAAAAGCGGTACGGTAGAAAATTTAGGAAAAACTGCGGTTATAAGCAGCGCCGGAAAGCCGAAAATTAAAATTAAGTTAAACGGCGAAACGGTTGAAACGGAAATAACAGCGTGTATAAAAATTGATGACGGTGATTTGGGTGCGCCTGATAAATTAAATGATGATGCGGAGGAATTTTTAAATAATTCGTATCAAACAGGGTGCGATGTTTTAGGCGTAGGCAGAAGATTAAAGAAAAATTTTTCGACCCAACAGAAATGGAACGACTTTGATTGGCGTAATAAAATAAAAAATTGTAAATTTACCGTAAATTTTTGGATAAAATAGTTAATAATACAAAAATTTACAGAAAAACTATTATTTATATAAAAATCCCTTGACAAATTTTTTTCTTATGATATAATTATGTCGTAGAAGAGAATTTTATGTATTTTTTGAAAGGGGAATTTATTATGGGAATTAAAAGTACTGGTATTGTTAGAAAGGTTGATGAGTTGGGTAGAATCGTGTTGCCTAAGGAACTTCGCGATACACTTAAAATCGAGCATAAAGATCCTCTTGAAATCTATGTGGATGCTGATAATATTATACTTAGAAAGTATGAGCCGGCATGTATATTCTGCGGAAACGCCGAAGATGTAATAGATTTTGGTGGAAAGAGAGTCTGCAAGGATTGTATTGCAAAGCTTAAAAACATGGATTGACATTAAAAAAACCGCTGTATTAAGCAAGTTTGCTTTATGCAGCGGTATTAATTTTTAGCTGGATAAAAATTAATATGTAAAACCTATTGACAGTTTATCTAATATGTGATACTATGTTATAAGATATTAACAACTATTATGAGGTGGTAAAATGAAGAGAACAAGACTTGCTGACAGAATCTTGCCAACCTATACAAGAGGCGAAGACATTTTCAATATGGTTTCACACATTGTAGGCGGTGCAATCGGCATATGTGCGATAGTGTTGTGTAGTGTGTTTGCGGCAATTCACAAAAACGGATACGGCGTTGTATCAGGTGTGATTTTTGGGGTGACGATGCTTGTTTTATACACTATGTCAAGTATCTATCACGGGCTTAAAGGTGAAGGAATGGGCAAGAGAGTTTTTCAGATAATTGACCATTGTTCGATTTTTATACTGATTGCCGGTACATATACACCTATTGCGCTTTGTGCGATAAGACAGTATAACGCATTTGACGGCTGGCTTATATTCGGTATAGTATGGGCGATGGCGGCTTTGGGGATTACGCTTAATTCAATTGACTTAAAGAAGTATAAGGTTTTTTCGATGATATGCTATCTTGTAATGGGCTGGTGTATTATTTTCAGAATCAAAATGGTTATTGACGTTTTAGGTATGACGGCGTTTATGATGCTTCTTTTGGGAGGAATTGCCTATACGGTTGGCGCGGTTTTTTATATAGCCGGAAAAAAGAAGAAGTGGATGCACTCTGTTTTTCATATTTTCTGCGTTATCGGAAGCCTTCTGCATTTCTTTATGATTTTATTTTATGTGATATAAACAAAGACCCGCGCGTAAGTTCAGGCGCGGGTCTTTGTTTATTCCGATTTTTGTTTCTGAGCTTTGATTACTTTAAGACGTGAGAATTCTTCACGTTCTTTTTCGTCAAGCGCGTTTTGAATATTTCTGGTTTCTTCTTCATAACGCGGAATCATAATATTCTTAAGTGCGTTTGCACGCTTCTGAGTCTTTTTGATGCTGTCTGCCAGGCGGTAAACCGAAGTTTCAATCTGGGCTAGCTGACGCGTCAGACGCTTCACCTTGACGAAGCAATCAACCGCCTCGTCAAGAGACGAGGTGGTGTTTTTCATTCCGTAATCCGGCTTTACCGGTTCATCCTCTAACAAAACGATTGGGATTTCAACGCCCATAACGCTTCTGAATTTAATTTCAACGTTGTCTTCAACCTTAACCGCAAAACCGATTTTCTGCACGGTTTCGATACCGATATCAATATTTGCCTGTTCAAGTGCAGAATACGCGTTGCGGAAGGTGGTCTCTATCTTTGATTGAAGCGCTTTAGCCGCGTCAATCAGGTTCATCATTTCGCGGATTAGGATATTACGCTTTTTATCGAGAAGCTCATATCCGGTACGCGAAAGCGCAAGAGTGTTTTTCGCTATTATAAGATTACCTTTGGTTGGTACCATTGCCATTTATACTCGCATCCTTCCGATAAAATCAATAAGCCGAACGGCTATTGATTAATTGAATATTGGGTGTCTTAATACTTCTTTTCAAGAAGTTCGGGTGAGATTCTGTCAAGCTCTGACTTAGGCAGGATCCTGAGAAGCTCCCACGCTATGTCGATAGTACGCTTAATGTCACGGTTTTCGCCCTTGCCCTGACCGACAAAGCGCTTTTCAAATTCCTGACCGAATTTTATATAAAGCTTGTCGGTGTCCGAAAGTTCATCTTCACCGATAACCGATGCAAGCGCCCTGACATCCTGAACCTTTGCATAGGCTGAGAATACCTGATTGCTTACCTCGGGGTGGTCGGCTGTTGTATAGCCCTCACCGATACCGTCCTTCATCAGACGCGAAAGTGAAGGAAGAACCGATACCGGAGGATAGATATTCTTCTGTGAAAGAGCGCGGTCAAGAACAATCTGACCTTCTGTGATATATCCGGTAAGGTCAGGTATCGGGTGAGTAATATCATCATTCGGCATTGTAAGAATAGGTATCTGAGTAACAGAACCCTTGCTTCCTTCAATCATACCGGCTCTCTCATAGAGAGAGGCGAGGTCGCTATAGAGGTATCCCGGATAGCCCTTTCTTGAAGGAATCTCCTGCTTTGATGAAGAAATCTCACGAAGCGCTTCACAGTAAGATGTAATATCCGTCAGAATGACAAGAACGTGCATATCACATTCAAAGGCGAGATATTCGGCCGCGGTAAGAGCACATCTCGGTGTGAGGGTTCGCTCAACAACCGGGTCGGAGGAGGTGTTTACAAAGATTACACTTCGGCTTATTGCTCCGGTTTCTTCAAAAGAAGAAATGAAGTAGTTAGCAACATCGTGTGATACGCCCATTGCGCCGAAAACAATAGCAAATTCCTGGTCCTCGTCATCAGCAATCTTCGCCTGCGTTGCAATTTGAACGGCGATATTATCGTGCGGCATACCGTTACCGGAGAAGATAGGAAGCTTCTGACCCTTGATAAGTGTGGTCAGGCCGTCTATTGCCGAAAGTCCCGTCTGTATAAACGAACGCGGATATTCGCGTGCAACGGGGTTCATCGGCTTTCCGTTTATATCCATAAGTTTATTATAGTACACAGGTCCCTGACCGTCTATAGGACGGCCGATACCGTCAAAAGTCCTTCCTAATATCTCCTTTGAAAGCGGCATCATAAGAGGCTTACCGGTAAGCTTTGTCGTAGTGTTGCTGAGCGAAATTCCGTTTGTTCCCTCAAATACCTGCACAACGGCAAATTCTTTATTAAGTTCGATTATACGACCCATTCTCTTTTCGCCTGAGTCGAGCGAAATTTCAACGATTTCATCGAACGAGGCGTCTTTTATTCCTTCAAGAATAACCAGAGAACCGCTCAAATCGTTAAGTCCCATATATTGAGTTTTCATAATAGGTAAAATTCTCCTTTCCGTACAGTATGGTTATCAGAATTTAAGCTCGTCAATCTTTTTGAGTATTGCGTCAAACTTTTCGGGTTTGTCGTTTTCAATATCATATTTCATTTTAACTACTTCATCGAAAATGCCGGTCTTTTTAATCTGTGAAACGGGAATCGCTTCATCATTTACAAACTTTTGGCACTTATCATACAGGCTTAGGATAACCTTTACCATAAGGAACTGTTTATTCATCGGAACATAGGTATCGTTTATGTGATAAGCATTCTGCTGGAGGAAGCCGACGCGGATAACGCGGGCAATCTCAAGCGTAAGCTTCTGATCTTCGGGAAGAACATCGGCTCCGATAAGCTTAACTATTTCCATAAGCGAGCTTTCTTCACGCAGAATAGCCATAAGCTCGGCTCTTGCCTGAGGAAATTCCTTGCTTACATGCTCCATATACCAGGGCGAAATACTGTCCGCGTATTCGCTGTAGCTTGTCAGCCAGTTGATAGCGGGATAGTGTCTTGCATAAGCAAGGCTTTTGTCAAGACCCCAGAAACAGCGGGTAAAACGCTTGGTGTTTTGGGTTACCGGCTCTGAAAAGTCACCGCCCTGTGGTGACACAGCGCCGATAAGCGTAACGCTTCCTTCGTTTCCGTTAAGCGTTTGAACGTATCCGGCTCTCTCATAGAATTCAGAAAGCCTTGATGGCAGATAAGCCGGAAAGCCTTCTTCAGCCGGCATCTCTTCGAGTCGGCCCGAGATTTCTCTCAGAGCCTCTGCCCATCTGGAGGTTGAGTCTGCCATTATAGCGACGTGATAACCCATATCACGATAGTATTCAGCGATGGTTACACCGGTATAAATAGAAGCCTCACGCGCGGCAACAGGCATGTTTGAAGTGTTTGCGATAAGCAGGGTTCTGTTCATCAGCGGCTGACCCGATTTAGGGTCGGTTAAACCCGTGAAGTCCTGAAGTACCTGCGTCATTTCGTTTCCGCGCTCACCGCAGCCGATGTAGATGATTATATCGGCATCAGACCACTTTGCGAGCTGATGCTGAGTCATTGTCTTACCTGTTCCGAAACCGCCGGGTATTGCGGCGGTGCCGCCCTTTGCCAGAGGAAAGAGAACGTCAATGATTCTCTGACCGGTGATAAGAGGAAGAGCGATAGGCTCTCTCTTTGCAATGGGGCGGGGGGTTCTTATAGGCCACTCTTGAACAAGTTTAATCTCGATTTCACTTCCGTCGGATTTTTTAACTTTAGCGAGAACATCCCTACAGGTATAGCTTCCGCTCTTTACGATTTCTGTGATAGTCCCCTTTACATCAGGCGGAACCATAATCTTATGTTTTATAATGGTTGTTTCGTCGGTCTGTCCGATTATTGAACAAGGGTTAACTTCATCGCCGGCGGCCGCGGTAATTTTAACATCCCACTTTTTATCCATATCAACCGCGTCGGGGCGCAGACCTCTTGATATAAACGCGCCCGATTCGTCCTTGATTGTACGAAGCGGTCTTTCGATTCCGTCAAAGATGTTGCCTAAGAGTCCGGGACCCAATGTTACGGACATTGAGGCGCCGGCAGGTTCAACCGGCTCGCCGAGCTTTAAGCCCGACGTTTCTTCGTATACCTGTATAATTGTCGAATCGCCATGGACGGCGATGACCTCACCGATAAGTCTTTCCTCGCCGACGAATACCATTTCCTTCATCATTAACCAGGGCGCGTCCTTAACGGTTACAACAGGTCCGTTTATGCCGTAAATAACAGCTGTTTTTTTATTCAACATAATCACCCTTTCTTTAGTCTATAACAAGCTCATTCGTGCCGCAGAAAAGCTCTTTCTGCTCATCGAGCCTGTTTTTTAAGGTACAGTCGACAAATATTCCGAGAGAGGTATTTCTAAGCGTAAAACCACCTATTATGCTGTCGGGAGCCGTCGTCATTTCAATGTTTGAAATAGGGCAGAGCTTTTTGATAAGCGCCGCGTCACATTCGCGCGAAGCGCAAACTGTTGTGCCGCTTATAAACTCTTTAGCGGCGTCATTAAGTTCAGCCTTTAAGTATTCTTCATATTCGGGGGTTTTAGTGAACTCCTCAAGTTTTTTTGTCGCTTCTTCAAATATTTTTTCGGCCGCCTCAGCACGGTTGTGCCGAAGAAGCTTAGCCAGCTCGGCTTCACGGTTTGAGATAGCAAGACCTATTTCGTGTTTAAGTCCGGCATGACAGTTTTCTATCTCACGCTTGAGCCTTGTATCGAGTTCGGCACTCTTTTTAGCAAGAATCTCTGCGCGTTCGTCTTTAAGCTGTTTCTCTACATCATCTTTTTGCTTCTCTGCCTCTGAATAGAGAACGTTTGCAAAATTGGTCAAAGAATTTTCAGCCATATAATTTCACAGCCTTTCTGCTCACAAATTTGTAAAAATCTATTATAATTTTACGCCGACAGCGTCCTTAACATAGCTTAGTATATAGTCATCCGGACGCTGTGAACCGTGACGGTCGGGAAGCTCTACGATAAGCGGAATCTTATTATTGATTTTTTGTTCTGCCACATATTCGGGGCAGAGATTAACAAGCTTTTCGGTAACAAGAAGAACCGCTATATCAGTACTTTCAAGAGCTTTGTCAAATGCCTTTCTGAAGTCATTCTCTCCGTGGACAACTTCGCCTTCTATTCCGGCAAGGCGCATACCCGTCTGTGTATCGATATTATCGCTGAGCAAGTAAAACTTCATTCTAAATTCCACTGCCTTTCTGTCCGCTTGTCAATCAGCCGTATCCCCGCGGACGCGAGATTTCGGCTTACTTTCTTACTGGAAAAGAATAAGCAGCGAGATAATAAGTCCATAGAGCGCGATACCTTCTGCAAGGGCAACGAAGATAAGTGATTTACCCATTATCTGAGGATCTTCTGAGATTGCGCCGAGAGCGGCAGAAGCAGAAGATGATACCGCGATACCTGCGCCGACGCAGGCAAGGCCTGTTGAGAGCGCCGCGCCTAAATACTTCATTCCGTCAACCGAGCTTGCTGCGTCGCCCGCTGCTGCGAAAGCGTTGACCGAACCTGTAACCATACATGCGCCGAAGACCAGCATAAGCGTGAAGAACGCGAAGAGGTTAACGCCGATAGTTGTTTTCATTTTTTTTCCGCTGAGTTTTAAACCAAAGTGTGCAACAAGCGGTGTTGCGACAGCCAATGTAACGATAACAAACATAATAATTGATTTAAGCATAATAAATACCTCCGTATTTTAATTAAATTAATATATTTTGATTTCATTTTAAATAATTTACTATTTATCGGCATTAAGGGGCTTAAATTCTCTGCCGTCGCCGTCGTAGAAACGGCTGAACATCTCATAGAACCCGAGCCTGAGCACCTGAATACCCACAATCAAGCCTTCAAGACCGATGACCAACAGGTTACCGAAAACGGTAACGGCAATCGACCCGCCGAGGTTTAATTGATACATAAACATAACCACAACCGACATCATACCTGCATGGTTTAAGGCGAACGCGCCGACACGAAGGAATGAGACGGTATTTGTCACGAAGCTTAAAAGTATTTCAAAGGTTTCAAAGAATGCCTCGACGAAGAATCCGCCCTTTTCTTTCGGAATCCAATCTTTTTGCTTCGCAAGGAGCTTTCCGAGCGGCTCTTGAAGGAATATCAGAGCAAGTGATATTACGATAAAGAGCAGAGCAATCCCGAGCGGATGTGAGTTTCCGCTGACCGCGCTGAGCGCACAGTAGATAACCAGTCCGTAGAATAGCATTCCGGCAACACCGTTCTGAGAAAACAGAATTTTTTGCCAATTCTTTTGCTTAAAACCGTTTATGATATTAAATATCATACATACAAATATCAAACCGACGCCCAAGCCAACCGCATACATCAGAGTGTTCATCATAGTTGTTCCATTTTCAAACGGGGTGAACCAAAGCGGTTTTATGACGGCGTGTTCGCCCTCTAAGCCAAACACAGAGCCGTACATAAAGCCGAAAAACATAGAGGATATCCCGAGCGGAACGAGGAGCTTTGCGAGAAAGCCGCCTTTCTTTCGCCACATCATCAATGCGCCGACCAAGGCGAGAACAAAGCCGTGACCCACATCGCCGAACATCATTCCGAAAAGAATGGTGTATACAACAGCCAAAAACGGTGTAGGGTCAAGCTCGTTGTAATTAGGAACGCCGTACATCTTTACGAATTCCTCAAACGGCTTGAAAATCCGGCTGTTTTTCAGCTTTGTCGGCGGTTTGATATGCGACACCGCCTCGGGGTCATCAGAGATGACAATGCATTCGCTGTCATCCTTGACGCGTTCAATCAGTGCCTCTGCGTCCTCTGCTGAAATCCAACCTGTTATACAGAACGAGCTTCGGCTGTTTGTCGTGTATTTTTTAATGTTATATAAATCGTATTCGTACTTGATATCGGCATACGCGTCAAGCAAATCATTCTTCTGCGCGGCAATTGTTTTATCAATTTGTTTTTTAAGGCTCTCGATTTCAGCCTTAACCTCTTTGTTATGAGCATTAATCTTTTCAATGATTTCAGCAGGAGTGCCCTCTTCATCACTACTTATGCGAAAACGCTCAAAATACAATGTTGCAAACACGCGGTCTATGTTTTCCTTGTTATTTTCATTTACAAAGTACAGACCCCAGACGGATTCCTTGTCGCTTGTCATAGCAACATAATAAGCCGGCAGGTCTTTTAAGTATGTATCAAGCTTTTGATAGCTGGAAAGCGGCATCTTTCCGAAACGGTACTTGATATAGCTGAGCTTGCTAAGGCCCTCAAGATGCACATCCGAGGAGATAACCGGTGAAAGAGTGTCAACTATCTGCTGTGACTGTTTAATATCCTGTTCAAGCTGTTCCATCCGTTCTTTGAGCGAATGTATTTTGGTATCGAATATATTGATAAATTTTTCAAGCTCGTTTGGGTCAAATCCATCGTGTCGCCGTTTTACGCCGCTATAGTCGATGTTTGCATAATCAAAAACCTCTGTGAAACGTTTTAAAGCGTCTTCGGCAGGGTTCCCTTCATTGTTCGGAACAAACCCCGCTGTGTTTTTTAGCGCGACCATAGGATTTTCAAACTCAATAGGGCTGTCAAGCACATATTCGGAGATAATTCTCTCATACGAAGCTTTTGGCCCGACAATGTTAATAAATTTCATTTTTGAAATCATTCGTCTGCACCTCCCTTGCTGCAGCCAACGAGATAGCCTTTGATTTTCTCGGACGGAAGTCCGTAGCGTATACCCTCGATAATCGAGATGATATTGTTTATCTCTGTTCGCCGCGTGTGTACATAGTATATCGGTGATTGTACTGAATACTGATTAAGTCCGTAGGCGTGAGCCATAAGATTACACATATATTCCTTATATCGCTTTTCTATAAATCTGTCATCCGCCGAGAAAGCCTTGCCATATGGCGTTTCATCACGGATTATGCTAAGAGCGTCTTTATAAGAAGAACTCTTAACAATGTTCGTAACGGTAGTCTCTGACAATCTGTAATACTGCGGAATAATACTTGCATAGATTTCTTCATCGCTCATATCAAAGGTTTTTTTACACCTCAGCAGAAATGAGAGATTCTCAAAATCAAACTCCGTCCCGTAGATTTTCAGAACCGACTTTGCCTCAGAGGCGGAAAGATACTTCTTCGCAGAGCGTATAACCATCCGAGTCCAATAGGTATCAAGAGCCATTTCCATATAAAACGGAAGCTGTTTGTCAGGCTTGCCTATAAATACGTGAAGTGCGCCGTAGTACGGCGTATTTTTAAGTAAGCCGATAAAATCATCAATGCTGATATGTTCGGGTATGGTTTCACGCTTTGCGTCTTTGAGCTCTGCAATTTTGTAGAGTTGTTCTACTGCGCCTTCGGTGTTTCCTATATACAAAAGCCTCATACAGACTTTAAGGCTTGCTATGCTGTCCTCGATGACCATAAGCTCCATAAATTTTTTTGTACCGCTGTTCATATACGGCATTAGCCGCCGGGTATCCGAATTCAAATCCTCTCTGAGCATTTCTTCAAGCTGACCCCGGTGAAGAGAAGAAACCGGAACACCGCGAAAAACCTTTGCATAAGCGGTGTTTTCGGTTAGGTAGCGGGCAGCGTCCGGAACCGATTTCATATTCATAACAGCGTCATAGTCATTTTCATTAAGCGCTTTGCCGAGCATGGCATGAACCTTTGCACAAAGAGCCGAATTATTCATTACCTGACTAATCACGAAAAAAACCTCCTAAATTATGCCGAATGTTTTAAAACTGCGCTGACTATGGCCGAAATCCACTTGTCTTTTCCTTCGTTGCATATCTTTTCAAGCTCCTCAAACTTTTCGGCGTATTTTCGTTCGGTTTTAACCATTTCTTCGTCACGGATTGCGTTATATTCGCGGCGGAGTTTTTCGCTTTCGCGGTCGAGCTTTTGTTTCATCTCGGCTTCTTTTTCCTTGATTTCCTTATCGAGGATTTCCTGTTGATGTTCTTTCAGCTCATCCGCGGATTTCACAATGCCTTGTGCCTTCTGTTCGATATCCATAATGGCTTGCATAATATCCATATTATAAACCTCCTCCTTTACATAATCTACGTTTTAAAGTTAAATTTGTTAGTTAGTTTCTCAAGCTATGAATCGGTGCGGGGATTCTGCCGCCGCGGTTTATAAATTCTTCGCTGGAATAATTGTGAACCGGCATAACCGGCGCGGCGCCGAGCAAGCCGCCGAACTCAACAGTATCTCCGACTTTTTTCCCCACGGCCGGAATCACGCGGACGGCGGTCGTTTTTTGGTTAATCATTCCTATCGCCATTTCATCGGCGATAATCGCTGAAATAGTGGATGCGGGGGTGTCTCCCGGAACCGCTATCATATCAAGGCCGACCGAACATACACAGGTCATAGCCTCAAGCTTATCAAGCGTAAGAGCGCCGCACTCTGCCGCGGCAATCATCCCCGCGTCCTCGCTGACCGGAATGAAAGCACCGGAAAGTCCGCCGACATAGCCGGATGCCATAACTCCGCCCTTTTTAACCGCATCGTTTAAAAGGGCAAGAGCCGCGGTTGTGCCGTGAGTTCCGCACTTTTCAAGCCCCATTTCTTCAAGTATGTAA
>CADBUP010000023.1 GCA_902797885.1 uncultured Ruminococcus sp.
ATGTACGCTCTTTTCACCGCTTAGTGCGGTTCTCTGTTTCACCCCGAAACGGTGCTGTTCATCGGTAATAGCAAGGGCGAGGTTTGGAATATGCACTTTTCCTGTAATAAGAGCGTGCGTTCCGACTATTATCTTTGCCTCCCCGCTTACTATAAGCTCTGTGTTTTCATTTCTTTCTGCGGTTTTCTGACCGCCCGTCAGGTATGCCGTCTTTATTCCGTATGGCTCAAACATCTCAGTCAGGCTCTTATAATGCTGTTTCGCAAGGACTTCCGTCGGTGCCATCAGTACGGCCGCATACCCTTGCTTTGCGGCCGCGTACATAACCGCCGCCGCAACAACCGTCTTGCCCGAGCCGACATCGCCCTGAACAAGCCTATTCATAGGCGATGTTTTTCTTATGTCCGCCGAAATCTCGTTTATAACCCTCTTTTGGGCTGTTGTAAGCTCAAATTTAAGTCCCTTAGCAAATTCGGCTATACACTTAACGTCAGTTATCTGAGGCGCTGTTTTACCGCGGTTATAACGTTTAACGGAACCGACCCCGGTTTGGAGTATAAGAAATTCTTCAAACGCAAGGGTTCTTCGCGCATTTTCAAATTCGTCAAAACTCTGTGGCCTATGAATAGTCGATATTGCCTCATCTGCGCTGAGCAGCATATACTTCTTTCGTATCGCTTCGGGAATAACATCGGTTATCGGCTCACTTAAGTTTTCTTTTGCGGTTTTAATCGCCGCCCTGATATTGTTTTGAGTAAGCCCGGCCGTACACGGATAAACAGGCAGGATTTTACCCATTTTATCACTGCCTGCCGATTCGGCTTCGATAACCGGATTAATCATCTCAAGTATCATTCCGCGGCGGTTTACTCTCCCGAAAAATGTGAAATTTTCATCTGAACGAAGCGTCTTTTCAACATAAGGTGCGTTAAACCACGTCAAATTCATAATCCCGGTCCCGTCAGTAACGGCGGTCTGTGTAACTTTTGAGCCCGTCCTTGCGCGGAACGAACGTATTCCGCGCGTCAGAGACCCTCTGACGCAAAGGCTTTCGCCCTCTTCGGCATCACAAATATCACGAATATCTGTTCTATCCTCATATCCTCTCGGGAGATAACGAAGCAGGTCGCCTATGCTGAACACGCCGAGCTTGTTAAAAAGCTCGGCGCGTTTTTCACCTATTCCCTTGAGGTAACGAATATCTGTCTTTTGAAGAAGCAAACAGACCCACTCCCCTCAAAATTATTCAACGGCAATCATATAATAATAAACCGGCTGACCACCATACACAACAGAGACGTCGACATCTCTATGAGCCGCCCCGATAACAGAGGCGAGCTTATTCGCCGTATCCTCATCGACATCCGCACCGTAATAAACGGTAACAAGCGCCGATTCATCATCAATCATCTTATCGGTAATTTTAGCCGAAACCTCGTTAATATCAGAACCGATATCGGTAATATCGCTTCCTATCATACCCATAACATCGCCCTCGTGAATTTCTAAATTCCCTACGGATGAGTTACGTGCGGCAAAGGTAACCTGACCGCATTTAACCGATGCCATCATCTCTTTCATTGCCTCGGTATTTGTTTCGATATCCGCACCCTCGTCAAATGCCAGCAAGGCCGAAATTCCCTGCGGCATATTCTTTGTCGGGATAACAATAACATTCTTGTCGCTTATATCATTAACCTGCTCTGCGGCAAGAATAATATTTTTGTTGTTCGGAAGAATGAAAACATTCTCGGCCGGAACAGCCGCTACTGCGTCAAGCAAGTCCTGTGTGCTTGGGTTCATAGTCTGACCGCCCTCAACAATTTTATCTACGCCTACGCTTTTGAATACCTCAGCTATTCCCTCACCCGCCGAAACAGCGACTATTCCATACTTTTTAAGCGGAACTTCTTCCGCCTTCTCGTTTTTGTCCGCACCTTCGGCATTCTTAATATTTTCATTATGCTGATATTTCATATTATCAACTTTAATATTAATAAGCTGACCGAGTTTTAAGGCCTGCTCCATAACAAAACCCGGGTGGTTTGTATGGATATGTACCTTAACAATATCCTCGTCATCGATAACAAGCATACAGTCACCCTTTGAACGTATAGCCTCTTTGAACTGATTTGCCTGTCGGTCGGCTGATGACTTTTGGATAATAAACTCTGTGCAATATTGAAAGCGGATATTCGCCGTATCTATATCATTATTACCTGTTGCCGCTGAGTTTGAAGCGGTCGAATCACCATCCTCCGCCTCTATTACCTTTCCGTTTTTAAGCGCATAATCAGCGCCCTTTAAAAGGGTAACAACACCACAGCCGCCGGCGTCAACAACACCGGCCTGTTTCAAAACAGGAAGAATCTCGGGCGTTCGTTTAAGGCTTTCTTCGCAAGCATTCAAGATTGCCGCAAAGAATTCAGCCGCATCGTCATAATCCGCCGAATTCTGTTCGGCAAACTCTGCGCCTTCACGAACAACAGTCAGAATTGTTCCCTCGGTCGGTTTCATGACCGCACGATACGCAGTATCTCTGCCCTTGCAGACTGCCTCTTTAATATCATCGACCGAAAACTCTTCCTTTCCCGAAAGAGCCTTTGATACACCTCTTAAAATCTGTGACAATATAACGCCCGAGTTACCTCTTGCGTTTCTCAGAGAAGCCTTTGCCAAAATTTCAATCATCTGTCCCGCCGTACTGTCGGTATCAGCAAGAGCAGAAGCAGCCGCCGCCCCAAAGGTAAGGCCCATATTTGTACCCGTATCACCATCAGGAACAGGAAAAACATTCAAATCATTAATAGCCTTTTTGTTGTTTTGCAGGTTGTTAGAAGCCGATTCAAGCATCAGTCTGACATCACTGCCGCTTAAAGTTCTCATTTAAAATTTCATCCTTTCCGAGTTATCAACCGTAAATCAGTTAACTCTTATACTTTCAACGTTTACAGTCACAGAGCCAACCTTAAGACCGGTCGCTTCTTCCACCTGATACTTTACATTGCTTTTTATAATATCGCCTACGGTACCGATATTTATTCCGTATTCAATAATAACAAACAAGGTGATGTCAACCGTATCGCCCGTCACCTTGACCTTAATACCCTTATCAAGGTTCTCTTTCTTCAAAAGCCGTGCGATGCCGTCCTTACCGGTGCGAATAGCCATTCCCACTACTCCATAGCACTTTGTCGCCGCGTATCCGGCAATTTTAGCAATTACAACATTTGAAATCCGTATAATACCGTTTTCATTTTTGATTTCCGCTGCCATAACAAAAATCTCCTTTCTGATTTTCAAAAAAATTCTATATATTTATTATATGTGCGTCAAGCAATCCGGACTTACCCGAATCAAGACTTCGACAGGTAAACAGTATAATCTGCTGCTGTATTCCAAGCTCAGACAAAAGCCTGAGCGTGCCGTCCGCACGTTCATTATCATACATCGTAAGTATATCGTCAAGAAAAAGTATCTTTCCTTTCGCAAGCATCTCAGCCAGAGCAAGCCTCATGGCTAAATAAATCTGTTCATATGTTCCCGAACTTAGATATTCCGCGGAAATCAGACCCTTTTCCGTAAAAACTTTTATTTTATAGTTATCATCGATTGAGATATTCACATATCGTCCTGAGGTAATCCGCTTTAACAGATCAGACACAGCCTTATTGAGCTTAGGCGTAAATTCAGAATTCCAGATTCTGTTCGCCTCTTTGATTCCTTCAACAGCAAGTCTGACCGTTTCAAGCCTTTTAGCGCATTGTTTTATCTCGTCTTTTACCGAGCGAATCTCGGTATCTATATCCGAAGGAAGCCGTGTGACCTCATTTTCTGTTTCTGACCTTAAACCGTTTATCTCATAGATAAGTTTCATCTGCCTGCTTCGCATCTCGTCCAGCCTACCTGAAATTTCCTCCGGAGTTTCAATGAATTCATACACATTTTCAGAATTTTTTTCAAGTTCTTCATATGTGTCTCCCTCCAAGAACCCGATTTTTGCTTTATTCAGGCTTTTGATCCTTTCATCAAGTCCAAGTCGTATATTATATAAACTGCGAAGCTCTTCAAGCGATTTGACATCCGACCGCATAAAAATAAGTTTAAGCTTGTTTTTAATATCGAGTACCTTGTCCCGCCGCTCCTCTTCGCTCTCGTTTATCGCTATCTTATTTAATTCAACAATTTTAGTGTTGCATTTTTTTAATAGCGCTATACCCAAAACAGTAAAAATACCGCCTATAATTATTAATGAGGTTAAAATTATATAAATTGCGGCCGAAGCCCTTAACATAGCAGCAATAA
Organism: uncultured Ruminococcus sp.; assembly: GCA_902797885.1. Lineage (GTDB taxonomy): Bacteria > Bacillota > Clostridia > Monoglobales > Monoglobaceae > UMGS1820. Next base: position 4,306 of record CADBUP010000023.1, read on the forward strand.
TCAGGCTTATAATTCCTGTAAGTGTTAATGAGGCACCTGCCCCGACGGCTGTAATCGCCCCGGTTCGCTTTAAATGATACGGCTTATACAAGGTTCGGTCAAACTTCACGTTTTTTTCATTCTCTAAGACTCCAAGTTCTTTATATAGCTCTTCGGCAGATTTTAAAGTCTTGTCTGTCACATATCGACTTTTTTTGTAATCATCGCTTTGATAAATTTCATCAAGCGCGGCGTCACATTCCTTTATTCTTAAAAGCCTTTCGCGTTTGACGGAATTTAACTGATTTTCAATGCTTTTGTTGTGTTTAATTTCTTCTTCTTTTATTCTTTCACCAAGTATTGAAAGCTCTTTTTCCAATTCCGCCGTTTTAAGCGTTATATCATGAGCATTGTTAATTTGATTGGAAAGTTCAGTCTTTTCCCGGTTTAAATTTTCAATCCGAGCGGTTAATATATCTATCCTTCCCGGAAGGTATCTCGCCGAGGGCGCTTTAAGACCCACTTCAATGGCCTTAAGCCTGTCAATCGCCTTTTGTGCGGAGGATGTCTCATCCCCTGTTGAAGAAAGATTCGCCAGCTTCTCGCTGATTTCGTCATTTCTTCCACCCATAAATACGTGATTCTGTCGAATCCAAAGTGTTTTTATAAAGCTTTCCTCTGATAATCCAAACAGAAGTTCGCCCGGCGCTTCACAGCATAAATCAGCTTCCTTTTCACCTGTTACCAAATCGTATGCATCAACAGAGTCACCCGCCGATGTTCTTCCGAACCTCCGTCTTATTTCGATATTACGGCGGTTAATTTCAATCCGGACGCTTCCCTCGGCTGACTTTTCGCCCCACGGAATCGCTAAATCACGCTCTTTTAGGCTTTCGCCCGAACGCTTTCGCTTTAACAATCCGTAAAACATAGCCTTCAGGAAGAGTTGAATAGTTGATTTTCCCGCCTCGTTGTTGCCGTAAATAACATTAAGCCCATCGGTTAAATCGATTTTATAATCGAGAAACTTACCAAAGCTTATGAGATTGATTTCTTTTATTAAAATTTTGCCGTTCACACCTCGTCACCTCCGAGTAAGGCGCAAACGCCCAAAAGGATGGCTTCTTCAATCTGTTCGGCACAAGCACTATTTTTTCTCTCAGAGAGCATAATCCTTACAAACTCGCCGCAAAGAGTATCCTGTCTTGAAAGTTCTTCTATATCATATGCCGGCTTTGTCTTGTCTATAATCTCAAGAAACGAAGCATAATCTTTCAGTTTATATTTAAGCGAATCAATATTAAGTATCCCGGGATCGATTCTTCCGTTTAAAATAACACGGTAAAAATCTTCGCTTCCGCCTATACGCTTAATCGCGTCACTTACCTTTTCGGCTATATGAGGTCTGTCAGTACATCCCGTTATGTCTGTTTCAAGCCTAATCATCCGCAATACTGAAGTTTTTTCAAACCTGATGTCAGTTATTTCGCCATCAAAGCAACCGAGATAACACCCTAAGTCACCGCACTCATCGAACCCTCTTCCTTGAGGAATTCCGGGATAAGCATAGTATGTACTCCCACATTTTAAAACGCCGCTTCGCTTATGAATGTGTCCAAGAGCAAGATAGTCGGCATTGGACGAAGCAATCGTCATCTTATCTATAGGATTATACTCACTTCCTGTTCCGTTTGATACCAAATCAGCGTGAACGGAAAGAATATCATACACGCCGTCCTTTTTTTCAATTTTAGGAAGGCTCAACCGCTCCAAGCAGCGCGCAGAAGAAAAGCTCATACCGAATATCCGCGCTTTCAGCTCAGGAAGCTCAACGCAATCCGGTTCAATCCCGAAGACGTGAACATTTTCGCCTAAATTCTCTCTTGAATAAACCGAGTTCGGCGTATAAGGGTCATGATTTCCAGCGGCAATAAATATCCGTGTGCCGGGAATCTCTGAAAACAGTCTTTTAACAAACGAAACCGTAGCGCGGGATGGATTCGGATTATCAAATAAATCGCCCGAAATCAATAGAACATCCACCGAGTCGGCCAGCTTAATTATCCGCGAAAAAGAAGTCATTATATTGCTTCGCATATTTTCTGCCTGCTCCGCCGTAAAATGCGTCGTAAAGGCGGAATCCAAATGGATATCCGCTGTGTGCAAAAACTTGAGCAAATCTAAACCGCCTCCGTAAAATTCCGCTGGAATATTGCTGACATACAATTAATAAAAATATCAATCATTGGAAGTATAACATAATTAAGAATAAATGTCAACGCGCCCATGCAAAACTTTTTTAACTTTTTGCCTCTTTTTTTAGTGAATATTTTTTAACATATTCTTATTGTACATTAAGCGGCATACTCTGCGTATGCATTGCTTATATTCCCTAAAAAAATATATAAATTTTCAAAAATGTAGGTTTGTCAATGATGTGTTACAAAATTTCTAAAAAACTTCACCATCTATAAGAAAGGACCGAATATAATCAGCGGGAGCTTTC
>CADBUP010000024.1 GCA_902797885.1 uncultured Ruminococcus sp.
ATTTTTTCTGTGCAGTTGGGCTTGGCAACTGTATGGGCGAAGGGCAATTAATTCAATAAAATTATTTTGTTTTTTGGATGAATCGCCCTTTTAGGCAATGGGGGCAGTCAATTCAAAGCAATATCTTGCTGAAAATAACTTTTTCGACACCTTTAATGACCGCTTTTAACAAGGCGGTTATATTTTTTTGTACAAAATCGTTGATTAGCACAAAAATCGTTGATGAACACATATGTTTTTTGAGAAAATTGTGCTAAACTAATATATAATATATTAAAAGGGGTGGAGCCATATGAAAATTATCAAGATACTTAAGAAAGCGGTAAGCCTGTTGTGTGCGGCTGTGCTGATGCCGCTTAATCTTTCGGCTGTGTCTGCCGCCGGCGCGGCGGATATATCCGATCCCGGAACTGTGTTTATAGACTTCAGCGGCGCCGGCGGGTGGAGCGGCACAAATACCTGGGGCGATATACTAAAACAGATCGACGAACCCGGGAACACTTCAAATAAGGTGCTGAGTCTCTCGCCTACGACGAATGCCGGTTTTAATGTTGAACTTGCGTGTTCGGGTGACAATAATAAGATTCCTTATACTCTATCGCCGAATACGAGCTATACAGTGAGCTTTAAATATAAACAGGCTGTGGCAAAAACATTGACCGAGACAGATAAAAACTATCCGAATATCGCGCTGAACCTCGGGACGCAATCCGCTTATGATGCGAATAAACCTAAACACGCCTTGAGTATAGTAACCTTTAATGATAAAACAGGTTCGGAGTGGCACACATTTGAATATACATTTACAACAACCGCAAATATGACATATAAAGAATATAATAAAAATTCTTCACTTGAAAATGTGGTTGACAAGCTTTATATAGTCCTCGGAAACTGCAAAGGTGCAACTGTATATCTGGATGACGTGACTATAAAAAACAATGACTACAAGGCCGAAAAATATACTGTGAACAATTTTAGCTATGAACCGTATATAAAGGCATCAAGGGGAGCGGGGCAAGGAGATTTTTATGTTTCGCTCAGGATGTTTTCCGATACAATAACCGAAAACGGCACGTCAAACAGAGTGCTTGGATATAGCTATTCTTTAGATACCCAGAGTGAGCTTATCGGAAAGGTAAACAATGGTTCGGGAAATCGAGGCAGCGCTATCGGAACAAACGGCGATGGACTTTCGGCTTCAGCTCTTGTCGCAGCGGGCGAAAAGCCAATAGCTATCACCCCCGGGAAGGCGTATAAGGTTTCGTTTAAGTATAAGGTGACAAAGGTTGAAGGCAACAGCTACATCGGCTTTGCACTTCAAAGAGGCTTGTATCAGTCGGGTTGGTCGGGGAAAAAGTCAATCAGCTCGGCGGGGGATTATATCTTTGCTCTGGCGGCAGAACCGATGACGGAATGGAACGAGGCGAGCTACAGCTTCCTCGTGGATTACAAGGCTGATGATTATAAGTACCTGAATATAGCCGTTCGCGGTTACGGCGAGGCGTATATGGATGACTTTGTGATTGAAGAGATAAATCCGGGTGCGGTTGAAAGCCTTCCCGATGTATCGGATTACACATTTAAGGTGGTTGACGGAAAAGCAGTAATAACCGAGTATTCGGGAAGCAAAAAAGAAATCACCCTGCCGGAAAAATATCTCGGAGTTCCTGCGGAGAACGTCGGAAAATATGCGTTCCTGTATGATTCAAAGACAGAGAAGATTACTGTTCCCGACGGATATACAAGCATAGAAAAAAGCGCTTTTGAAAATTCGGCTTCGCTTAAAACAATAAATATTCCCAAAACCGTTACTCAGATAGGCGAAACGGCTTTCAGCGGCTGTGAAAAGCTTGAAAGTATAAATGTTGCTTACGAAAACACAGGCTATGCTTCCTATGACGGAGTGTTGTATGATAAAGAAAAAACTAAGCTTTTGGCATATCCCGCGGCGAAGGCGGATACATCATTTAAAGTACCCGAAACGGTTACCGAAATTTTGGATAATGCGTTTTACGGCGCGAATAAGCTGACGAATATTACGCTTCCGACAGGACTTAAAAAAATCGGAAGGTCTGCCTTTGCAAACTGTACATCGCTGACATCGGTATCTCTTCCGGAAGGAGTGACCGAACTCGGCGCGTCCGTTTTCAGAAACTGTACGGCGCTTTCATCGGTGAGAGCGGCTAACACAGGAATCAAATACGGTGAAAATACATTCTTCGGCTGCGAAAAGCTCTACCGTGCAGGGGATATATATAATGATAATAATGACGGCGAAATCAATATTAAGGATTCTATCAGACTCAGACAGCACCTTACCGGGGGGAATACGCTTGATTATTTCGGTCAGCTTTCGGCCGACTTAAACCGTGACGGAAAGGTCGACGAACAGGATGTAAATATCTTAAACCGCCGCCTTGCCGGATGGAGAGGTTATGAACTTCTTCCGAACAACGGCCGCGGCGCACAGTACAGCGCGGAATATAAAAGCAGCTCAGATAATGCACAGCTGGTGATAAATCTCAATAATAAACCCAATAATGTTATAACCTCGGTCAACCGCGATATAGGCTATGACAAAAAAAAAGATGATGTAATCATTGTGCTTGTCATCGGACAGTCAAACAGCACAACAAATGTCGGGTATCCAAGCGAAAACGGATATAAAGTAAGAAATCCCGATTATGTGATCACGGCGGATCCCATACGCCCCGACGGTAGGGGAAAGGTCTACAGCGGATTTTATAACCAAGCGGTGGAAGCCCTGACGGATAAAAATGATATGTATACGATGGCCGAGCCGGGAAAGGGCTATGGCACATTCGGCGGATATACACCGGCAATAGGAAAGATCCTGAATGAGAAAACCGACGCTAAGGTGGTGTTCGTTCAGTGTGCCAGCGGGGCAACAGGTATGCACGAATGGACTAAACATCCTGAAAATTATAAATGTTCATGCACAAATAAGGGCGGCGGAGAAATGTACTCTCAAGCGGTTAAGTGCTTTACAAAAACATACAGAGAATTGTCCGAAGAGTATAACATTATCAGCACGGGATATATATGGAATCAAGGTGAGCATGAAGAGTATCACAATGACCCCGAAAAAGCAACCATTCACGATGCACAAGGATATTATGACGCATATATATCGATGCATAACGATATAATGAAGGACTGTGAGCTTGACTTCGGCGGAATAGTTATGCCGCGTTCGTTCTTTATGTATAATAAAAACTATAGCGCGACTGAGGCAAAGAATGATTCGGAGTATGTTAAGACATTTGACAATGAACAGCACAGCAGATGTTCGACAATTGCACGTGACGCTCTCTATCGGGCGGCGAACGATGTGCCGAACCTGTTCGTGATGAGTAATGCGGCCGAAACAATTAAATACGGTGAGGACGATCCGAATAATCGTATACATTATGCTCAGATTGCATATAACAAAATGGGAAGCCAGGCGGGAGAGAATATAGCGAGATATATCGATAAGGCCGAGACTTCCGGCTTCACAGGTATAACCGTATATAATTCTCAGGGGGAGATTATCGCAAGGTTTGACGCAAACGGAAAATTGACCGAGGGAAGCAAGACGGTGACAAAAACGGATGATAATATCAGTCTGCGAATCGCTGTCGAGCCGCTCGGAACATATTACGAGTATGAATTAGATGACATAAACACAGAGTTTGTTGATAAGTTCGGAAAAATAGACTGGGCTGCGCTTAAGAAAGAGGGAAAGACCTCTTTTGACATTATTATAAACCCGCCGGTAAAATAAGATTTAAAAAAATATGACCGCTTTTGATGAGGCGGTCATATGAGCGTGTCGATAAACTCTGATAAACGAAAAATTTCATTTTTAATAAAACGCCGTCCCCTGATTCCGCCCTGCCCACCGCGGCGGCAAGGAAATGAAATTTTTCGCGTTTTTGTAATATCTTGCTGAAAACATTGTAAAAAAACAAAATAATTTTTTCTGTGCAGTTGGGCTTGGCAACTGTATGGGCGAAGGGCAATTAATTCAATAAAATTATTTTGTTTTTTGGATGAATCGCC
>CADBUP010000025.1 GCA_902797885.1 uncultured Ruminococcus sp.
TCTTATACGCGTCATCGCCGAACGCCCTCTTTATCGCCGCGGTCTCGGTCTTATCGTTGAGCGGTGTGCTTGTTCCGTGGGCATTAAAATAAATTTTATCCGCTTCTGCGTCCCTTCCATACTCTTTTAAACAGTTTATTATTGCCTCTGACGAAGCCTCGGCGCTCTCGTCGGGCGCAGTAACGTGGAAGGCATCACAGGTGCTTCCATAGCCGACCACCTCGGCATAAATATCCGCATTTCTTCTCACCGCGTGTTCGTATTCTTCAAGCACAAGCGCGCCCGCTCCCTCGCCCATAACAAAGCCGTTTCTCCGCTTGTCAAACGGAATCGAGGCACTGGTCTTGTCCGTTGTATCGCTCAGCGCAAGGCAGTTGGTAAACCCCGCAACAGCCAGCGGCGAAATTGCCGCCTCCGTTCCGCCGGCAATTATAACATCGGCATAGCCGCCTCTGATCGCCCTATACGCCTCGCCGACAGCGGTCGTTCCCGTTGCACAGGCGGTCGAAAACGAAACGCACGGGCCCTTTGCCTTAAGCTTAATCGCTATGTTTCCCGCCGCCATATTTGAAATCATCTTAGGTATAAACAGGGGTGATACCCTCTGCCAGCCGCGGTTTAGCATATTGTTATGCTCACCCACAAAGGTGTCAAAACCGCCTATGCCCGAGCCGAAATAAACCCCTATACGGTTTTGTTCTGCTCCGACGCTGAGTTTTGCATCATTAAACGCCTGAACAGCCGCACAGACCGCGTATCTGACGAACTTGTCATTCTTTCTTATCTCTGCCTTCTCCATATAAAGCGACGGGTCAAAGTCCTTGACCTCGGCCGCAAGTTTCACACGGTAATCCGTTGTGTCAAATGCCGTTATCTCGTCAATTCCGCAAACGCCGTTTTTTATGTTATTCCAAAATGTCCCGGTATCGCATCCGAGCGGTGTTACCGCTCCCATTCCGGTTACAACAACTCTCTTCATATTCTCCTCCTTCACCGTCGGCTCAGATTGCCAGTCCGCCGTCTATTCTTATCGTCTCACCGGTTATATACCCCGATGCCTCGTCCGCCAAAAATGCCGCAAGATTCGCCACATCCTCGGGTCTTCCGAGCCTTTTAAGCGGAATCCTTCCGACTATTTCGTCGGCGCTCAGCGACTCTGTCATATCCGTGGTTATAAACCCCGGTGCAATAGCGTTCACACAAATATTCTTCGCTGCGAACTCCCTTGCCGCCGTCTTTGTGAGGGCAATGATTCCCGCCTTTGACGCAGCGTAGTTGCTCTGGCCGGCAAGCCCGAGAAGGGCGGATACCGACGCTATGTTTATAATCCTTCCGCCTTTGTTCCTTATAAAATTCCGGCTGCACGCCTTAATCATATTAAAGCATCCGCCGAGGTTTGTTCCGACAACCTTATTGAAGTCATCCTCAGACATCATCGCGATAAGGTTGTCGCGGGTGATTCCCGCATTGTTGACCAAAATATCGATTTTGCCGAAACGGCCGATGACCTCCGCCACCGTCTTTTTACATTCGTCAAAATCCGAAACGTCACATTTGTATATCTCCGCCTCGGCCCCGAGGTCCCTCGCCCTTCGGCAAACGTCCTCCGCCTTATCGGTGTTCGCCTGATAGATAATGGCGACATTTGCGCCGAGATGAGCGAACTTTTCGGCAACCGCCGCACCGATTCCTCGTGATGCCCCGGTTATGACCGCTGTCTTTCCGTTAAGCATTTGCCTTCACCTCCGAAAGGGTCTTGCTGAGCGACTCCCCGTCCTCGACCGAGTAGACGCGGGCATTGGCGCAAGTCTTTGTGATTAGCTTGCACAGGGTTTTTCCCGGCCCTAACTCGATAAAATCCGTAAAGCCGTCGGCTGTCATATTCTCTATGAGCTTCTGCCACTTAACCGGACTTTTTATCTGAAGGGCAAGGCTTTCGGAAACGTCACCGCCGTAAGGCCTTCCCGTTACATTTGAGTAAACCGGAAGTTTAGGCTCTGAGATGTCATATTTTTTAAGCTCATCTCTGAACCTGTCCGACGCCTTCGCCATAAACGGCGAGTGGAACGCCGCACTGACCTTCAGCGGAATCATCTTTCCACCCATTGCCGAAACCTCGTCCTTAAACTTCTCGACGCTCGTTCTGAGTCCCGAAACAACAATCTGTGAGGGACAGTTAAAGTTGACCGCATACAGCTTCTCATACCTTGAAGCCGCGGCAACAACCGAATCCCCGTCAAGCTTCATAACCGCCGCCATAGACGTATCGTTTTCCTCGGTCGCTTCACTCATATACTCGGCACGCTTCGTAACGATTTTAAATCCGTCGGTATATGAATACGCCCCTCCGTATGCAAGGGCGGAGATTTCGCCGAGCGAAAAGCCGGCACAGCCGTCCGCAAAAATTCCGTTTGAGTTGAGCGCCATTGCCGCCGCAATCTCAACAAGATACATACACGGCTGGGTGTTGACCGTCATTTTAAGCTCATCGGCACTGCCCGAAAACGACTGTTTTATCGTTCCGGGTCTTATGACCTCACATTCGTCATAAAAGCGTTTTATCTCACCGCCCAAATCATAGAGGCTTTTTCCCATACCGCTGTACTGTGCTCCCTGACCCGAAAACACAAACGCTATCTTTCCCATTTCTGTGCCTCCTTCAAAACTCTCTCGGTGTCTTTAACAATCTCGTCAACTATCTCACCGGCTGTCTGTTCCTTGTTTACAAGTCCGACTATCTGACCGGCAAGAAAACAGCCGTGCTGTATATCGCCGTCAGCAACGGCGGCTTTAAGGCTTCCTACCGCCATTTTGTCAAGCTCTTCATCTGAAATATCCGAATATTCAGCCTTGGCAAGGTTCCTCGAAAGCGGCGATTTTATGCTTCTGACCGGATGGCCGAGCCGCTTTCCGGTAACGATTGTCGATGTGTCGTTTGCCTTTAAAAGCCTTTCTTTGTATGCTTCGCTTATGCTGCATTCCTTCGCCGAAAGAAACCTCGTGCCGATTTGCACGCCGTCGGCGCCGAGCATAAACGCCGCCGCAACACCTCTGCCGTCCGCGATTCCCCCTGCCGCAATGACAGGAATGTCCACCGCGTCACACACCTGAGGTATGAGCGCCATCGTTGTGGCCTCGCCGACGTGACCGCCCGATTCACAGCCTTCAGCTATCACCGCGTCTGCGCCCGACCGCTCAACCAGCCTTGCCATAGCACAGGAAGCAACAACAGGAATAACGATAATCCCGGCACCCTTCCATAGCTTCATAAACTTTGACGGATTTCCCGCACCTGTGGTCACCACCGCCGCCTTGCTCTCTGCCACAGCCTCAGCAACCTCCTCGACATTCCTGCCGAGAAGCATAACATTCACGCCGTAAGGCTTATCCGTCAGGCTGTCCATAAGGCTCAGCTGTTCTTTAAGCCACCTGACGTCTCCGCTCGCCGAGGTTATAATTCCCAAGCCGCCGGCATTTGAAACCGCCGCGGCAAGACGCGCATCGGAAATATGCGCCATTCCGCCCTGAAACACGGGATATTCAATCCCGCACAGCTCACATATAGGCGTACAAATCATCACTAAACACCCTTCCTTATTATTTGTCCATAACAGAAGCTATATAGTCAGCAAGCTCCCCGACCTTTTCAACGTGAACGTCACCCGGGTCGATTGTGATGCCGAACTCGTCCTCCATCTCCATAAGGATTTCAACCGTGTCAAGCGAATCAACACCGAGGTCCGCGAGGGTTGTCTCCGCTGTGATTTTGCTCTCATCCATCTCTAAATGCTCCGCAACTATTTTAATTACCTTTTCCAATACCATTTTCTTTTCCTCCTAAGATTTTTTTATATAAATTTTAATTATTTTACCATTTAAAAACACAGGCTCCGCTTGAAAGTCCGCCGCCGAACGCCGTAAGCGCAATAATGTCACCGCTCTTCGGTCCGACACTTTCGCTGAATTCGGCAAGAGCCATAGGTACGCTCGCCGATGAGGTGTTCCCGTAGGACTGTATATTCGTAAAGAACTTTTCCTCCGGAAGCCCGAGCCGCTTCGCCGCAAACTGAATGATTCTTATATTCGCCTGATGCGGAATGATATAGTCAATATCCTGAACCGAAATTCCCGCCTTTTCTGCGGCGGCACGTATATCCGACACAACCTTGTTCACTGCGAACTTAAAGGTCTCCTGTCCGTTCATATAAACATACGGTTTTATTCCGTCGTCACCGCGAAACGGATTGGCTATACTGTAATTCGGAATCTTTATAACCGAATCGTCCCCGTCGGTATAGAGAACCGACTCATACATATCACCGTCCTCGACGATTGCCGCTCCGGCACCGTCACCGAAGATAACACAGGTGCTTCGGTCTGTCCAGTCGATAATCTTACTCATACGCTCTGCGCTTACTATCAGAATCTTTTTTGCCGCTCCGGCTCTGAGATACTTCTCGGCTATGTCAAAGGCAAAGACAAAACCGCTGCACGCCGAGTTCAGGTCAAAAGCAGGGCAATCGGCACCTATCGCCCCTGCCACTGCTCCGCCTACCGTCGGGCAAATCAAATCCGAGGTTATCGTCGTGCCTATAACCATATCAATCTCCGATGCGGGAATTCCGCTTTTTTTAAGAGCGTCCTCCGCGGCGGAAACCGCCATATCCACGGCCGTCTCATCCTCCGCTATGTGCCTTGTCTTAACCCCGACCCTTTGTGTTATCCACTCGTCCGAGGTCTCAACCATCTTCTCTAAATCGTTGTTTGAAACAACTCTTTCGGGAACGTAAAAACCCGTTCCGCTGATTTTGATACCCATTTTTCTTCTCCTTTCAGGCTTCTCATCGCTTTTTCAGCACAGGGTGTGCTGAAAAAGCTCAAATAAAAGGCGGTTTTGTCGGCCGCTGCATCTTTATGCGTTTCAGCACAGACTGTGCTGAAAAATTTAAAAAATAAACAGCCGCCGAAATAACAGCCGAAATATTATTACCTGTTCATTCCGCTATTCAGCACACACTGTGCTGAATAACTCAAAAAATATAAGATATAAAGTTAATTATATCTTTTATTTCTTTTTCGCGCCTTCAAGGAAGCATTCAAACCCCGCTTTAAGCGAACGAACCGCATCCTCCTTTGAGATATTCCGCATCACCGCGTCAAGATTACAGCCGCGGCAGAAGCACCATATAAAATAACTCAAATCATCGGCGTTAAGACTCTCTTTCAGATAGCCGTTTTCGATGCCGTAATTTATCAGTTCCTTTATTTTTTTAACCCACCATTCATAGTTATCCCTCGACAGCGAATCGTGTTCAAACATATATTGGCTGAACTGATTTTTAAGGTCATAAGTGTCCTCCATACACATCACGATAAGCTTTTCAACATACTCATAATAGCTCATCTGAGGATTGGCGCCGGCATTTATATTGTCTCTCATTTTAAGAACAACCTTTCCATAGACAATATTAAGCACCTCTTCTATATTACGGAAGCGGTTATAAAAGACCCTGTTGGTCATTCCGAGCTTTTTCATAAGCATACTGACGCTTATTGATTTTACGCCTTGCTTTACAACCAAGTCCTCTGTCAGTTCAATTATCCTGTCCGAAACAGAATCCCGTATAACAACGGACGATTTTTCTCCCACAATATGCACCCTATTTACCACTTATTTTTTAAACATCCGAAAACATCTGCATTATACCATACCTATCCTATATTGTCAATATTATTTTATTAACTTTTTGTTAATTCCTTCCTGACGGTCAAAATTCCCCTTTATGCACGCCCTTCTTGACAAAAATCACCGTTTGAATTATAATATCTACATTATATGATTATATGCAGAGTGTCGAAAGGCCTGTTGCGGCAATGTAGCAATATCTTGCCAAAAACATTGTAAAAACGCGAAAAATTTCATTTCTTTGCCGCCGTGGTAGGCAGGGCGGAATCCGGGGACGGCGTTTTATTAAAAATGAAATTTTTCGTTTATCCGGGTTTATCGACACACTTACATTATAATATCTACATTATATATACACTTTATAAAATTCAAAGGCGATGGTTTTTATGTATCTGGAAAAAGAAAAACTCATAGAGTCGTTTAACAGGCTTGACGATATGATTCGCGGATATTCTCTCCCCGAATGGGATGAGCTTCCCGATATTGAATTATATATGGATCAGGTCATAACGCTCATCTCTAAATACTTAAGCCTTTATCACAAGGTTTCAAATACCGAAAAATCAGTTACGCCGTCTATGATTAATAACTATGTCAAGCTTAAGACGATTCCCGCACCGGTCAAGAAAAGGTATTCCAAAATCCATCTGGCATACCTTCTGATTGTCTGTACCCTTAAACAGACGCTCGATATGTCAACAATTCAGAAAATCGTTCCGGTCGGGCTGACCGAGGACGAAATCAAAAGGGTCTATACATCGTTTGCAAGGAATCAGAAAAAAGCGTTTGATTATGTGTCAGAGAGTATAAAATCCCTCGCCGCACCTATCCTCGGTGACGGAAATACGAGCGAGGACATCGGCGATGTTATTATGCAGGTTTCCGCCTCGGCGAACTTTTATAAAATAATGACCGAAAAGATAACCGATATGTCAAGCGAAGACAAAGACTGAATTCTGCCCCGAGGGCAGAATTTTTTTAATTTTTCTAAAAATTTTTAAAAAGTACTTGACAAATTTCCTATAGCGTGCTATTCTATGAGTGTAGGTTTTAGCACTCTCTCTCGGTGAGTGCTAACAAAGCAAAATCCTACATATAATATATGCGATAAGGAGCTGATTAAAATTGGCATTAGACGACAGAAAAAAGTTAATTCTTCGTGCGATAGTCGAGAACTATATCAAAAATGCCGAACCTGTCGGCTCTCGCAGTATAGCCAAAAGCACCGGTCTTAATCTCAGTGCGGCAACAATCCGCAACGAGATGGGCGATTTAGAGGAGCTCGGGTATCTGACCCAGCCGCACACATCGGCGGGTCGTGTTCCGTCAAGTCTCGGCTTCCGCTTTTATGTGGACTCACTGATGGACAAATATCTGATGACCGCGGCCGAAATACAACAGCTTAAGAAAGCAATGCTAAACAAGGTTCATGAGCTTGACCAAATTGTCAAGGACGTATCGGTAGCGTTTTCAAACCTGACGCTTCTTCCTACCTTCGGAATGCTTCCGACTATAGAAACGGGAATCGTCAAGAGCATAAAACTGGTCGGCATCGATGAGCGAACCGTTATGATTATCGTGGCTGACAGCTCGGGCGTGATTAAGAACAAGCTTCTGCGCCTGCGCGAAAATATTTCGCCCGAAATTCTGATAAAGCTCAATGACGTTTTAAACGCAAACCTGACCTGTCTGACCGCCTCCGAGATAAATCTTTCACATATAATAGAGATTCAGAACGCGGTCGGGGTTAATACCGAGATTTTAACCTCGGTGCTTGAGCTGGTTCACGAAGCCATTTCTGAGATTGACAAACACGAGGTATATATGGAGGGGTCGACCAATATTTTACGTTTCCCCGAGTATAATAACATAGAAAAGATTAAAGAAATCCTCGGCTTCTTTGATAACAAGAAGTCGATTGACGAAATGATAACCAAGCTCCCGGATGTTAAATCCGACAAGGTTTCGGTCTTTATCGGTGACGAGAATCCCGTTGCTGAGCTTAAAAATAACTCGGTTGTAATATCAAGCTATAAGATTGGCGATAATATGACCGGCATAGTCGGGGTGGTCGGGCCTATGAGGATGGACTATTCAAAGGTTGTCTCGGGCGTGGGTTTTTTCGCAAGACAGCTTGAGGATATGCTCGGCAAGCATTTCAGCGAACCCGACAAGCCGAATAAGCCTCCCGCATTGGGTGACGGAAAGACCGGCAGTGATAACGATTCATAGCTCATTTTTCTGTTACGTCATATTCCGTTGAGGGATAAGAAACGTATCCGATAAACTCAAGTGAGCAGAAAGGCGAGGATAAAATATGGCAGACGAAAAAAAGAAATCCGCTTCCGAAAAGAATAAGGAAAAAGATAAGGAAAGGGATACAGAAAAGGATATAAACAAAAAAACAACCGCAGACGCCGAAGCGACAACTTCGGAAAAGGCAGAGAAGGCCGATTCAAGCGCCGCGGAAGATAAACCCGATGAAAAGTCAGAGCTTGACAAGGCAAAGGAACAGATTCAGGGGCTTTCGGATAAGCTTATGCGGAAGGCGGCTGAATTTGACAACTATAAGAAGCGCACCGCAAAGGAGAAGGAAGATTTCTATAAAATGGCGGTATGCGAAACCGTTGCACCGCTTCTTCCGGTGCTTGACAACTTAGAGCGTGCCGTTGACGCCGCCGAAGCCGCAGGCGAAAGCGGAAGCGTCTTAGACGGAATTAAAATGGTAAAGAAACAGTTTGAGGACGCTCTCTCAGGCATAGGAATCGAGCACATCGACGCGGTCGGCAAGGAATTCGACCCCGAGAAGCACAACGCCGTTATGACCGGCGACAGCGACGAGGCGGAAAACACCGTCATTGAGGAATTCCAAAAGGGATATACCTACAAAGACAAGGTGGTTCGCCATTCAATGGTCAAAGTAAGCAACTAATTTATATATATTTGTGAATTAAAGAAAGGATGATATATTATGGGAAAAATCATAGGTATTGACTTAGGTACAACAAATTCATGCGTGGCGGTTATGGAAGGCGGCGAACCTACCGTTATAGCTAACCCCGAGGGTGCAAGAACAACTCCTTCGGTTGTCGCATTTACAAAGACGGGCGAGAGACTTGTGGGTCAGGTCGCTAAACGTCAGGCAATAACAAACCCCGACAGAACAATCTCATCTATCAAGAGAGATATGGGTACGGATAAGAGAGTTACCATTGACGGAAAGAGCTATTCTCCGCAGGAGATTTCGGCGATGATTCTTCAAAAGCTGAAATCAGACGCAGAGAGCTATCTCGGCGAGCCTGTTACACAGGCGGTAATCACCGTTCCGGCGTACTTCTCTGACGCACAGCGTCAGGCAACAAAGGACGCAGGTAAGATAGCGGGTCTTGAGGTCTTAAGAATTATCAACGAGCCTACGGCGGCGGCGCTTGCTTACGGCCTTGACAAGGACAACGACCAGAAGATTATGGTATACGACCTCGGCGGCGGTACATTCGATGTATCTATCCTTGAAATCGGCGACGGCGTATTTGAAGTTCTGGCTACCAGCGGTAACAACCGTCTCGGCGGCGATGACTTCGATAACAAGATTATGAACTATCTGGCAGACGAATTCCAGAAGGAAAACGGCATTGACCTCCGTCAGGATAAGATGGCTCTTCAGAGACTTAA
>CADBUP010000026.1 GCA_902797885.1 uncultured Ruminococcus sp.
AAAATAAACACATAAGAACGGAGGCGATTGCAATGAAAATAACAGTGAATCAAGATGAAGCTGTTGTAAAAACAGTCAGGGAAGGGCTTAAACGCACAGGCGGATACTGCCCGTGCAGATTGGAGCAAACCGAGGATACAAAATGTATGTGCAAAGAGTTCAAAGAGCAAATTGCAGATCCTAATTTTGAAGGATTTTGCCATTGTATGCTTTATTATAAGTCAATCTGAAAGGAGTCTTTAAAAATGAGTGAGGTAATAATCAACAAATCAAATTTTGAAAACGAAGTAATAAATGCGGACAAGCCAGTTTTGCTGGATTTCTACGCCGACTGGTGCGGACCGTGCAAAATGCTTTCTCCCGTTTTAGGAGAAATTGCGGACGAATATGCGGACGTGATTAGGGTGGCAAAGGTTAATGTTGATGATGAACCTGAGCTTGCAATGAAATTCAAAGTTTCATCAATTCCGATGCTTGTGTTTTTCAAAGACGGCAGGATTGTTTCAACTTCTGTGGGCTACCGTCCAAAGGACGAAATCTTAAACGAATTGAAACTGTATAAGAATCAGAGGTGATGAATATGAAGAAACAATTAAGAATAATAATTGAAAACTGTCCGCAAAATCATAGCTGCCCGGCAGTAAAAGTTTGCCCCGTAGGTGCGCTTGACCAAGAAGGTTTCAACGCTCCGACTATCAATTATGATAAATGCATTGGCTGCGGTAAATGCGCAAGGTTTTGTCCGAAAAAAGCATTGGTGATGTAACTTGAAAAAGCTGTTTATCATAAAATAATCCGCCCTGCATAATACAAGGTGGATTATTTGTTTTAGCAGATTAAGTGCTTTTATCAAAAAAAGCAGTTCGTTACCAAATTTAGCGGCAATGAATTGCTTTTAATTTTATGTATTAAACAGTTCCAAAAATAATACCAAGCGCTGCCGATAATATAATCATTAAAATCGGTGACGGTGTTTTCTTTTTAACTTTTTTGAAGATAATATGTATACACCAAAGCGCTGCAAATATAATAACCGATTCAATATCCGGCTCAGCGGCAGTATTCAAATCAACAAATCCCAAGAGCGATGACAATGCCATAACGCTTGCCGTTGCAAGAATCATACCCACAACACAGGGGCGTACGCCTGATAAAAAAGCATTTACCGCAGAATATTTCAAAAGATTTTTCAAGACCGCCGAGATTAAAAGGATTATAATGAACGATGGCAAAACGACGCCTGTTGTTGCAAAAAGCGATCCTAAAATACCGCCTTGCGTTGAGCCGATAAAAGTTGCCATATTTATCGCAAGCGGTCCGGGGGTTGATTCGGAAACCGCTATAAAATTCATAAATTCACTTTCGGACAGCCAGCCGTTTGACAAAACCGTTTCCTGCACAAGCGAAACCATTCCGTAGCCGCCGCCGAAGGATAATGCACCTATCATTAAAAAACTGAAAAACAACTTTATATATATCATTTCAATCGCATCCCTTCTTAAGCTTTTTCAGAAAGAATGCTGCCGTGCCCAATACACCGCATATCAATATATAACAAACAGAAGAAATTGATACGGAAAATACACTGCAAGACACCATTGCAGCAATGACCGATAGTAAAATGACGATGTTAAATGCCGTCTTTTTTATATTTTTCAGCATTTTCAGTCCGGCAGACAGGATAAGATAAATCACACAGACTTGTATTCCGCGAAATGCATATGAAACATATGTTAATTTCAAAAATTGCTCAAAAAAGAGCGAAATGCAGAAAATCACGGCAAATGACGGTATGCAGACTGCCAGAGTAGATACTGCCGCACCCTTGAAGCCCGCTGTTTTATATCCTATGTATGTGGCGCTGTTGACAGCAACGGGTCCCGGTGTGGATTCTGCAATCGCAACCATATCAAGAAACTCATTTTTCGTTATCCATTTTTTCTTTTCCACAAACTCATTCTCCAAAAGTGCAATCATAGCGTAACCGCCGCCGAATGTAAATGCACCTATTTTGAAAAAAGTCCAAAATAGGGACAGTATTTTTTTCATCATTCTTTTAATTCTCCTGTAATTATAGACTAATATATAAAACATAAACCTTTGTGTTATTCTAATCAACTCTCAGCATTCGGTATCCTATACCTATATGCGTTTGAATATACTGAGGGCTTGTTTTTTCCGGTTCTAATTTTTTTCTGAGCGTAGCCATAAAAACACGCAGCGAAGCAATGTCGTTTTCCCGGCTGCTGCCCCAGATTTGCATAGTGATATATGTGTGCGTCAGCACTTTTCCGACATTATGCGATAAAAGGCACAAAAGCTTATACTCAATCGGCGTAAGATGCATTTCCTCACCCTTCAGATAAACGCAGTTTGCTGCATAATCTATTTTGAGTTCACCGTTTTGAAAAACGGGTTTTCCCGCATCATTACTGCTTTTCAGCAGCAGCAATCTTCTTTGTGTTACCCGAAGCCGTGCAAGAAGTTCTTCAACAGAGAAAGGCTTTGTC
The DNA here is from genome assembly GCA_902797885.1 of uncultured Ruminococcus sp. Lineage (GTDB taxonomy): Bacteria > Bacillota > Clostridia > Monoglobales > Monoglobaceae > UMGS1820. Next base: position 2,511 of record CADBUP010000026.1, read on the forward strand.
AGATAGTCATCCGCTCCGGCATCAAGTGCAGTGATTTTGTCGGAATCCTCACTGCGTGCGCTGATAACAATTATCGGCATATTGGACCATCCTCGGATATTCGTTATTACCTCCGTACCGTCTATGTCCGGCAGTCCAAGATCCAGCAGAACAATATCCGGATTATGCGACGATGCCTCCATAATCGCAGTTTTTCCGTTTTCCGCCGTCAGATATCTGTAATCGTGAGATTTCAGAGTTGTAACAATCAAGTTGCGGACGGGGCGGTCATCCTCAACAACAAGTACAAGCGGTTTATTCATTAAGAGTCACCTCGCTAATCGGTAAATTAAATTTAAAACTGCACCCGTGCGGTATGTTGTCCGAAAGCTCAAGGTTTCCGCCGTGCGCATCTATTATTGATTTACAAAGCGTAAGACCGAGACCAAAGCTTCGGCGGCTGTCGGAAATCTTGTTTTTCCCGGTATAAAACATCTCAAATATATGCGGTTTTACATCATCGGGTATCCCGTTTCCGTTATCCGACACATTAAACATTGCATAATTTCCTTGTTTTTGAGCGCTTATGCGGATTTCAGAACCGGCAGGTGTATATTTTATTGCATTATCAATCAAATTAACCAAAACCTGTATAATAAGCTGTGCGTCCATACGAACAAGCAATAAATCATCACACTGAACGGTTATTGTATGCTCCGCCGATTTTCGGCATAAATGAGATACAGCCTCAGCTATAACCTCATCCGCAAGCTGGTCGCTCAGATTTAATTTTAGCCTTCCGTCATTGAGTCTTGTAACATATAAAAGATTTTCAACAACACCTGTAAGCCACTCGGAGTCATCATAAATGTCGGTATAAATCCGATGCTTGGTGTCCTCGTCCAAGCAATCGGAATTATGTAAAAGAGTATCCGCATTCCCGGAAATTGAACACAAAGGTGTGCGGAGATCATGAGAAATTGAACGCAAAAGATCTGCACGCAGCTGCTCGCTTTTTGCAAAATCGGCAGCCTTTTCTTTTTCCGCTGCATTATGTGCGTTATCCATAGCCAATGCACATTCATTCAAAACGGACAGCAACACACTGTTTTCAAATGAATCTGCCGAGTTTTTATCCATCGGAATCCCAATTACGCCGTATATCCGCTTTTCAATGCGTATTGAGAAATACAGACATTCGGCATTGCTGAAATGCGAGGTTGTCGTACCTGCACAGCGCCCGTTTTTATACACCCACTCAGCAACTTTTCCTTCGGAATCATTTAATATCCACTCTGTATCGTCTGTGCCCTTTTCAGAAAAAATCTGCCCCTTAGACAAGTTTGATTTATCGGCTTTATATGCTACAATACAGCGGTCAAGAAGCTTTGAAAGCTGCATACAGGTTATACTCAATATTTCCTCGCTGCCTTTTGCCTTTTGCAGTAATCGGTCGGTATCAAACAAAATCTGCATACGAAAAGCTGCTTGTGCCGACAGCTTTGCATGCTTTTTTAATTTTGAGGCAAGCGTTCCTGTAAGAATTGATGACGCAAGCATAACGGCAAATGTCACAGGATAGCCGACGGCATATGTTTTGAGCGACAAATGCGGTTCTGTCAGAAAAAAACCAAACAGAAAAACGCTGAGCAGCGAACTTGCAATGCTGCAAACATATCCTTTTGTCAGAGCGGAAATAACCAACACGCCGAAGATATAAACGGTAACGATGTTTGTGTCGTTAAACCCGAGGTGAAGAAAAAGGAAGCCTATAGCCGTGCATAAAGCAAGAACACCGCAGGCAGTCAAAACATCCTGCACTGTCGGCAGTTGGGTATTCATAAATAAACTGCTTTTGCGTGATTTTTTATAAAATCCGGCATCGGGAATAATGTGAATATCAATGTCGGGCGCATACGCTATCAGTTTTTCTGTCAGCGTGTATCCTCCCCAAATGCGGCTGCGCTTTGCATTGCTTTGACCTATTACAATTTTTGTTACATCGGACAGCCGTGCGTATTCCGCTATCTGCATAGCCACATCCTCGCCGTGGACAGTTACAACATCGGCTCCGATATTTTCCGCAAATTGAATATTGTTATCAAGTTTTTTTTGATCGCTTTCGGTTAGTGCAAAATCGTTTTGCACATAAATCGCCGTAAATCGTGCATCGAGAACTTTTGCCATTTTTGCGGCAGTCTGCACGATTTTTTCATTAGACGGCGAAGCGGACAGGCATACAAGTATGTGCTGGTTTTTTTCAATACTTGTTATTGTTTTTTGAGCGCTCATATTATTCACCGCCATTATCTGTTTTATATTATTATACCATAAATCTCGCTAAAAGTCCACATATGTCAATAAAAAGTATTCATATTTTCATCATAAAGCAATATCCCGGTCTTGCTGTGATTTTTCTTAAAACCGTGTATTTCTTTTAATATCTCATCATCCGTCAAATCCGATGAAAGCAGTATTTGTGAGCTTTTAGAGTCGCTTTCTTCATTTTGAATCGCCTTTTGGTTTTCACACAGAAATCGGTCTATTCGATCCATTAAGAAGTAACCGAAAGCGAAAAAGGCAAGAACAGCTGCCGTCAGCAATACATATTTCAAAATGATTCACCTCTTTTTTTAGATACGGAAACATTTTTGCAGCCCTTTATATTCTCCCAAAACCATAAGTGTTACGTTTTCGCTGAGGGTCGTATCCGAAGATATTGCCATATCAATATTTCCGTTCTGTTTAACCGCCAAAACATTAATATTATATTTTCGACGGATATCTATATCTCCTATTGTTTTTCCAATCCACTGTTTGGGTGCTTCAACCTCAAAGATAGCGTGGGAATCGTCAATTTCTATATAATCACGAATATGATCCGCAGTATATCGAATAGCAGCCCATTTTGCAATTTGTTTTTCGGGATAAACCACTCCGTCCGCTCCGTTCCGCAAGAGAAACTTTTCCTGCACATCCCGTTCCGCTCTTGAAATAACTTTTTTTGCTCCGAGTTCTTTAAGTAAAGAGGTTGTTTCAAGTGAATTTTGAAAATTCCCTCCGATTGTAACAATGCAAACATCATAATTTCCTATTCCGAGAGATTTCAAAAAATCTGCATTTGTACTGTCACCGATTTGGGCATTGGTCACAAACGGCAGCACGCTGTTGATTCGTTCTTCATTGGAATCCACCGCCATAACCTCGTGTCCCAATTTGTTAAGCTGCAATGCAACATGCTTTCCGAATCTTCCGATACCTATTAACAAAATATTTTTCATAATTCAAAAACTCCTTTTTATCCGACCATTATTTTTTCAAGCGGCAGTTTTGCTCCGCCTTGATTTTTGCTTGCGATTGCCGCATATACCAGTGTCAAACCGCCAACTCTCCCAAGGTACATTAAAAGTATAAGAATAATTTGCGATGCGATACCGAGCTTTGGCGTAATTCCAAGCGTGAGTCCCACAGTTCCGATTGCCGATGCGGTTTCATAAAGGCAATCGGACAAAGGAAGGTTTTCAAGTACGCTTATCGCAACTCCGCCGACAAAGAAAAGTGAAAAATAAATTGTTGCGATTGCCAAAGCATTTCGTATAATTGTATTGTCGATTCGCCTTCCGCAAACGCAAATTTCTTCTTTCCTTTTAATCACTGACACGGCGCTTAATATAATAACCGCAAAGGTTGTGGTTTTCATACCGCCGGCAGTGGAACCGGGCGAGCCGCCAATCAGCATAAGCAATGTCATAATTGCTTTTGAGGCGCCTGTCATTGCGTTAAGGTCAGCAGTATTAAATCCGGCAGTCCTTGTTGTCACAGACTGAAACAAAGATGCAAAGATTCTTTTCCCAACCGGCATACCGCCAAAATCACAAAAGAAAAAGAAAGCGGCAGGTATTGCAATTAAAAGCGCCGAAGTGAACAGAACAATCTTGCTTTGCATACAGTAACGCCTGAAATGATGTTTGTGCAGACAAATATCGTCCCACGTAAGAAACCCGATACCTCCGACTATAATCAAAAGCATAATTGCAATGTTCACAGAAGGATTTCCTATATATTCGGTAAGAGAAGGATATGTATGAGCGCCTGTTCCCAAAATGTCAAATCCGGCATTGCAAAAAGCCGATACGGAATGAAACACAGCCTTCCATATTCCGCTTGCACCGTATTCGCCGCAAAACGACGGGAGCATACATAATGCACCGATTAATTCTATTAAAAGCGTACCTCTCAAGACAAACCTTGTCAGACGGACTATTCCGCCGAGCCTTGGCGCTGAAATAGCGTCCTGCATTGTGCTGCGCTGCATAAGTGATATTTTTCTGCCCGCAAGCATTGCAAATGACACCGCCGCCGTTACAACTCCGAGTCCTCCTATCTGTATAAGCAGCAAAATCACTGCCTGCCCGAGCGGCGACCAATAGCTGCCGGTATCCAGCACAACCAGGCCGGTTACACAAACGGCAGAGGTTGATGTAAATATCGCACTGTGAAACGGTGTTACTATGCCTGCCGCAGACGATATCGGCAGCATTAATATAAGCGCCCCAAAGAGAATCACACCGGCAAAGCTCAGTATAATAATTTGAAAGGACGAAAGATGCCGTCTGAAATATATTTTCTCTATCATAGGATAAGCCTCCTCCAACTTGCTTTTATTTATTATAACATATGGCATATAAAAATGGGATAATAAGTTGCAACTAGGCATTAAGATTGTATAAAGATAATGTTAATACACATATAAATAAAAAAGCGGCTCGTTGCTGTCAAATTCGACAGTCTGAGGGTATGCCTAAATTGAGCACACCCTTTTCTGGTGATATAAGTCGGGATAAATGTCATAGATTAAACTGTTTCCGCATTTCTACATCCATGGTTGCTTTTTTTGCATACTCCCAAGTATCGCAAAGGCGAATATTATTTATCTCAATGAGTACCTTTGACACGAAAGGTCGAACCCTTGACACGAAAGGTCGGGGTAAATTTTTACGGTTTCATTTTTTTATTGCAACGGATATTTTTGGGCAATTTCGGCACAAAAAATGTGCTGCCGATAAGGAGAAAACATTATCGCTTGGCAGTACTTTTACACGATGTATTCCGAAAACCGCACAGGCAAAAGGTTTATTTGAAACCGAAATAATAGAATGGTCTGTGAAGATTTACCGTGTTGTTTCTCTGCGTATTAAAATCGGAGTAAGAACCTTATGAATCGGTTTTGAAAGCAGTTCGGGTTTCCGTTTCTTAAATGCATTTATCTGAACAGTAAGAATGTGCATTGCTTCATCCGCAATTTTATTGACCTGCTGTCCTACGGTTGTTATCGGAACTATTGCTTCTTTTGAAATCGGCGAATTATCGAATCCGACTATTTTATATTTGTCGGGAAGCTTGCCATATTTTTTTATAATAATATTCAACAGAATATTTGCATGAGTGTCATTTGACATGAAAATACCAACAGTTTTATTGATATATTTAGCTTCTGTTTCTTCAAACATATTTTTAATTCCGGCATAGTTTTCATCGTATGTTTTTCCGAAATCCCTTATCAAGATATTATAATCGCATTTGTTCGTTTCGCAAAAATTCTTAAAGCCTTTTATTCTCCCATATGCCGGTACATCCTCAGGGACATCGGAATTTGCATGAATCAATATATCACAGCCGCTTTTTGAAAGAATGGTAGCAGCCTGAATTCCGCCCATATAATTATCTGTATTTACGCTGCAGACATATTTATCTTCGCGTTCGATTGTAACAAGCGGTATATTATATGCAGATAATTCCTTTGAAGGGAGTGTGTGACTTAGAACTATCAATCCCTCTGTTTTGTACGCAAGCAGCTCGCTGATATACCTTCTTTCGACATCGGCATCATCTTTTCCCGCAAATACAATAAATTTATAACCGTATTTTTCATATGTGGAAATGATATGGTCAAGAACATCCGAATAATAATGCATATAAAGGTTAGGTATGATAACGCCTATGATTTCCGTTTTCCCGTTCGCCATAACCCTGGCAAGCTTGTTTTCTTTATAATTAAGCGTTTCAAGAGCATGCGCAATCTTATCCTGGTTTTCAAGTGTAACCGAATCGGGATTACTGAAATATCTTGATATGGTTGTTTTTGAAAATCCGGTATACTCGGCGATATCCGCAAAAGTAACATTTTTTTTTGACATATTCTCTGCCTCCGTTTCAGTTTTATTATAGCATATAACAGTTATAAAATCAATAAAGTAATCGGTAAAGTAACTGGTTTTATCAAATTGTACAAAAAAGAAGGTGTTTATTTAGAATTTATCACAAAAAATAAAGAAATGCTTGACAAACAAACTTGTTGTGTGCTATTATATAAGCAACAAAGTAACCGGTTACTTAAAACAAAACGGAGGAAAAATCATGAAAAGGCTATCATTGTTTATGGCAGCTCTTTCGCTGGTTGCCGGCACATTAATGTTAACGGGATGTGCAAAAAAAGTAAAACCCGGGGATGTGCGTGGATACGACAACGGAGAGCAGTATATCAGTATGTGGGTGCATACAATCGAAGACACACCTGAAGGCTCGGCATATAAAAAATCAGTTGAAAGCTTCAATGAGAAATACAACGGAAAGTATTTTGCCGATATTGAGTTTATTCCGCGAAATGACAGCGGCGGCGGGTATTCCGACAAAATCAACGCATCTGTTATGTCGGGAGATTTGCCGGATGTTATAACGGTGGACGGACCGAATGTATCGGCTTATGCGGCAAACGGAATAATCCAACCACTCGCCGCTCTGACCGATGAGGAAAAATCCTCTTATTTGGAATCAATTATTGAACAAGGTACTATTGACGGTAAGCTTTATGCACTCGGTGCAATGGAATCGAGTGTCGGACTGTATTGCAATAAGGCAATCCTTAAAGAGGCGGGAATAGATATACCTGATAAAGACCATCCTTGGACATTTTCGGAATTTGCGGATATATTAAAAAAGCTTAAGCCGATAATGGACGCCAAAAACGGATATCCGCTCGATATGACATTCCCGGTCGGAGAGTCAAGCATCTATTATTATGCACCGTTTATATGGTCAAACGGCGGCGATTTGATAAGCAGCGACGGTCTCCGGGTGGATGGGTATTTCAATTCCGAAGAAAATGCAGAGGTGTTTAAGTATTTCAGACAACTTGTGGAAAACAAATATATGTCGGCAACACCTGTTGAAAAGCTTTTTGAAAGCGGACGCGCGGCATTTAAATTTGACGGCGCTTGGGAGGTTAATACCGTTTATCAGAGTTACGGTGACATTGATCTCGGTGTTGCACCGTATATAGTCAGCGACAAGTGGGACGGAGGAAAATATACTCCTACAGGCTCATGGGCATATGCGGCAACATCAAAAACAGAGCATATTGAAGCGGCAACCGAGTTGGTAAAATGGATGAGCGGCGTAGAAAGCGGAATATTGCTTTATGAAAATACAAAGAGCTTGCCGTCAACATATGACGCATATGACAGCATAACGATTTTTGAGGAAGATGCGAATTATAAAGCGCTTTACGAACAATTAAGAGATTACGGTCATCCAAGACCGAAAACACCTGTTTATCCGCAGGTAAGCATCTCTTTCCAGCAGGTTCTCGAGGATGTGGGACTAAGCGGCAGAGATGTTAAAGATGAAATGGATAAATCTGTTGAAAGGATAAACGCTAAACTTAAGCGTTATACAAGATGATATGAAAAATAAATCAAATTCAATTCTCGGAATGGCTTTTTTCGGACCTGCACTTGTTCTGATGACGATTTTTCTCTTCATTCCGATGATATTAACACTTATCTACAGCTTTACGGATTATTTTGCGTTAAACCCTAAGCTGACGCACTTTGTATGGTTCGAAAATTTTTCCGCCATTTTCAAAGATGACCTTTTTACAACAGCTTTCGGCAATACGGTTAAATTTGTGCTTATAATTGTTCCGCTGCAAACACTGGGTGCATTGGGATTGGCACTTCTTATCAACAGAGTAACTGTATGCAAGCGGTATTTCAAGGTGGCGTTTTTTATCCCTGTAGTTATGTCGCTTGCGGTAGTTTCGAATCTTTGGATGCAGATTTACAGCCCCGAAGGAATACTCAATACAATGCTTTCAAATTTTGGAGTCGAACCGCAGCCGTTCATATATGGTGCAAGTCAAGCGCTTCCATCTATTGCATTTATGAGTGTGTGGCAGGGAGTGGGTTATCAAATGATTATTTTCCTTGGCGGATTGCAGGCTATCAACCCTGCGCTTTATGAGGCTGCCGAAATGGATCATGCAAGTTCATGGAGCAGATTTAAAGATATAACACTTCCCGAGCTTAAGCCTCTTTGCGTATTTGTTTTTATAACCGTTACAATAGGGGCATTCAGAATGATAGTTCAGCCTATGGTAATGACCGGCGGCGGCCCGTCACATTCGACATATACAATCGTTTACGACATTTACGAAACGGGCACCGTAAACTGGGAAATAGGACTTGCGTCCGCTATGGCTATTGTGTTTACCGTATTCGTTGTAATACTTACAATTATTCAGACAGTTTTGACCAAGGATAAGGAGGATAGACATGAAAAGAAAAAAGCAAAAGATATTTAATATAGCCCTTGCGGTAATCATGCTTATTATGTCACTGTTTTTCCTGTTTCCCGTGATTTGGATGCTTGCAAACTCTTTTAAACCGGATGCGGCAATCACTGCGGATATGAATTCGGCAATGGCATTTGTACCACCCGCACCGGGGAAAGGTTTTTTTGATAACTACAAAGCAATTCTTTTTGATACAAGCTTTATACGCTATATGCTAAACACATTATTCTATGCAGCAATAATGATTGTCTCCGGTATAATAGTAAACGGGCTTGCGGGGTATGCGCTTGCAAAAATCAAGTTTCCTTTCCGTGACAGATGGCTTGCGGTAATCATGATGCTTATGGTTATACCGGCAGAAACAATTATCACAATAAACTTTATGTTTGTTTCCAAAATGGGTCTTCTTAATACCGTTTTCGGATATGTTCTTCCGATGATTGTAAATCCGTTTAACATTTTCTTGTTCAGGCAAGTTTTTGTGAGTTTGCCGGATGACGTATGGGAAGCGGCACAGCTTGACCATTGCAACCCCGTAAAGTATTTTTTCACAATGGTTCTGCCAATGTCTAAAACCGTTGTGGCAACAGTAAGTGTTTTTACGTTCCTTAATGTATGGAATGACTATCTTTGGCCGTCGCTTGTTTTTACATCAAGCAATCTTTTAACGGCACAAATCGGTCTTAATTCCATCACATCCAATGATAATACGACAATGGGGCAAACACTTGCGGTTATCACGCTTATTACAATTCCGGTTATAATAATCTATTCGCTTTTCTCAAAACAAATTGTGGAAGGTGTTATTTCAACAGGTTCTAAGGAGGGTTAAACTATGAGTTTTATAGAAATGAAAAATGTGTGCAAAAGATATGCGGGTGCAGAAAAGAATTCGGTTACCGATTTCAATCTTTCAATAGAAAAAGGCGAATTTATCGTATTTGTAGGACCTTCGGGATGCGGAAAATCGACGACGCTCAGAATGATAGCCGGATTTGAAGAAATAACAAGCGGCGATTTGTATATTAATGGGAATCGCATGAACACGGTGTTGCCGCGTGATAGAGGCATTTCAATGGTATTTCAAAACTATGCTCTTTATCCGCATATGACGGTTGAGAAGAATATTTCATACGGTCTTAAAAACATGAAGGTTCCCAAGGATGAAATTAACAGAAAAGTGGACTGGGCAATCGATGTTTTGGGTCTTTCGGAATACAGGTACAGAAAGCCGAAAAATCTTTCGGGCGGACAACGTCAAAGAGTTGCTCTTGGGCGTGCTATTGTGAAAAATCAAGAATTGTTTCTTATGGACGAACCTCTTTCAAATCTTGATGCAAAGCTAAGAGTCAGCATGAGAACGGAAATAAGCAGACTTCATCGTGAACTCGGAAGCACTACTATTTATGTGACGCATGACCAAGTTGAGGCTATGACGATGGCGGATCGAATTGTAATTATGAAAGACGGCATTATTCAGCAAGTCGGAAAACCGATGGATCTTTATGAACACCCGGCAAATAAATTTGTGGCAGGATTTATAGGTTCGCCCCAAATGAATTTTTATGATGTTAATGTTAAGGGAAACACTGTTGTGTTCTCTGACGGAAGCAGTATTGATCTTCCGGATTCCGTTATGTCGCATCTTGCCGGAAAAGAAGGCGAATTTATTATCGGAATCAGAGGCGAGGATATTAAGGTTGATGCACAAAATATGGAGCTTTACAAAAAAAATAAAATGGTTGCAACTGTTGAAAATGTCGAAATTATGGGAAATGAGAATAACCTTTATTTCAACTTTGCAAACACCCAAACAATTGCAAGAGTTTCAAAATACGAAATAAGCAAGCCGGGCGATACCATCGAGTTTGTGTTTATTCCGTCAAGAATACATTTTTTTGATAAACAAACAGAGAAAAGTCTTTTCTGAAAGGAGAACATTATGCAAAAAATTCATTTTAAGGCTCCAAACTGCTGGATAAATGACCCCAACGGGTTTATATGGTATAAAGGTTGGTATCATTTGTTTTATCAATGCTTTCCGTA
>CADBUP010000027.1 GCA_902797885.1 uncultured Ruminococcus sp.
TCCTTTTAAAAAGCTCTTATTTTAAACAAAACGCAGCGCTATTTAATTGGCTGCGTTCTGTCTTTTCTTTATTTGTTTAACTCTGAATCAATGTCAAAATCGTTTTAAGATTATTTCTGCTTGCAATAGCTGTCGAACTCGTTCTGAAGCTCCTTGAGATAGTCGTCCATTCCGAGAGCCTTAAGCTTTCCGTTCATCTCGTCAAGAGCGGGTCCCGGGTCAACCGCACCTTGGGTTACCTGTTTCAGATACTTGTCGGTTGTGCTGTTAATCTCGGTTCTCTTTCTGTCACGCTCATCATTCTCGGGCGGGCAGAAAGTGAGAATCTTATCCTCAAGCTCGCCGTTCTTCGCCCTGTCATTAAACGCTTTAAGCGCAGTCAGCTTATCCGGAGCCTCAGTAGTGAGCAGGTCATCAAGGAATACGTTTCCTATCGTCCACGAATTTTCGTGCATCTCATAGCCCGAACCCGGAATAATCTCGATTGTCTTATCGTCAACGCGGTTATAGTGCTTTCCCTCTATGCCGTGAATAACGAGGTTTTTTAACGTGCGGTCGGTGTTAAGCAGATTCAAGAATCTCATAACACGTGCCGGGTTCTTGCTCGACGCGGAGATAGCCTGCATTGAGCCTGTTCCCGCAAGATAGTCGCGATGCGGTTCGGTTATCTCTGCCTGAGCGAACTCATAACCCGAGTTCTTAAACAGTTCCTGTACCTTGCCCGGCTTTACCGGATACATCATAACGAAGGTCTTTCCCTCTTTCATTCTCTGAAGCTGGTCGGTCGCGGTCAGGACATCGGGTCTTACATAACCCTTGTTATAAAAATCTCTTGCCGTTTCACAAGCCTTTTTATAGCCGTCAGATTCATAGATATTCTCGGTCTTGCCTTCGTTTTCCTTGCCCTCATGCATTAAGAAGGTGTCTATGAGAATATTCTGTTCCTGATAGAGCTGTGCCGGGTTTGTGTCTGCTGCAAAGTCAATCGGATACTTTATATCCGGCTCTTTCTCTTTTATCATTTTAAGTACCGGCTCAAGCTCTTCAAAGGTCTTGTACTTTGTCATATCGATGCCGTACTTATCGGCGATATCCTTTCTGTACATCCAGCCGAGCTGAGTCGCCATTTCCTTGTAAACAGGAAGCGCACAGAGCTTTCCGTCAACCTTTGCATATTCAAGGTTATCCCTTCCGTATTCATCGGCTATGCCCTTTAAATATGTGTCAAGATAGTCGTCAAGCTGAACAAACGCACCCTTTCTTGAATTCTCGACATAGTCGAGCATCCAGCGTGCCGCAAAGCACAGGTCAAAATATTCGTTTGCGTTTATCATTGCACCAAGCTTTTGAGCATACTGACCGCTTGACAGACAGTTAATCTTAACCGTCACGTTAAGCTTATCCTTCAAATATTCGTTTATCTTCTCTTCAACGCTGTGGACATCGCTCTGAGGGTCAGCCATCAGATACCAATTTATCTCATAGGTATCGGACGGACAGGTATTCGGATCCTCTTCAGCAATTTTATCCGCCGTTTTTTTCGTTCCGCAGCCCGCAAGCAAAGACATCGACATAACCATCGCCATTGACCCCGCAAGAAGCTTTTTCATTACATTAAGTTTTCTCATAACTTACCCACCTTCTTAAAATTTTTATATTATTTTTATAATTTTTCTATTTAATTATTTAATTATGTCAGGCTTATCCCTTTACGCTTCCAACCGTGAGACCCTGTATAAAATACTTCTGGAAGAACGGATACACAAAGAGTATCGGTCCCATAGCAATAATACAGAGGGCCATTCTTGCGCCGTCGCTCGGGATATTCATAAGCTGATCCGACGCGCTTGACATATACTTTGCGTTTTCGTTTATCTGCTGGATATTCTGCATCATCCTCTGAAGGAGGAACTGTAGGTTATACAGCTCGGGCTTAACGATAAACATAATCGGAAGCCACCAGTCGTTCCAATAAATCAACGCCTGAAACAGGGCAATAGTAGCAATCCCCGGAAGTGAAATCGGAAGCACGAGCTTAAAGAATATGATATACTCGTTTGCTCCGTCAAGCTGACCCGATTCTATAATCGAATACGGAACGTTTGTTTTAAAGAACGTTCTCATTATTATTACAAACCACGCGTTCATCAGATACGGAAGTATCATAGCCCATATTGTGTTCGACAGATGAAACACGTTTGAGCAGACGATATACCACGAAACGGTTCCTCCCGAGAACAGCATTGTGATAAGTATATAATATGTAAACACGCTTTTAAACTTAAAGTCGGGTCTTGACAGCGGATATGAGAACAGACCTATTATCAGGGTCGACAAAGCCGTTCCCACCACCGTGTTAAAAATCGTCACCCCATAGGCGCGAACTATTGTTATCGGCGTCGATAGGATATACTTATATGCCTCAAGGCTAAACTCTTTAGGTATTATTGAATAACCGTAATCCATAATCGACTTGCTGCTGCTTAGTGAGATGCTCAGCACCAAAAGAAGCGGAAACAGACAAGCGATTGTCATTAAAATAAATATTATATGTAAAACTATATTGGCTTTCTTTCCTGCTTTCATAGCTCCCCCTCCTAAAACAATGCGCTGTCGCTGTCGATTTTGCTTACCGCCAGGTTAGTCGCAATAACCAGGATACATCCGACAACCGATTGTATAAACGCAGTCGCCGAAGCTGCACCGAGCGATGACGCCCCGCCGTTGGCTATGTTTTTATACACATATACCGGGATAGTGGTTGTCACATCGCTGAGCGCTCCCGAGTCCATCGGCACCTGATAGAAAAGGCCAAAGTCGCCGCCGAGGATTGTTCCTATGGCAAGGGTAACCTGTATCGCGATAATTGTTCTCAGCATAGGAAGCGTAATGTTAAAAATTTGCTGTCTGACCGTTGCCCCGTCTATCGCCGCCGCTTCGTAAAGCTGAGTATCTATGCCCGCGATAGAGGCGAGGTATATGATACAACCAAAGCCTATTTCCTTCCAGTAATACACAAAGACAAGTATAAACGGCCACGGCTTCTCATCAACGTACCAGTTAATCGCCGGCTTTCCGAAAAGAGGAAGGATTATCTTATTGACAAATCCGTTTTCCATATTCAAAAACGCAAGAACGATATAGCTTATAATAATCATCGACAAAAAGTGAGGCATAACAAATATCGTCTGATAGGTCTTTGAAGCCAGCTTCTGGCGCATAAGGCTAAGCGCAATCGCCAGCGCAACGCCGAGAATAACGTTTAACACTATGAACAAGAGGTTATACCCTATCGTGTTTCTCAGCATTATCCACAGGTCGTTTGACTTAAACAAATAAGAAAAGTTGTTTAAGCCGCACCACGGACTTCCCAATATGCCCTGACGAAGGTTTATCTTTTTAAACGCGAGAATGATTCCGAAAATCGGCATATATGAAAACATAAACACCAAAACCGCTCCGGGAATCATCATACTTAAAAGCGGAAGCTGTTTTTTTATTGCCAATGATTTTTGTCCCGGCGTCCGCCTTTCTCTTTTTAAGTCTTTCCTGCTTTTCATAAATTCTCCACCCTTCGCTGTTTATGTTTAAGGTCAGCGTATGTTTTGTTAACCTTTAATATAATCATATCAGCTGTCTTGGTCATTTTCAATAAGGAAAACTTACGATTTGTTTGAAAACTTACGATGTTTTAAGAGAATTTTAATATTTGCTGAAATTTTTTTTGAAAAAATGTTAAGAAATTAAAAAATATAAAATATCTTGTTGAAAAACAATGTTTTCACCCAAACAGAAACGGACGGAATAACCTTCCGCCCGTTTCATCTTAAAAATTTTATTTATTCCATTATTCCATTGTACTTGCAACCGCCCTTGCCGCCTCTTTTATGTCGGCCTCACCGCTTATATACCTTGAAACCGCGTTCTGTGCCTTCTCCGAAAGCAACGTATACTCTTCCTCGTTTGCGCGATAATTGAGCTTATCAAGGCAATCCTCGAATTTCTCATTATATTCGTTATAGTCGGCGACAAGCGGGTTTTGATAATACTTATATTTAAGCGGAAGCGTTCCCGTTCCCTTGGCGAGTTCAAGCTGAACATCTTCTTTTATAAGAAAATTCAAAAATTTATTAATCGCCTCGGATTTTGAAGCGTCGGACGCGCTGTTTACCGCCGCAAAGTATGCTCTCGCCGTGGCGTAATGATTATCGCCTACGCCCAAAAGGCTTGTCCTTACCTTTCCCTGAATATTACTGAAGTTATTCTGAACCTGTATATAGCTGCTTGTCCACGAACGTGCATACGCAGTCTTTCCGCTTTTAAAATCCGAAAGATAATTGTCCGACGCATACTGAGATTTTTCGATAAGCGACTTATAAAGCTCAAGGCCTTTCTCTACTCCGCCGGAAAGCCTTATACATTCCTGAATAACGCAAATCATTTCTTCCTTATCCACGCCCTGTATCGAATAGTCCGGGCTGTCGGCCTTTAAAAAATCGTTATAGTTCAGACTTCCGTCGGTCAAGTCCGTTCGATAGAGCATAATCCCCGCGTCAAGAATGAACGGAACCCCATACATCTTTCCGCCGGAGCACATTACATCAGAGAGTCTTTTTGGGTATTCACTATTGTCAATATCAATACCGGCGTCAATCGGTCTGAGATACCCCACAGATGAAAATTCCTTCATCCAGATATCTTCAACAATCATAACGTCAACCGTGACTTCATTTCCGGCAAGAACCGAGCTGAGCACGCGGTGATTTTCGACGCTCTCATCCGAAAGCTCCATAATCTTAACCGAAATCCCGCTGTTTTCTTCAGAGAACCTGTCAACCAGGCTTCTGATTGTTCCGGTCGTGTCTCGCTTGATTGCAAGAACAATCTTGTTTTCCTGTTGTGTCTGTACGGCTTCATTTTTTACATCACAGCCCGACGCGAAAAGCAGCACAGCCATAACCAAAAAAAACAACACCCTTTTCATTTTTACCACTCCCGATTCTAATTTTAACAGAAAAGTCCGGATATGGCAATACCGAAAACTTACGATTTGTTTGTAAACTTACGGTAATTTTCATTTTCTATTTATTTTTTCATTATTTTATGTTATAATTCATTATATTTGATTATTTACATTATAAACCCCGGCTAACATAATCTGTTTTACAGGTGATTATTATGAAATTTTTTAACAATTTATCGATAAAACTTAAGCTGACTGTTTCGTGCGTCTCTGTTGTTACCCTCACCGTTATTATCTTTGCCGTTATTGTATTTGTTCGTTCAAGCCGCGTTGTTACGCACCTTGCCGAAAGGAACGTCGAGCAGGTTATGCTCTCTTCCACACAGCATATCCAGACGCTTATGGATGACATAAATTCAAGCCTTCTCTCGTTTCAGACTAAAGAGTCTGTTCAGACAACTCTGTCACAAACTCACCGGGGAAATCCGATAGACGATGTAAACGTGTTGGAAAACGCACTTCGCGAAATCGATGTCTTTCAGAGCAAGATTCTAAAGTCCGAGCTTTATGTCATCGGCCGCGACGACTATCCCCGGATAAACCAGGCACAGTCCGTTTCTTCTGACAAACAGCTTAAAAACGATACCTGGTACACATCTATGCGATATGCCGGAAGCACCACAAAGTGGATTATACGCGACGCACAGGATTCTTACAGCGCTCACATCGTCGCGTCTAAGCTGATTCACGATGTTAATACACAAAAACCCGTTGCTGTACTAAAGTCAAATATTGATATGCAGAATTTTACCGAGTACCTCGATAACATTACCCTTGCCGATACGGGAAAGATGTTCCTTTGTTCCGAAAATCATATAGTAAATCGAACAAACTCGCCGCTCGGCGAAAAGCTTGTTAATAACCCGACCATCTTTAACGATATGCTGTTGTCGGGGAACACGGAAACCAGAACGATTACCCTTGACCACGAAAAATGGCTGATTAAAAGCTATCCTCTCTATGATACGGGAATGTTTATAATCGGTACGGTGAAGATTAACGAATTCAGCTCGGCACAGGGCGCAATCACTACTGCAATACTAACCTCGGGGATACTTCTGTTCCTTCTGTCGCTTGCGCTTATTATCTTTATTTCATCGCTGATAACAAGGCCTCTGTCGGTTCTCTCAAAGCGAATGAGAAATTATAACGTGGAGCACAACAACACACTTCATTCCGAAACGAAGGATGAAATAGGCGTTCTTTTTGAATCGTTTAACTCAATGAACGACTCGATTATACAGCTCATAGAAAACGTAAACCATGAAACCGAAGTTCGGAAAATGGCTGAGCTTAAAGCGCTTCAGGCTCAGATAACGCCGCACTTTTTGTATAATACGCTCAACTCAATCAGCGCGCTTTCAAAAAGCTATGGCGCAAAGGATATCGAAAAGATGACGGTTGCGCTGTCGCGGTTTTTTATGCACTCGCTCAACAACGGCGCCGAGATGATTACCATTGACAACGAACTCGACCAGGTGATGAATTACGTTTATCTCCAGAAAATACGCTATGGTAACCGCTTTGATATTGAAATTATCGCCGACAGCGAGGTAAGGCACTATCTGATTTGCAAGCTGACGCTTCAGCCGCTTGTTGAAAACTGTATCTATCACGCTTTTAAAGACATTGACTACACCGGTCACATAATTATTAAGGCCGTTCACGAAGATGATAAAATAATTATTACCGTTTCGGACAACGGTATAGGAAATTATACCCTTGATTTTAACAAGATGAACGAGTATGTAAATAAGAAGTTTGACCTGAATGAACCCATAGAAAAATATGGCATACACAACATTTCACAGCGTATTAAAATATACTTCGGCGAGGAATACGGACTTTTCTATTACCCGAACGCCGATGAGGGCATTACTGTCAGAATCACGATTAAGGCCATTAAAAATGTCAATGAAATAAAACAGAAAAGGCTGAACGGAGGTAAAATAACGTGAAAGAAACTTTCACATCTGACTGTCGAAAAAGTCATTTTCAGCAAGATATTGCTCTGAAGTAATTGCCCTCCGCCCATAAATCCGCCGCCGCGCCCGTTGCGGCA
>CADBUP010000028.1 GCA_902797885.1 uncultured Ruminococcus sp.
CGGTCGGTTTTAGTAAATTAACGAAATACTGCGATTCATTTCGTTTTTTGAAGCTTTTTTGTGTCCATTTTTGCTGGGAGGGCACAATCTATATATTTGTATCATATTGGCTATGTTTTGTCAAGATATTTTTTATTTTTATAAAGTCAAACATTTCGGACATTTTATTATGTTTCGGCTTGAAAGATGATAATAGTTAAATTCTTTCTTTGCTTTCTCTGTATTTTGTCGGCGGGCAGCCAAAAGTCTTTTTGAAAATCCTGCTGAAATATAAAGGATCGGAAAACCCCGTCATAAAAGCTATTTCAGAAATATTCAACTGTGTATTTTTTAAAAGATAGCGTGATTTATCGAGTCGGAGCTTCGTTTTATATTTGTGCGGCGGAAGACCCGTCACCTCCTTAAACAGATGTTCGAATCTTCCTCGGCTCAAGCCAAGCATAGCCGCCATTTTGGCAGTATCCGACTTCTTTAAAGGCTCTTCTCTCATTTGTTCGATTGCACTATAAATAAGTCCGGACTTATCAGATGAATTTATGCCGGGTTCAGATACAGCAATACGTGAAATATACCCCAAGAGTTCAAGAAGCTTTCCCTCACAGATAGACTGATAACAATGTTCTTTTAACGTTGTTTCGCGTATAATATCATCAAAGAGCCTGATAATATTTTCATTCATCCCTATATTATATATCGATTTTGTCCATAAATTAAGCCTTTTCATTATTTCTTCAGCCCCTATTCCGGCAAAGTGGAGCCAATAGCTTTGAGTAAACGGCGGGCTAAACCTATAATGCTGTCTTTCGTAGGGCTTATAAATTTTGACTTCCCCTTGCGTAAGAATTGTTTCGTTGTCATTTTCAAGTAAGACACATTCGCCTTGCGTTACGTATAACAGATGATAGTCAACCCTTCCTTTAGAACGCAAAAGAGGATAGCCGTTTCCGTTGTGGGTTTGCTTTCCGCAGCTGTTAATGTTCAAATATTTGGTGGATTTAAAATTTGTTTTATCGTGAAAATCTTTGGTCTTTTCAAACATTTTTTATCTCCCGAGATGTTTTTTTATAAGTATATCATATATAAATTTTATTTTCAATAGCAAAATTGTCTATAAAATAAATCGTTTTATCCATTGTGCTTGAGAGGAAATCCGCTTATAATTTAACTAAATTCGCAAAGTAATTTTTCTTTGCGGCAATATATTTTGAAAGGATTGTGTGATTATGAAAAAATTTGCTTTTATCGGAGCCGGAAGCTTACAGTTTACCAGCAGCTGTGTCCGTGACCTGCTTACGTTTCCATCTTTTGAGGAGTGCGAGTTTGCACTCATGGACATCAACGCCGATAACCTTGCCAACATTGCAAAGGTGGTAAGAACCATTATCGAAAAAATGAATAAGCCGAAGTGCATTGTCACAACCACTATGGACAGAGCGGAGGCGCTCAAAGGTGCTGACGGTGTACTTTGTACGGTTTTTAACGGAGATGTTGATATCTGGCGTTATGAGATAGAAATTCCCAAAAAGTACGGCGTGGACATAAACGTCGGCGATACGCGATCTGTATCCGGAATCTTCCGCGCACTTCGTAATATTCCGCTTATGCTTGATATATGTCGGGACATAGAAAAATATTGTCCGAAGGCGGTATTTTTAAACTATACGAATCCTATGTCGATGCTTTGCGGAGCAATGCAGAAGCACGCAAACATCGAGGTTACCGGTTTGTGCCACAGCGTTCAGGGAACAATAAAGCATCTTCTCTCCCGCTGGCTTGAGATTCCTTACGAAGAGATTACATATAAGTGTATGGGCGTAAATCATCAGGCATTTTATACTGTCCTTGAACATAACGGCGAGGACTTATATCCCAAACTTCGGGAGCTTATGAAGGACCCCAAAATTTTAAACGAAGAACAGGTACGAAACGAAATGTTCTTAAAACTCGGTTATTATGTGACCGAATCAAGCGGACATAACTCAGAATATAATCCTTGGTTCAGGAAAAGACCGGACTTAATAGAGAAATACTGCACTCACGGAACAGGCGACAATCCGGGAAAGTATGCCTATTCTCTTGAAATCAGGCGCGACAGAAAGGCAAATACAAAAAAGCAGTATGATGAGTGGCTGAATAAGAAATTTGATAAGAATAAGAGCGTTGAATATGCGGCCGATATATTTAATGCAAGAATCGGCGATGGAAAACCGTTTGTTTTTAACGGAAATGTTTTAAACCACGGTTCGATTCCAAATCTGCCATACGACGCTTGCGTTGAGGTTCCTGTTGTTGCCGATAAGATGGGTATGAAAACCACAATTGCAGGTCCTCTGCCCGATCATCTTGCAATTTTGGTCAACACAACGGCCAGAATCGAAAGCCTTGTTGTTGAAGCCGCTATGCAAAAGAGCAAGGAAATGGTGTATCACGCGGTATATATGGATCCGCTCTGCTCCGCCGTGTGTTCTCTTGACGAAATCAAAAATATGTGCGATGAAATTTTTGAGAAAAATACCGACTACTTAGGCGATTATAAATAATGCGGAATAATAAAACAAGGTAATCGAAAAAAACTGCTTGAAATCTGATCTCCGAGCTTTTACAGTCTATAAAACAGTAAAAGCATATTTGTTATGAATATAAAAACGAAATTTGGGGATTCGGTCTTTATTAACATTGACTGATTCAAGCGTTAAAATGAATTTGATTATGTTAGCGATACCAATGTTTTTCCAACGAATATTCATACTGCTTCTTGGGACGGTTAATACTATAGTATTAACAAATGTTTCGGGTGATGCGGTTACGGCGGTCAATGTCACAAATACTGTATTGAATATTCCGTACACCATACTCGAGATACCTTCGACCGGAGCTGTAATAATATTCAGCATAATACTTGGCAGGGGCGAAAAAAAGATAACCGGAGCCGTCTATAAAACCGGACTGATTATTAACATAATTTCATCTCTTTTGGGGGGAGTAGGCTTACTTTGCTTTGCTCCCCGCCTGTTAAGTATGATGAACATATCGGGAATAATTGTCAACGGCGTTAATGCTCTGCTGTCTGTTATGGTGGTAAATAACATAATCTTTCCGGATAACAAAATAATAGAATGTGGGGCAATCCCTCATTTTGTGTAAACCTCAAAATTCACTCCAAAATGATAATATAATCTAAGTAGTTTTTGCGGGCTGAGAGCGGGATTTCGGCTTTCAGCCCTTAGCTATAATTTAGCATAAAATTTCCGGCATGTCAAGGGCGCCCTCGTAGGAGGGCGTTTATTTCACCCTTGATTTGACGGCTGTTTTATGCTACTGCGGTAATCTATCGGCAAAGAATATTTCAAGCTGTGAGTGGATTTGCCCCCAGTCTTTGCGTTTGCCTGTCCACTTTTTCGTAATGTCTATCATCGCAAGATAAAGCATTTTTAAAAGACTGTC
>CADBUP010000029.1 GCA_902797885.1 uncultured Ruminococcus sp.
ACAGCGGAGACAGGCATGGCGGAATCCGGGGACGGCGTTTTAATAAAAATGAAATTTTTCGTTTATCGGAGTTTATCGACACGCTCAAATAGCCCGTTTTTACGGGCTATTTTAAGTCAAGAATCAAAACTTACCCAAAACATCATATAAGAATTTTAACATAGCCGGAGCGGCATTTATTAGCCGCTCCGCTTTGTTTGTACTCAAAAATATTACTCAACACTTCCGAAGCCTTTTCGTCAAGGGATTTTAAGGCGTGAGCATATATGTTCATCACCCGGGCAGGGCAAGAAGCATATTTCACACACTTAAAGCCGCCCGAAAATGGTGCGAGACGGCACGCGGTGACACTTCAAGCCATGATACGATATAAAAAACAACAGACAGGAGCTGAAATTTATGGCTGAGAGAAGAATGTTTGCAAAAACAATAATAGATTCGGACGCGTTTATAGATATGCCGATAAGCGCAAGGCTTTTATACTATGATTTGGCAATGCGCGCCGATGATGATGGGTTTGTAAACAGCCCTAAAAAGATAATGAAATTTGTCGGGGCAAGCGCTGACGATATGAATGTGTTAATCGCACGGCAGTTTATAATTCCGTTTGAAAGCGGCGTGGTTGTTATTAGACACTGGAAAATGCATAATTACATACGCAAAGATACGTACAAAGAAACGCCGTACAAGAACGAAAAAGCGTTGTTGTACCTTGACGAAAACAACGGTTACAGGCTCGAAAGCGAGTGTCCGTCAACGACCTGTCAACGAACCGTCGACGAACCGTCGACACAGGATAGGTTAGGTAAGGTTAGGTTAGGTAAGGATAGAATAGAGAGTACGCGCGCATACGCACGCGAGGAACTCCCTCTTGAAAATTCCGAAAATGATTCAAGCGAAAATATAAAACCCGAAAATTTCAAAAAGCCAATCAGACACAAATACGGAACTTATAAAAATGTTTTGCTCACTGATGATGATATAAATAAATTAAAAAGCGAATTTCCCGATGATTGGCAAGGCCGAATCGAACGCTTAAGCGAATACATCGCAAGTTCGGGGAGGGCTTATAAAAATCATCTTGCGACCATTCGGGCGTGGGCTAAAAAGGATAAAGAATACGAAACGCTCAAAAATAAGCCTAAAAATGGTAAATGGTGCGTGGACAATGAAAGTATATCCCTTGATGAACTATACGGATTAGAGGTGGAAAAATGAGTTTTACAGAGGTATTTATAAATGCGGAGCACGCTGCAAGAGATAACTTCAGGATAAACGAGGGCGATTATATCGGCGAGGACGGCTTGTATCGGTGCGGAGTGTGTCACAAAAAGAAAGAGACGATTATTACATTCGGCGGTGAAGACAGAAAAGTGGCGTGCATATGCGATTGCCGAGAAGCCGAGTTAGCCAAAGAAAAAGCCGAGAAAGAGGAAAAGGAACGCCGGGAGCGCATAAAAGCAATGCGCAGGAGCTGTTTTGTTGAGGAAAAGTTATATAATTGGACCTTCGCCAACGATAAGGGCAGCAATCCCAAACAGACCGCCGCCGTAAAGAAATACGCCAATGATTTCGAGGGGTTCAAAAAAGACGGTATCGGGCTGCTGCTGTGGGGCAGCTGCGGAACGGGCAAAACATACGCCGCGTGCGCGCTTGCCAACGCTCTTATCGATAAAGGCATATCGGCAAAGGTAACGAATTTCGGGCGCATTTTGAACGAGCTGCAGGGGACGTTTGACAAACAGCCGTATCTTGATGAGCTGAACCGTTATTCCTTGCTTGTGATTGACGATTTGGGTATCGAGAGAACGTCCGAATTTTCAGCCGAACAGATGTATGGCGTGATAGACAACCGCTATAAATCGGGGCTTCCGCTGATTATCACAACAAACCTTGACTTACACGAAATGTCACGGATTGAGGATATCCGCTATAAGCGCATATATGAGCGGATTTTGGAGGTCTGTCACCCGATAGAATTTAAAGGCGTGAATTACCGCCGCAAGAACATCGTCGCAAGCTATGACGATATCAATAAAAAATTGGGACTTTGACAAGTTTTACGCTTGCGGAAAATAAAACAGAGCGACATATAATCGCCGCTCCACTTATGAGTATGGTTTTGTTATACTACTTGTACAACTATGCGTCAATATGCAAAATTCGCAATAATACTTGTACAAGATTGGTTGTTTTTCTATTTGTACAATTCCTAAATATATGCTATAATAAGAACGTCGGAAAGCGAATTGACGGCGGTTGTTTTCAGCACTACCCGAGAGGGGGTGTTTATATGAAAGAGTTAGACAAGATACTTACGATTATTATAATTGCATTGTTGATTGAACTGCTTAGGAACATAAAAAAATAGTCGCCCATTTCGCGGATGAGCGACTATATGTGTTAGATATTTTCTAACACAAAATAAATAACTTATCGCGGAACGTCAAAGCCGCTCCGACTATCTGCCTTGATTATAGCACGATACTGCGCATTTGTCAAGCGCAAAGAGTACGAAAAAGAAAATTTTATATCGCTTGACATCGTCACCGCACGCTTTGCTTACTCGAATTTTATCGCGATAAAATTCATCGCCTGCGTCGCGGCGTTTCCTCTTCCCAAAAAATTTCGGGTGCAACCCTCATTTTTCGGGAACCCTGTGTTAAGTATATCCGCTCCGATTCGGGGCGGTTTTTTATAAACAACCCAAAACACAAAAGCTTATTAAATACAAAAAAGCCCGTAAAAACGGGCTTTTAATGGAGCTGCTGATGCGACTTGAACGCACGACCTGCTCATTACGAGTGAGCTGCTCTACCAACTGAGCCACAGCAGCATATTTTAATATATTTTTCGTTGCGTTCTATAATATATCATAAAATCACCGCTTTGTCAAGCCTAATATACACTTAAACTCATAATTCTTATTGCGCGAAGCAAGCCTATCATACCCCAATAAACCAAGAGCGTTCTCGGCGCAAACAACGTGCTTTCGAAAAATGACGAAACGGATATACCGATAAGCATAGAAAGTCCGGCGGCGAAGAATCGTTTATATTTTTTGTCTCCGATAAAAAGCAGGGTCAGCGCGGAATGTGCAAGCCTCAGAATGTAATATAAAAACCCGAACATAACAACGGCACCGAATTCAATAACGATGTTTTTGTATATGGGGCTTATCTTTACATAAGGAATCGTTATCATCGAGTTCAAGTCCTCATATGAAGAGCCTACCGAGTTGTATATCGACATAAATTTTCGGCTGTTTACGCCAAAGCCATAGTTCCATAGCTGTCTGAACATATTTACCGTGTTTGTAATAATATTTCCGTATGAGGTGGATTCAACCCACGTTCTTCTGAAATTTTCTATAGCGGATGACAATCCGAACGGCATCAAAATTAAGATAAACGGCGCAAGCTTAATGTCGGTCGCAAGCAACACGGCAAGTTCAACAATAAATCCGATAAAGGCCGCCTTTGATTGGGTTGCGCTTATCACGTTCCAGAACGAAATAAAAATAAACGCGAGGTATAGAGAGCGCCTTAGTCCCGACTTAAATTCCATAGGATAAACAAAGACAAACGGAAACAAAAGTATCAATATCCCGCCGAAGCTGATTCCGTCGGGAAAGGTGGCCGACGCGGTTATTCCGGTTATCGTGTTTTGCCGGAAGCCGATTACGCAAAGCAGAGCCGACGTAACAAATAGAATTAATTCTATTTGTTCAAGGCTCTCGATATTTCTGACCGAGAAAGAGACCAGAAAGAAAAAATCAATGCTGAGTATTAAATATATTAACGTTATAACCGCCTTATAA
Organism: uncultured Ruminococcus sp.; assembly: GCA_902797885.1. Classification (GTDB taxonomy): domain Bacteria; phylum Bacillota; class Clostridia; order Monoglobales; family Monoglobaceae; genus UMGS1820. The sequence continues at coordinate 3,821 of CADBUP010000029.1, forward strand.
GGAAAGGCAATCTCAAGCAGGACGGTAAACATTATCATAACAAAATTTACCAAGCCGAAAACCGTGCCTATACGGTTCGTCATATTGTGTGACAAAAATAAAATAACCAAGGCACAAAACAGAGGAATCCACACGAGGTTACTCCAATAATTATTCGGGATAAGAAGGACAAATGCCAAAAATATGCCGACAAAAAGACTGTTAAATTTAAAACTTGAACGGTCAAGCCGAAACGAAAGCTTACGGATGCCATAGGTCATACTTTTATAGAAAAAGCTTTTGTACCATATCTCGGAGATATATTCCATGTCAAAAATGAGCCTGAATATTTTGGAATTCATCACATTTGTGTAAAACCACAGACAAATTTTCCATAACAGGCTGCTAAAGAACATCTCTTTAAACGCCGGAAGATACTCGGCGTTAATCAGATTTATTAAATAAGCCAAATAGCTTTCGTGATAAAGCTTTTTTATCCTTTCCATAACCGGTCACCGTTATTTCTTTTCAAACCAGACTGTTTCGCCAAGCTCGATTTCTACCCTTGCGTTGGTTTTATCAGTAATTTTATTAATAAACATATCCGATTTTTCTGTGGGAATATACACAGATTGTATGACTGCCTCGTCATATTGAACCTCTCCTGAAAAGGCATCACCGAAGGCATTTATTTCATACTGAACCTTTCCTATAAGATTATAGTCGCATTTAATTTTTATTAAGCGACAGAGAATCATGTCAACTATCCCGGCGGCTTCGATGCCGGCCTTTGCCGCCTTTGAATATGCGTGAACAAGGCCGCCCGTTCCGAGGAGGATTCCGCCGAAATATCTTGTCACAACAACTATTATATCAAAAAGCTCTTCCCTCTTTAAAATTTCAAGCACGGGAAGCCCGGCGGTTCCGCCCGGCTCACCGTCATCGCTATAGCGGACAATGTTGTTTTCGCGAATGATATAGGCATATACATTGTGCCGCGCGTCCCAGTATTTTTGCTTCAGGGAATTGAGATATTCAAGCGCCTCTGTTTCGGAAGAAACAGGTCTGACATGCGCGATGAACCTTGACCTTTTTTCAACTGTTTCTGCTGTACCGTAATTTTCTATCGTTTTGTACTGATTATCTATCGGAATCATCCCTTGTATCTTTATATAGTTATAGAATATCACATAACTTAAAATTTATCAAGCAAAATTTTGTTAATCCCCCTCTATTGACAAATAAATCATAATAAACTAAAATAATTAATAAATATAATTGTATTAAATTTAAATCGAAAGGAATGTGTCAGAATAATGAAGGTTTTGCTTATAAACGGAAGTCCGCGCGGAGATAAATGTACCTCTGCGGCGCTTAAAATTGTTGGAGAAGAGCTTGAAAAAAACGGCGTTGACTATGAGCTGTTTAATATAGGAAGAGAGCCGATACAAGGGTGTATAGGCTGCGGCGGCTGTGCTAAGAATAACGGACATTGTGTGTTTAACAATGATTCGGTCAATGTCTGTATCGATAAGATGGCGGAATGTGACGGAGTTGTGGTAGGAAGCCCGGTTCATTACGCTGCGGCGAGCGGAGCGATAACGTCGTTTATGGATAGGTTAAGCTATGCGGGGGGGAGTGCGCTTGCATATAAGCCGGGAGCGGCGGTGGTAAGCTGTCGCCGCGGCGGCGCAAGCGCGGCGTATGACCAGCTCAACAAGTATTTCGGAATTTTAAATATGCCGATTGTTTCATCGAATTATTGGAATATGGTTCACGGAAACACGCCCGAGGAGGTTTTGAAGGATGAAGAGGGCGTTCAGACAATGCGCGTGCTCGGAAGAAATATGGCGTGGATTTTAAAGGCAATCGAAATCGCAAAGGAAAACGGCGTTCCACATCCCGCACCGGAGGCTAAAATCAAAACAAACTATATAAGATAATTCGGGGGAGATATCTATGAATGCGGTGAATTACCAAAAAGAGCTTGATAAAATCCTGTCTGAAATTAAAGAGGCGGATAGACTGCCGAAGCTGTTAATACACAGCTGCTGCGCTCCATGCAGCAGCTATGTTTTAGAGTACCTTAATCCGTATTTTAAAATAACTGTTTTGTATTATAATCCAAACATTTCACCCGTTGAGGAATATGAAAAACGTAAGGCCGAACAGATACGGCTTATAAACGAGGGTGATTGGAAGAATCCGATTGATATTATGGATTGTGATTATGAGGGTGATAAGTATACCGCCGCGGTAAAAGGCCTTGAGAATGAGCCGGAGGGCGGTGCGAGGTGCAGGGTGTGCTTTGGCGTAAGACTTGATAAGGCGGCAAGGCTCGCAAGAGCAAACGATTTTGATTATTTTGTCACAACGCTCAGTATAAGTCCGCTGAAGAATGCAAGGCTTTTAAACGAAATAGGGAATAAGCTCGGTGAAAAGTACGGCATAAAGTACCTTCCGTCGGATTTCAAAAAGCGAGAGGGATATAAGCGATCGATAGAGCTGTCGAGAAAGTATAACCTCTATCGCCAAAACTTCTGCGGCTGTAAGTATTCAAAATAACCCCGGCAAGGAAATGAAATTTTTCGCGAAATAAAATAAGGTTTGTCAACGCGCGTTAAATGAAAATCCTTGACAGAATTTCATTTATGTGCTATACTGTAAACAGAAAAGGCAAGACCTCAAAACGGTTATGCCCGAGACGATCTTTTTATGTTAACCGTCCGTGCAGGGGCGGTTACATTACTTTTTCGGCGAAAATTATCGCGTAAGCCGCGATAAACAAAAGCGCAAAAAGCACTTTTCTTGCCATAAGTATAATGCTTACTTTTCATAAGCATCCCTCCTTTCATAGACTCGGTTAAAAATAACCTGTGAATATAAAAGAAAGGGCATAACCGCCGGCGCTGAACACCGTGAATGAAATCCTGCCTTATTCCGTGCGGATTCCTCCGCGGGCTCTATTTTATCACAAAATTTTTTAAATTTCAACAAAATATCAAATATGTAATTAACTTGTAATAAAATAATTTTACTTTTTATAATGTTCAATCGGGAACTTTCCGCCTCATCCTCTCGTCATATCTGATGTACACGGATAAAGCCCTTTCGCCCCCCTTGCCTAAAGGGGCGATGGTTGCCGGTGGCATTTGGCTCCCTTGCCTAAAGGGAGCTGTCACCGTTAGGTGACTGAGGGATATTATCGCCGACCGAGG
>CADBUP010000030.1 GCA_902797885.1 uncultured Ruminococcus sp.
AGGGCAGAGACCCGATTGAAGATTTTGACACGATTAATAATGAACTCAAACTATATAGTGAAAAGCTTGCTGAAAAGCCGCAGATTGTTATTGCAAATAAGGCGGATATCCCTCAGTTTGACGAGAACTTTAAGAGGTTTAAGACTGAGATGGAGGCGCGGGGCTATAAGGTGTTTAAGATTTCGGCCGCAACTAAGCAGGGCGTGCGCGAGGTATTAAATTATACAATGGAATTTTTATCTAAACTTCCCCCTCAGGAGGATGATGAGTATGAACTCTTAGACCTTGATGAGTTAAAGGCACAAGAGGAAGAGCTTCGTGTTGAAATTGAAGACGGCGTTTATGTCGTGACAGGCGGAAGAGTTCGGAGAATCGTTGGCTCCACCAATTTTGACGATTATGAATCAATGCAGTATTTTCAGCGTGCGCTTATCAAGTGCGGTGCAATCCGCGCGCTTGAACGTGCGGGAATCAAGGAAGGCGACACCGTTCATATGTACGGCGTTGAATTTGATTATGTTAAATAGCTGATTAGCATATGGCTGGAATGCCATAAGAACACACTTTTCGGGGCAAGGCAGAACCGGGTCGGGATTATCCTCCGGTTTTTGAGCGCCCCGAGAAGTGTTTCTTATTTAATTACAATACAGGAAAATCTAAATTCTCTATCGCATTTATGAGGGTGGGATGCCGTATAACAAAGTGAACCGTTGGAGCTTTGTCTTTGGAAAGCATAACATACTCATTTTTATGTATCATAATTTGAATATTTGTAAAGGCATTTTGTCTTGTTTGTACAGCGGAATAGTTTTTTGCCCGGCTCGAAAAGTCTTTCGTCAGACGCATATGCTCTGAATACTCCTCATAGGAATATTCGAAATTCTTGTTGCTGAACATAAGTGATAATGAAAGCAATAAAGGATGTTCATTAAATTCCTTCTCTGTGAGGTATGGAATCTCGTCTGTAACAGAATTATTTTTTGAGATTTCGAGTATTTGTTGTTTCCGGCTTAAGGCATATGATAAAATATTTTGTTTTTCTTCGTTCGGCACGTTTCGCCTGTCAAGAAAACGGGTTAAAAAATCCTCCGTTGCTGTATATATCGGAAGGGTTGATAATATGTTCTCTCTGTTGCCGCTTGTATGCGAGTCAGCAAGCAAGAATGCATTTAAGCCGCTTATATTATCCTCTCGGTAAATTTCCATGAGCGGGTGCGCTTTCTTTAGGATACAATTTGCGCGTTCAAGGTAATATTTAAGTTCATCTTTGTTTTTCGTAAGATAATACTTACCTTTCGAGTGACACCCGGAAATACTTTCGCCCGTCAGAGCCGCCGCGCCCGATACATTCAGAAAATGACAGTATATCTGATTATGTACACCCTTTAGGTAATACGGCGAGATTTGACCTGTCATATAAAGGGGTATCCAACATTCAAGCCCGTACATAAGCTCTAAAAACGGACGGTTAAGATTATGGACGACATCAAGGTGGAGCCCTTTTTTTAACATTGCGGCAAGTCCAAACATATATCGTTTTGAAAAATCTATATCCTCCGCCATATCATCCATTTGCATATCGCTGCACATAAACACATTATGCTTTGACTTTGACAAGGCCGTCGATTTCAGAAAATCAAGCTCGCCGTTTTTCATTTCATTAATCCCATAATAGGTTTTTGAGGTTGGAAATTGAAAAGGCAGCGACGGCACTTTTAATTCATCAAAGCGAATAGATTTTATATATTCGTTTAGGTCAAAGTCATTCAGCTTTTCTAAAAACTTTCGCATCGGATTTTCGGGACTTTCCGCTGACTTTTCGTCAATCAGCCACTTTGCCAGTTCCCGAGCGTAATCGTCCGTTGTCTTTATTCTTTCACAAGATATATTCATTAACTCCGCGGTAATTTTTTTCTCAATGGCACTATCATAATATCGTGCGGTATACTCGGCCGTGTCAAGAGCAAATTTTTCGGGGTTTGCCGGTCTGCGTTTACCGCTTCGGATGCGTGAAATATACGAAGAATCATAGCTCAGGCTTTTGGACATTTCAGCAACATTGACCGACAAAACATTACAAAGCATATTAAATCTTTTCTGCATAGCGGCACAGTCGAACGAATTTTCTTCAGCGAGTTTGTTCAACTCATCTAAAACTGTTCTGTATGAGATAGATATTATATGCTTTTCTTCTGCCGCAGAGCAAAGGCCGCGGCATAATTTTTTAATATCATCTGAATTAGGCTTGGGAGTTCGCTCGCCGGACTTATAACGGCTTATTGTTGCTTCGGATATTCCCGAATGCTGCGAAAGATCTTTGCCGGAGCATCCCGTTAGATTTATGTATTCGTTTAGCTTGTCACAGAACATTTTTTCACTTCCCCTATTATTTTGTTTATATTATACCATAACTTTATGTAAAAATAAATAGACGCTGAAAATATTTCCGATTTTGGCAATGCCAATTTAGGAAATAGCGTTTACTCAAATTTTTAATTATGATATACTGATATCAGAGCTAACGCAGGAATATCGAAAAATATAACCAATAAATTAAGAAAGGCAGATGTTTTATGAAACTGAAAAAAATTATGTGTATGGCTTTAAGCGGAGCTTTGTTATTTACCGCGGCGTATGTTCCGGTGGCGAGCGCGTGGAACGTTTATGACACCGACTACGGAACGGAGTGGAATGAGGAAAGCAAAACGGCTGTGACCGATGATATGGAACAGTTCCGCGAAAAGGACGATCCGGACGACTTCACATCTCTTGTTTATACTGTCCGCGAAGACGGTTCGGCAATGATTACCGATTATTCGGCAAGGTTTATGGGTGATCCCAACTCGGGTTTCGGCATCGAACTTACCGTTCCATCCGAAATTAACGGTCACCCCGTTACGGCAATCGGCGACGGTGCGCTTCGCGAAGGCTCAATGAGAATTTTCGGCATTACGCTTCCGCCGACGATTAAAGAAATCGGCGTCAATGCGATTTACGGCAGATATTTAAAACACCTTAAATTAAATGACGGACTTGAAGTTATAAAGAATTACGCAATCAACTGCGGCGATGAGCTTGAAACGCTTGTTATCCCCGAAAGCGTAAAGTATATAGGAGATGAAGCAATCAGCGGTGAGGCGCTTAAAAATATTACAATGCCCTCAAATCTTGAATATATGGGCAGCCGCATATTCTTTGGCTCGGCATATGACAAAGACACAAATAATCGCATAGACGGTATTCAGTACCACGGTCAATATTTAATAGCGGGAATCCGAATCGGCTATGCCGTAATAGATAATCCCGATCCGTCCGCCCCGACCGAGAACAAGCAGATTCACGAATGGGAGGCGGTCGGCGATATTGAAATCCGCGAGGGTACAACCATAATGGGCGCGGACGCCTTCGGAATGTCAAACATCACCTCGGTTAAGCTTCCCTCAACATTAAAATCAATTTCGCATCTCGGATTTTATTGGTGTAAAAATCTTAACAATGTTGTGATTCCGGGTAATGTAAAGGAAATCGGCGACAATGCATTTGCGTGGTGCGAAAGCCTGTCAAACCTCACAATCGAAGAGGGGGTAGAGCATATAGGTCAGGCGGCGTTTTTCCGCTGTAACAACTTAAACGAGGTTACGATTCCGAGAAGCGTAACGCAGATCGACATGCACGCGTTCGGCTGGGATTATGTAAACGATTATGACGTAAGAAACGAAAATCTTGTAATCAAATGCTACAGCGGTACGGCTGCCGAACAATATGCAAGAGATAACGGTTTTGAGTGCATCCTACTTGACACGGGTGAAACTATCGGAAAAGGCGAGCCGACCGCCGCCGCGGATGACAGATATACCTGTGAAGAAAAAGGCGATAACTGCGCGGTTAAAAGATTTAAAGATATTAAAAGCGCGGACGGTGACCCCGACCACAGCGGAATTGAGTTTTGTTTGGATAACGGCATTATGAACGGTACGGGAGATGACACATTTTCACCCGATGATACTATCACAAGAGCGCAGTTTGCAACAATGTTTTACCGCCTTGCGGGCTCACCCGAGACATCGGCAAGCAACAAATTCAGCGACCTCACCGAGGATTGGTACAAAAAGTCTGTAAATTGGGCGGCAGAAAATGGCGTTATCAACGGAACGGGAGGCTCATCATTTTCTCCGTACGACACAATAACCCGTGAACAGATTGCGGCGATTTTCTACAGATATGCACAAGCCAAGGGCCTTGATTTAAGCGTCGATGAAGGCTGGGATTTGTCACAAACGGATTATAATGATAAGGACGAAATCTCAGACTATGCGCTTAAGCCGATGAACTGGTGCTTCAGCCGCCACGTTATGTTTATACACTCCACCAACGGATATGAATACTCAATCTGCCCGAAGGTTGCGCCCACACGCGCCGATACGGCAACAATGTTTTGGAATTTTTCTTATGTGCTGAATAACGATTAATAAATAAAGGGTGGCGTAAATGAAAAAAAGACTTTTGGCATTTATAGTTTTGGTGTCGGTTTTATGTATGACTTTTCCGGCGTTCGCCGATGATACGGTTGACGGATCATGCGGCAAAAACCTAATATGGACATATGATTACTCAGCAAAAAAGCTTACAATAACCGGCAGGGGCGATATGCCTAATTATCCTTCGAATAGCAAAGTGGGTTCGCTTGCACCGTGGGTAAATTCTACCAGAATTAAAGATGAACTTGAAACAGTTGTGATTTCCGATGGCGTAACAAGCATCGGCGAATATGCGTTTTACTATTGTAGCAGTCTGAAAAGCGTAACAATCCCAAGCAGCGTAAAAAGTATCGGTATGGGTGCGTTTTACCACTGTGACGCCTTACCGAACATAACAATTACGAACAGCGTGACTAGCATCGGCGATGAAGCGTTTAAGTATTGTACCGGCTTAAAAGAAGTTACCATCCCCGGTAGTGTAAAAAGTATCGGTGAGGGTGCGTTTTCCAATTGTTATTATTATGAAATGGATGATGATTACAACATAACTTACAGCAGAGGTCTGGAAAAAGTTGTAATTCAAGACGGTGTGAAAACTATTGGCGATATGGCTTTTTATATGTGTGGAAATTTAAATACGATAAAGCTTCCTGACTGTACAACAAGTATCGGTAATCATGCATTTTACGATACCGGTTGCTATAATGACTGGGAGGACGGTAATGATGATGTGTTATATATAGACAATCATCTTATAACGGCAAGCCAAAGCAAATCGACTCCGTGTAAGATAAAAGACGGAACAAAAACTATTGCCGACGGTGCATTTTTCGCTTGCGGTGATTTGCCAAGCATAACAATCCCCGACAGCGTAGTAAGTATCGGTAAGCGTGCATTTGAAGACTGTAACAGTTTAAAAAACATAACAATTCCGAAAAGTGTGACAAGTATCGGTAATGAAGCGTTTTATACCTGTTTCGATTTAACGAGCATAACAGTTGATTCGGATAATTCTGCGTACTGCTCTGAAAACGGTGTTTTATACAATAAAGCCAAGACGGAAATCATACGTTTCCCGAGTAAAAAAGCGGATGCCTCATTTACGATTCCCAACGGCGTAAGAAAAATCGATGACGGAGCATTTGAATTTTGCCGAAACTTAACAAGCATAACAATACCGGACGGCGTAGAAAGCATCGGCAATAACGCATTTTCGGATTGCTATTTTGAGGAGTATAAGAACGGCAAAATAATTTCTAAAATAGGTCTGGAAAAAGTAACAATCCCGGACAGCGTGACAAGTATCGGCAGCCGTGCGTTTTTGAATTGCTCGAAATTAACAAGCATAGTAGTCCCGGATGGCGTGACGAAAATTGGTGAAAGTACATTTTTTAAGTGCTCAAAATTAGTAAGTATAACAATACCGAACAGTGTGCTAATCATCGACACGGACGCGTTTAAAGATACGAAGTTAAAACAGGTTAATTATATCGGAAGTGAGTCTGATTGGGGCGAAGTTATAGGAGACGGAAAATACGTTTTAACCAATGCGGATATTAATTACCTCAGCGGCATAAGCGCAAAACGTTCCGAAGACAGAAAAATAGTTGTCAAACCGATAAACATAGAAAGCGGCAAGAACGTTATCCTTGCTCTCTATGACGGCGATAAATTGGTCGAAATGCAGCAATCGAGTGATTATAGCGAAGACAACAGAGAAATCACATTCACAACGACCAAAGACTATACACGCGCAAGGGTTATGGTTTGGGAAAGCTTAAGCAAAATGACCCCGGTGTGCGGCATCAAAACCTTAAGAATAAATTAAAAAGCATAACAAACAAGAGGATAAAGCAAACATTAAACCCTCGCCCGAAACAGGCGAGGGTTAATTTGTAATAATTTTTATTCGTGTAAAAATGAGGTCTCTGTTTCGTGCTTTTTGGTTCTGCTCATCAGGTTTGAAATAGTATTTTTAGCAGGCATATTTTCAAACAAGACTTTATAAGCTTCATTCACAATAGGCATTTCAACATTAAGACTGTCAGAAAGCTCCTTTGCCGCGTGACAGGTCTTAATACCCTCAACAACCATTTTAACCTCTTTGGTTGCTTCATCGCACGTCATACCCTGACCTATTAAAATTCCGGCTCTGCGGTTTCTTGAGTGCATACTCGTACAGGTTACAATTAAATCGCCTATTCCCGAAAGACCATAGAATGTTTCGGACCTTGCGCCCATAGCAACGCCGAGACGGGCTATTTCAACTATTCCTCTTGTCATAAGAGCGGCCTTTGTGTTATCACCGAGCTTTAAACCATCTAAAATTCCCGCGCAGAGCGCAATTACGTTCTTGAGAGAGCCGCCAAGCTCAACGCCGAGCATATCGGGGTTGGTGTAGACGCGAAAATTCGGGTTCATCATTATATCCTGAATTTTGTTAGCGACCGCCTCTGAGGAGGCCGAAACAACGTTTGTTGTAGGAATTCCGCGGGACACTTCTTCGGCATGGCTCGGCCCTGACATAACGGCAATCTCACACTCCGGAAGTTCTTCGCGAAGAACACGGGATAGAGTATAGTGCGTCCCCTCTTCTAATCCTTTTGAAATATTTAAAATAAGCTGACCCGGCTTTACATAAGGTGCAAGAGCCTTTGCTGTCGCGCGTACAGCGTGTGACGGCACAGCGGTGATTATTATATCCGCACAGCCGCAGGTCGAGATATCCGATGTAAACTCAACAGATTCGGGGATTTTTACTCCGGGCAGATACGGCTTATTCTCTTGAAATTTTTTAAGATTTTCGCTCTCTGTTTTAAGATAGGACCAGAGCTTAACCTTGTTACCGCTGTCTGCAAGCATAATAGCAACGGCTGTACCCCAGCCTCCGGAGCCGATTATGTTTATTGTTGACATTTAGATCAACTGCCTTTCGTACAAATGATTAATTAGTTATTTAGCGCCGAGTTTTCTTTCATTTCCGTGAATGAGTCTTGAAATATTTTCACGGTGCTTGTATATTGCCAGTAATGATAATATAAGGCAAAAGATTATATATGTAAGGTTCCGCCATTCAAATATAAGAGGAAGAACTATAAATAAAACTGCTCCGGTAACACTTCCGAGTGATACATACTTAGTAATAATTATTATAGCAAGAGATATTATCAGAACGGCAAGCCCAATCTTCCAGTTTGCGAATGTCAGCGCCGTTATTGAAACAAGAATCCCTTTTCCGCCTTTAAAACCAAAGTAAAGCGGAAAGTTGTGTCCGAGCACAGCGCCAAGGCCGGCGGCGTAAATCGCAAGTTTCACATTTTCTGCTCCCAGAGGGGTTATATGTGCAACAAGGATTCCTAAAAGGCAAGAAACAGCAGCCTTCAGGCAGTCGCCCAGAACAACCATAATTCCGGCGGTCTTACCGTAGGTACGAAGCGCGTTTGTCGCCCCTGCGTTTCCGCTTCCGTGACTTCGTATGTCGTCACCTTTTATTCTGCCTATCAGAATAGCTGTATTTATACTTCCGATAAGATATGACACAATGGCAATCAAAATTAACAATGTAGCGGTCATAATCAATTTCCTTTCTTTGCTTTCTCTCGAATGATGAACTTTATCGGTGTACCCTCAAAGCCAAACTTCGCTCTAAGCTGATTTTCAAGGTAACGAACGTATGAATAATGAGCGAGCTCAGCATTGTTCACAAACAGGACGAATGTCGGAGGTCTAACCGATGCCTGTGTGGCGTAATAAATTTTGAGACGCTTACCCTTATCCGACGGCGGTTGAACCATAGCGATGGCATCGTTTATAACGTCATTTAAAAGGCCTGTTGATATACGCTTTGTGTTTTCGGCAAACGCAGAGTCAATCATATCAAACAGGCTGTCGACACGCTGACCTGTTTTTGCTGAGATAAAGGCGGAAGGAGCATACATCATAAAATTAAATCCTTCTTTAAGCCTAAGCTTAAAGTTTTTCATTGTATTTGTTTCTTTTTCAACTATATCCCACTTATTTACAACGATTATGCTTGCCTTTCCCTGGTCGTGAGCATAACCGGCAATCTTCGTGTCCTGCTCGGTGACGCCCTCTGCGGCATCTACCATAATCAAACAAACATCCGCACGTTCAACGGCCGCAAGGGCGCGAACAACGCTGTACCGTTCGACATCCTCATTTATTTTTCCGCGTTTTCTCATCCCGGCGGTATCAATTAAAATGTATTTCTTTCCGTTATGGATATGAGTGCTGTCTATTGCGTCTCTGGTCGTTCCGGCAATGTTGCTGACAATTACACGATCCTCGCCCAAAATTCTGTTTATAAGCGAAGACTTGCCTGCGTTTGGTTTACCGATTACGGCGACCTTTATTGCGTCGGAATCATCGTCTGAATCGGTATCTTCGGGGAAGTTAGCTATTATATCGTCAAGAAGGTCGCCGACGCCGAGACCGTGAATCGATGAGACAGGGTACGGTTCACCTAAACCAAGGTTATAGAATTCATAAAGTTCCATCGGCGGTTCGCCGGGTGCGTCTGATTTATTACAAACCAAAAGAACAGGCTTGCTGCACTTGCGAAGCATAGCGGCAACATCTCTGTCTGCCGCGGTCATTCCCTCTTTTATATTCACCATAAAGATTATAACGCTTGCCATATCTATGGCAAGGTTTGCCTGATTACGCATCTGAGATAATATCTCGTCCTTTGCGGAAGGCTCTATTCCGCCGGTATCTATAAGAGTGAACTCCTTGCCGGTCCATTCCGCATCTGCATAAATTCTGTCACGGGTGATTCCAGGAGTATCTTCTACGATGGAGATTCTCTTACCCGTAATTTTATTAAACAATGTCGACTTTCCAACATTAGGTCTGCCGACTATAGCAACAATCGGTTTCATTTGTTTCCTCCGTTTGAAATATATAAAGCCATATCAAGTTGGTTGGATAGGGCGTATGTTAAAAAATTTTTCAGACATACATATATAGTATATCACAACTGTTTGAGTATTACAAGTATTTTTATACAACTATAGCATTTTTATAAAAAACAAAGACCGCCTCATTTTCTGAGACAGTCTTTGTTGTGATTTAAGCCGAAAAACAGCTTATGCTTCTACTGAAATAACCTCTTTGCCTTTATAAGAGCCGCAAGCCTTGCAAGCTCTGTGAGGCATCTTGAATTCGCCGCAGGCAGGGCATTTAACCATACCCGGAACAGAAAGCTTCCAGTTAGCTCTTCTCTTATCTCTTCTGGCCTTAGATGTTTTTCTCTTTGGAACTGCCATATTTTATACACCTCTTTCTCTAAAATCTAAATATAGGTTACTGTTAACCCAAAACAAAGATTAACTTTGCATATTTGACAAATTAATGTAGTACCTTTTTTATTTTACAACAATTTATCCAGAATGTCAAATCTGGGGTCGGTTGTTTCTGTGGTACAATCACATTCTTTTATGTTAAGATTTTGACCGCACACCGGGCAAAGGCCCTTACAGTCGTCCTTGCATAAAAACTTCGACGGAAGATTCATATATAAGTTAGAATATAAAATTTCATCAAAGTTAAGCGAAGTACCCGAAAACGGAGTAATGTCAGGATTTTCTTCTGTATCTGAGATATCGTCGTGTTTCCTGTACTTTTCGTTGACAGAAAAATCAATATGTGTCGAAAATTCATCCATACAGCGGTCGCACGTTAGCTTAAGTTCAGCGGAAGAAGAGCCGCAAATCTCAATTGTACCGCCGATGTTCTGCGCATATCCGTCAAAATTAACGGGAGAGATTATTTCAAACCTATCGCCGGGCAGAGCAGAAAGCGAAACCGCTTCGCATATGTGCATTTTTTTTCCGTCATAATTTAAAATCGGTGAAAGATTAAGTTCCATACCGTACCTCCGTTAAATGCAATAACAAAATTAGCCGAATTTTATAGGTTAAATCAAAAATTTTACGGCAGAAATTGTTTTTGCAACAAACAGTCGGCAATTATTATATAATATTGCCGACGTTTTGTCAAGTGTTTTAGATTAAATTGTTATAACATTTTGTTAAAAATGTTATTTGGAAGCAAGATAAGCATTAATTTTGCTTACAAGCTCATCCGCATCAACGCCGTGAACCTCAGCAGCCTGAGCAATACTTTCGCCCGAAGCGGAAGGGCAGCCGAGACAGTGCATACCAATTTCAAAGAAAAATTCAGCCGTGCCGGGGTCGATAGCGAGTACATCCATTATAATAGTATCCTTTGTAATCTGTGCCATGGTAAAAATCCTTTCTCTCGGCATAGAAACCGATGGTTGTATTTAAAAATATTCATCGGATCCGCTATAGATAAACATAAATCCGATTGACTATCCTTACTTATATAAGTATAACTCAAAAATAAGAAAAATTCAAGTCTTTTTCTGTTTTTTCTTATAAAATTTTGTCAGGATTAAAAAACATATATTTGTACGCATTGACATACCGATAAAAATCGGATATAATTATAGTTTGAAATATATTAATGGTTTAAACAAACTAAGAAAGAGGATTAAATTATGCTTACAGGAAAGCAAAGAGCAATGCTTCGCAAAGAAGCAAACGGGGTTCCCGCACTTTATCAGATAGGAAAGGACGGAATAACCGAAAATATTTTAAAACAATTTGATGAGGCGCTTGAGGCGCGTGAACTTATTAAGATTCATATACTCGAAAGCGCCCTGCTTGAAACAAGAGAAACGGCGGATGAGCTTTCGAGGCTTTTGAAAGCAGAACCTGTTCAGGCGATAGGAAGTAAGGTCGTTTTATATCGCCAATCCGAGAAAAACCCGAAAATTACTCTGTAAATCGGTAAATATTTTATATGAGGTGACTTGATTTGAAAAGGACGTTTGAATATATTATGTTTGACCTTGACGGAACGCTGACCGAGCCGTATGAGGGAATAACAAAATCCTTTCAATATGCACTGAAGGCATACGGAATAAATGTTAATCAGAGTGACTTATTACCGGTTATCGGTCCGCCGCTTATCGACTCATTTTGTTCTATGTTTGGATTTGACGAAAAAACGGGATGGGAAGCGGTCAGAAAATACCGCGAGCGGTTTGAGAATGTCGGTTGGAGAGAGAATAGCTTGATAGACGGCGTTCCCGATATGCTTGACGCGTTAAAGCGGCAAGGAAAGAAAATTGCGCTTGCCACATCGAAGCCCTTTGTTTTTGCTGATAAGATTATTAAAGAATATAAAATAGACAAGTATTTTGATGTTGCTGTCGGCGCCGAACTTAACGGAGAAAAGGGTACGAAAAAAGAAATAATAACAAAAACGCTTAAAAAACTAAATTGCTCCAGACCGGGACTTGCTGTTATGGTCGGGGACAGAAGGTATGATATAGAGGGCGCAAGGCAATGCGGAACCGCTGCAATCGGTGTTCGTGTTGGGTATGCCGAGAAAGACGAGCTTGAAAAGGCAGGGGCCGAATACATTGCCGATACCATAGCGGACTTAAAAAATTTCTTACTTTCACATTAGGGGTGAATATAATGTTTAAATTATGTGTATTTGATATGGATGGAACGCTTGTGGATTCAATAGGCGATATTGCCGCCGCTATGAACCGTTCGCTTGAAAAATTAGGACATGAAACATATTCTGTTTCTGAGTATAAGCATATGGTCGGAAACGGAATGGAAGTTCTGTGCCGACGTGCAATGCATGGCGAAAATGAAGAACGAATTCAAAAACTTATAGAGCTTTATAAGAAAGATTATTTGAAAAATTGTTGTGTTCTCTCTAAGCTTTATCCAGGAATGGGCGAGCTGATTAAAGAACTTTCACGAAACGGAATAAAATGTGCTGTCTTGTCAAACAAGCCTCATGAACAGGTTATGGAGATTGCCGAAAAAATTATGGATTGTGATGATTACTTTAAAATTATGGGTCAGTCCGACAGGTTTCCCACAAAGCCGGCACCTGATTCGCTTTTATATATAATTAAAGAATCGGGTGTTGATAAGTCAAATATTGCGTATATCGGTGATTCAAACGTCGATATAAAACTCGGAAAGGCTGCCGGAGTTTTTACGGTCGGTGCCGCGTGGGGGTTCCGCGGTGAGGGTGAGCTGAGAGCCGAGGGAGCATCGGCAATAGCGCATGATTCTAAGGAACTCAAAGAAGTTTTAATGTAGATTATAGTAAATTTTATGTTAATTTCTTAAATTTGTATTTACAAAAAAGAAAAAGTATTATATAATAAAAATATCGTGTTAATTTAAACGAAATAATTGATTGAACGAAACGGAGAAAGATTATGTATATTGGAATAGATTTAGGCGGAACAAACATTGCCGCCGGTGTGGTAAGTAAAGACGGTAAGATTATTAAAACAGATTCTCGTCCGACTCTCTCGGAACGTCCGTATCAGGAAATTATAAAAGATATGGCTGAGCTTTGCCTAAAATTGCTTGAAGAATGTGATTTAAAGGTATCGGATCTCGACGGAATAGGAATAGGAAGTCCGGGAACGATTGATAGTACAAACGGTGTGGTTGTGTATTCAAATAACCTGAAATGGGACAATGTTCCCATATGTGATGAGCTGAAAAAGTATATAGACGTTCCCATCAGAATAGAAAACGATGCGAACGCTGCGGCTTACGGTGAATATATCGTAAACGGAGATAATGTTGACAGCTTTGTTGCCATTACGCTCGGAACCGGCGTTGGCGGCGGTGTAATTATAAACAAAAACATATATCGCGGTTTCAACGGTGCCGGCGGTGAGCTTGGACATATAACTTTGGTTCACAACGGTGAGCATTGTACCTGTGGAAATGACGGTTGCTGGGAGGCATATGCTTCTGTTACCGCTCTTATTCGCCAAACAAAGAAGGCAATCGAAGAAAATCCGGACAGCTTGCTTGCAAAGGAAGCTGAAAAAGAGGGAAAGGTCAGCGGAAGAACTTCGTTTAATGCGGCGAAAGAAGGAGATACTATTGCCGAGAAGGTTGTTGATCAGTATATCAAATATGTTGCGGACGGAATAACAAGCATAATCAATATCTTCCAGCCGAATATTCTCGTAATAGGCGGCGGAATCAGTAAGGAAGGAGATCGCCTGCTTGTTCCGATTAAGGAATATGTAAAAAAACACTCTTATTGTAAGGCGGTTGCTCAGACGGAAATTAAAATTGCGACCTTGATGAACGACGCCGGTATTATAGGAGCTGCTTTTGCGTCAGCTCAATAGTTTACATAAGCCAAAGGAGAGAAGATTTATGTATGAAAAAATCAGAGAAAAGCGCGGTTTTATAAGCGATATGGATGGTGTCTTGTACCATGGTAACAATCTGCTTGACGGAGTTCCGGAATTTGTAAACTGGCTTACCGAAAACGAGAAAGAGTTTATTTTTCTTACAAATAGCTCGGAGAGAACTCCTCAGGAGCTTTGCCGAAAGCTTAAAAGAATGGGTCTTGACGTTCCGTCAGAACATTTTTATACCAGTGCGCTTGCTACGGCAGAGTTTTTAGCCGCTCAGAATCCGGGGTGCAGCGCGTATGTTATCGGTGAAGCCGGCCTTGTGAACGCTCTCTATGATGAGGGAATCGATATGAACGATGTAAATCCTGAGTATGTCATAGTCGGCGATACCAGAACATATAATTTTGAAAAGATAGAAAAAGCTATTGCCCTTGTGAATAAAGGAGCAAAGCTTATCGGAACAAACCCGGATATTACCGGTCCGACAGAGAACGGAATTATGCCGGCGACAGGTGCGCTTATCTCGCCTATTGAAATTGCAACCGGGAAAAAGGCGTATTTTGTCGGCAAGCCGAACCCGCTTATGGTCAGACATGCCAACAAGGCGTTATCGTGCCATACCGAAGAAACCGTTTTCATAGGCGACAGAATGGACACCGATATAATATCTGGTCTTGAATCATTGATTGACACTGTTCTTGTTCTGAGCGGTGTAACAAGTGAAGATATGATAAAAGATTTTCCTTATCGACCGACTTATATTATGAACGGAGTAGGAGATATTTTAAAATAAAAGCTGTGGCGTAATGCCACAGCTTTTATTTTGAGAGAAATCGTTTTTCTATATATTCATTTGCTGTATTTTCAAGCTCATCGTTTAATTCTTCGAAACCTTTAAAGTCCGGATATTTTCGTTTCATAGCAGAGGCTAAAATATGGTCACAGAGCATAGGATTCTTTGGAAGAAGAGGCCCGTGAAGATATGTCCCGATTACGTTTTTGTACACAACGCCTTCATAGCCGCTCTCACCGTTGTTTCCGTG
>CADBUP010000031.1 GCA_902797885.1 uncultured Ruminococcus sp.
ACCGTCTGAAATTGCTTCAAAACAAAGAAAATAAGTTGTACCCGTCTTTCGGGACGGGTACGGCTTAACTTTGATATTAGAAATTAAAGCATTTTATAAGTGCTTTAATTTGTGATATTAAAGCAATGATTTTATGAAGGAGGTTATCGCTATGCTGCCCGAAACAATGAAACGCAAGGAATATATGAATATGCTGAAAAAATATCCTGATGTGCTGAAAATTAAAGATATGTGCGAAGTTCTCGGCGGTATAAGTACAAAAACAGGATATAAATTACTTCGTGAAAACAAAATCGAAAGTATAAAAGTCGGTCGAGAGTATTGTATAACAAAAATCAGTGTAGTTGATTTCTTGATGAGAAAAAATAAAACAACATCGTGATTTTTTGCGTTTGGTACCTATTGTTGATATAATAGTAATGTCAATGATAGGTGTTTGTTTTTTCTCTCAAAAAACAAAGGAGGTCTAAAAATTGAGCAAAAATGTAACAGGAACTATACGAGAGAAAAAAGGACTATACTATGCAGTCATAAACTATTATGGAGAAAACGAGGAAAGGAAGCAGAAGTGGTTTCCGACAAAACTCCCCGTGCGTGGCAATAAGAAAAAAGCAGAGGCAATTCTCAAACAGGTTTTATGTGAGTTTGAAATACCGATAAGCAAAGGCGAGAAGGTTAATCTTTGTGTAAATCAAAAAATACAGATTGAGAACACAGGAGATGCCGCCGTAGTAAATGTTAAAAGCGTTATTTCAACAAAAGCGGCAGAGGATATGAGTTTAGATGATTTTCCGAAAGACCAAGTGCAGTTTTTATTGTTTTCGGATTATCTGAAAAAATATGTGCCTTTAACGCTCAAAAGGAAAAAGAAAATCGAAGCGACAACTTATTCAGCTTATGTTGGAAACATAAATAATCCGATAGCTCCTTATTTCGAGGAAAAAGGAATAACACTCGGCGAACTTACCGCAGAGGATATTCAAGATTTTTATGATGTTCAGCTTGAGCGTGTAACGGCAAATACGGTAATTCATTATCACGCAATTATAAGACTTGCGTTGTGCTATGCGAGGAAAATGGGATATATTAAAGAAAATCCCATTGAAGAAGTTGACAAGCCGGAGAAGAATCAATTTGTCGGAAAGTTTTATAACAGCAGCGAATTGAGCGAGGTAATAAGACTGACAAAGAACACAAAATTGGAATTGCCTGTAATTTTCGGAGGCTTTTACGGACTTCGCAGAAGTGAAATCGTGGGACTTCGCTGGTCTGCAATAGACTTTGACAACAATGTTTTCTATGTTAATCACACGGTTACTACGCCGAATATTGACGGCAAAAAGACTATTGTTGCAAAAGACAGGGCAAAAACAAAATCAAGTCTTAGAGCTTTGCCGCTTAATGAGGACTTAAAAGACAGACTGATTGAAATCAGAAAGCAGCAAGGACAGTACCAAAAGAAATTTAAGCGGTCATACGATAAAAAATGGCTTGATTATGTAATGGTAGATGAGCTTGGAGGGTTGATATTACCCGATTATATTACACCGGCGTGGAAACGGCTTTTAGAGAAGAATAATATGCGTGTGATTCGTTTTCACGATTTAAGACATACTTGTGCGTCGCTTCTATTGAACAAAGGCAAGCACGACGGAATAACTCTGAAAGATATTCAAGTATGGCTCGGACACAGTGATTTTTCAACAACGGCAAATACATATTCTCATCTTGATGCAACATCAAAGGTATCGTTATTAACCGCTTTGTCAGGTGCCGTAAGCCTTGCGGACTGTTAATGAGGGAACTTTTTGAGGGAACTGCGAAAATAGCAATATTAAATTTTTCTAAAAACCCTTTATTTATGCGGTGTTCAGCCGATAAATGTTCTTAATACATCACT
Organism: uncultured Ruminococcus sp.; assembly: GCA_902797885.1. Lineage (GTDB taxonomy): Bacteria > Bacillota > Clostridia > Monoglobales > Monoglobaceae > UMGS1820. The sequence goes on from CADBUP010000031.1 coordinate 1,901, forward strand.
GGATTTCGAGTCAGGTCGGCAATGACCACTTATGTACATCTCCGTATTCAATACAAAAAATAACAATACAAATTTTACATATATAATTTCAAGAAAGGAGTGCTATTATGAACGCACATATAATTAATGCAGTATCAGGAGCAATAATCTCTCCTATGGTTGACAAACTATGTAAAAAAGTTTCGGCAGAGGAGGTAGTAAATCTTTATAGTTCTCTTGAATTTATGATTGAGAACGAAATTATACAGGAAGCTTTTTCTTTGTTACATATAATTATAAAAACTTCAGGAGTTCGTTTGCCGGAAGGGTATCGTTGACAATGAAAAATTGCGAGTAGACTTCGTTGAGGAAGCTATTGCGGATTTAGAAGATATCCTTTACGACTTAGAATAATATATGTTTTTTTACAAACTCCCACAGAGGCCTTGACAAAATACTTCTGTGGGAGTATAATGTAAGTATATAACTCTACAGAAGTATGGAGATGACAAAATGAGTAAGTTAACAATATATCACGGCTCGCCTGAAATTATTGAAAAACCTCAATTTGGTAAAGGTAAAACCTATAATGATTATGGCAGAGGTTTTTATTGCACAGAGCATATTGAACTCGCAAAAGAATGGGCTTGTACCGAAGATGTAGACGGATTTGTAAATAAATATGAGATTGATATGTCAAACCTTAAGGTTTTAAATCTTTCATCTGATGAATATACCATTTTACATTGGCTTGCAATTTTGATGAGGAACAGAAAGGTTCGTTTATCAACCCCGGTTATGAAGCGTGGTCGTGAATGGCTTATCGAACATTTTATGCCCGACATAGAAGGCTACGATGCAATTATCGGATATCGTGCTGACGATTCTTATTTCTCGTTTGCAAGAGCTTTTGTTAATAACGAAATTTCTCTCAATCAGCTATCTTATGCTATGCGACTCGGCAAGCTTGGAGAACAGATTGTTTTAAAGAGTAAAAAAGCATTTGATGAGATTAAGTTTGTTTCTTATGAAGTTTGCGATAATACAATCTACTATGCAAAACGTAAAGCACGAGACGATGAAGCAAGAGAATCATTTAATGCTGAACTTGAAAAAGAAGATTTAAACGGACTTTATATGAGAGATATTATTCGTGAGGAGGTAACCCCTGATGATGCACGCTTACGATGAACAATATTTAGATGATGCAATGCGAAACTTGGGTGAAGCAGCAGACTATGCGGTAAATGCTTGTAAGATGAGCTTGCAGAAATTCTTTGATTTATTTATCACAACCGGATTTGCCACACAGTTTGGAAACGGCGTACCTAAAATCATTTCGGGATTATCAGGAACAGAACTTGTGCACGAAATTATTATAAAAGCAGGAATTGAACAAGACCTCCCGGAAGTGCAGACCGAATATGATTGTTCTCCTGAATATTGGTGTGGATGGATTGTATCTTATTATCAGTGGTATACAG
>CADBUP010000032.1 GCA_902797885.1 uncultured Ruminococcus sp.
AGCATAAGAGATAACAGCCCCTTTGCCTTTAACGATAATTCCGTATTTCTCAAATGGTGGTTGCTCATCACGGTATAGTCGCGCGTTTTGTCTATTCTGAAAACTGCCATTTCAAAAATCTCCTTTCCTGTGAAATTAAAAAAGCGTCGGGATTTTTTATCAATCCTGACGCTCTCGGTCTGTATTTTCTTTTAACGGTTTGAACATTGTGCAGCTTGTTCCTTTGTGGCAATGAATGTACGGGCAAAACGGATTTTTGTTGTCAAGCAAATATGTGTCGTAGCCCGTCTGACATTTAGGGCATAGCTGCTCATTATTTTTCTGTTTCATTTTCAAAATTCCTTTCAATTTTACAACAAAAAAACAATGTCAATTTGACATTGCCGTGTTGTCTTTATTAAATTTTTCTGATAAATATTCCTGCATAATTTCTCCGAAATCAGCTATGAATGAAAAAATAAAATATTTCAGCACAGCCGAATTTTCATTCATACACGCCGCCTCATCGGAAAACATGACGCCCATAAGTCCGTAACACATTTGAATAATATTGAATAGCCTATCTCTTTCGGTATCATTGTTCATAGTTACAAGTATATCGGTAAAACGGTTTATCGTTTCCTTGTCGCCGCCTGTTGATGCCCAGACCATTTCTGCAAACGGCTGGGTGATTGCTCCTGAAACAAGATTTATTTTGTCTTTGCATATTTCCCCGTTTTTTAATATAATTCCTTTATCAATCAGGATTGATTTAGACATAAAAAGACTCCTTTCGTTTGTGGTGCTCTGGTGCTAAAATGCCGCAAAAGCGCTTAATGTTTTAGGTGTGATTCATTAGCCGCTTTTTCTGACCCGGTTCTCTCTGAATATTATCAATCTCTGAGAGCAAGAGGAAAACATCATTTAACTGCCATAGGTACTGTTGCAAGAAAACTGTGCAATATTATTTTTGCTGTACTATGTGATAACAAACCTTATGTACTTATGCCAAATACGTAAATTCGCCTACCAAATTTAATTGGCTTGGGTTTTATTTCCGAAGTCTTTTTGTGATATTAAGTTTTAATCTGCGGATAAAACAAATTTAATCATATATTATTCATTTCCTTTGATTTCATTGTCGGCAGTCGCAACCCACATTTGTTTTGCTTTAATTCTGTTAAATAATTGCTCGTATCCGGAACGATAATATGTATCACTTATAAAGGGTAAATCATCAACCGTCGCCAAGCGAATATCAGAACTGTCAGCATTAGGAACATCTGTTAATTCGCCAACAAGAAAATCTTCGTGATAAGTTAAAATCTCAAAAGTTTCAAGAATTTTAGCAACACGATCTATATTTGTATATACAGCAATATATTTATTATTATTGATATAGTCGGTAAGCATATCAAAAAGAAAGCTATCCGACATATCATTTGGAATAACTCCGTTTATCGAAAGCCACGGCTGATATGTTAAATCTTCAGCAACATAAAACTCGTCTTTTGTATATATCATTTTCAGCCGACCATTTATTGCTGCATAATAGTCACGAATATATTCAACCATTCCATATTTTTCAATCAGCCTGTCCAAGGTCTGCATAGCTAAATTCAATTCTATCACACTCCAAAAGTAAAACACTTAATATCTTTTGTGATATTTATATATTATACCACAAAAGCGGCGAAAAAACAATCATTTTAGCCTGGTTTCTATGACGCGGTGAATAAGTGCGCGATTGTTTAGACAAGGGATTTCCCACTCCCGCCGTATGCTCCCGAAAATTCTTGATTTTTCACTTTGTAAATTCGTCCGAAAAAATCTCGGTTAAAAGAGCCTGAAACTGCTCATTTGAAAATTCCTTCGCATTTCTGATTACGTTTTCCAAAATCGTCCCTCGCTCAATTAATCGCCTTGTTCGTTTCTTTCTGTGTTTTGGGTATGAAAAAGCACTTATTTTCAAAATTGAAAATAAGTGCTTCTAATTTAGGTATTCATTTTTTGTCGCTTGATTCGGCATATCAGCCTTTTATTTTGTGGGTATTTCAGCCGACTCGCTGTCACAGAGCGAGCTCATATTACTATCCCAAAGGAAAGCCGCTATTTTTGTTGCGCCTTTCGTATTCAATCCGATTTCGGAAACATCAACAGATTTCTTTTCTATGCTGCTAAGCGGCATTGTCTCTATATCCAAAAGTTTGTCGCCGCCATAGCTTGCCACATATAGAGTTGCAGGTTTGTCGAGGTTTGAAACAGATATTTTGTCTGCAGTCAGCGTCAGCGACGGTTTGAGAATAAGCCAATGCTTATTATTTTTGTATATAACTTTGTAATCGTCATTATCCGGTATTATGAGGTTTGAACGGTCGCCGGCCGTGTCGTGCCACTCTTCATCAAATACATATTCTATATCCACCGGTTCAGAAAACGTTGGTGTTTCGCTTACGGACACCCCGACCTTTTCAGTACCTGTCAGACCTTTGCGGAATTGGAACATTCTGCCGTTGTTAAGGTAGAGATTGTTTGCCGAACCGTCAGTAGACGAGGTGTTTCCGATTATCGTTGTGCCTCCTAAGATTTCAAGTTCATTTCCGGTATTGTCTTTGTTTAAGTAAATTCCACCGCCTTGGGTAGCTGTATTCTTTGTTACCGTTGCTTGGTTAAACAACAGAAACATAGAACTGCGGTTTATATACACACCGCCGCCTCGGTTCGTTGCGGTGTTGCCCTCAATTTCACATTTTCCAATGATGTTCAGCGAATTGGCGGCTGTGGAAATACCGCCTCCGTCGACTGCCTTGTTCCCATTTATGTAAAGTGGGTTTTTGTAGTTGACAACGGCAATGTACGTGCTGCTTGCCACACGGATGCCGCCGCCGCTTACCGCACAAGTGTTACCGCTGATAGTGCCTCCATATAAATTAAGCATAGCACCCGATGTTGCAAAAATGCCTCCGCCGTTATTGCCGGAATCATTATCACATATTTTGCTGTCATATATGTCAGTAGACGGGTTATTTGTGTCGTTGCCATCGAGAAAAATACCGCCGCCGTTGCCGGTAACAGAGTTATGGTGTATATTGGCGTTATATATTTTCGCATAAATATTGTTCGAGGCAAATTTAAGATAAACGCCGCCGCCGCTTACCGCTTTGTTGTTGCTTAATTCAACATCGTAGATTTTTATGATGCCGCTTGTTTCGGTAAAAATCGCACCGCCCATACTGTTTTTACCGCCTGCCGCGGCATTGTTATCCGCTTTTATATTGCGGATTTCACCGGTTGTATTGCCTTTAATATGTATGGCTCCGCCGTTTATTGCACTATTATCCTTCATCTCGCCGCCGTAGATATCTATTTTGCCGTTTTCCACAGAAATTGCACCGCCCGAACCGTTTGGCGCCTTATTATTATTCACCGAGCCGCCGTACATAGTAAATGTACCGCCGTTTACAAAAATACCGCCGCCGTTTGCTCCCTCGACCGTGTTGTCGGATATGCTGCCGCCGTACATCACAAACTGACTGCCCGACTGACAGTTTACTGCGCCGAATCTTACAGCGTCTTTTTGTGCAGAACCCTTTGCACCGGTAATTTTACCGCCGGTCTTGCAGTCGCAGAGTACGAAGGTTTGGTTTTTGCCGACACGAACAGCCGGGTTTCCCGCGTTATCTATCGTAAGCGTCTTGCCGTTAAGGCAAAGATATACGGTGACATTGGGAATATCGAGTGTGCTTGTTATGGTAATATCTTTTTCCAAATATAAATATATCGCCGTTTTTGAGGTATCGCCTACCGTGCCGACCGCGGTATCACCGTTCCACGCCTGCCAAGTTACGGTTCCTTTGTGATTTTCCGTGCAGTCACTTTTTCCACAGATATAGTGGCTGTGGGTTTCGGGTATTTCTCCGTTTGCATATGCTACCGCTGCAAAAAATGTCAAAATTAGTGCGAAAAATATCAATAATAATCTTTTCATTTTCATTCCTCCGTTCCGTCGTTAGACAGCTTGAAATCATATTTCATTTCCAACATTGCAAACAGTTTATGCATAATCTCTGTGGAAATCGTCTTTATATCCAATGCCGCAACAAATGCAAGCACCTTTTCCTGTTCTTCTTCCGAAACTTTATAAACGCGCATTGCCGCCGTCAGAAAGCGGCTCAGCTTATGTTCAAGCGGAAAATGGATATCACATTTTTTCGCCATATAGTTGCGCATAAGCCCTGATGTGCCGATTTCGATTTCATAAAAATCACATTCGGTATATTCGGGAAAGTTTCCACCGAATATCTGTTTTAATTCTGCCGTGGTTTGAAGATAGATATATTCAGCAATATCCGTCACGGTGTATGATTCAATATACATTTCTCTCAAACTTTCATTCAACTCGGTGAGTGTAAGCTGTATCGCCGTTTCCACGGCATAGACATAAACCGGTTGTAAATTATCGCCGACAATGCTTCTTGCCGCACCGAATTGTCCGCCGAACATCGTTTTCACGAGTTCCATTAAAACAGCGTCCTTTGTCGGAAAGAAGTTTTGAAAGCTACCCCTCGAAATGCCTGCGTCTTCTGTAATTTGTGTAATTGTAGTGTTTCTGTAACCTTGTTCCAGGAATAAACGGACGCAGACGGTCAGGATTTTATTTCTCGTTTCGATGCCGTCTTTTCGCATAAAACATACAAGCCTCCTTTATTAACTAATATGCATATTAATCATAACATAAAATTTTGCTTATGTCAATGGAAAATCCATTTTTCAACACTTAGCATCATATTCGAAAATCGGCCTTTTCAAAATTATCACTCTTGGCACGCAAAAACCGCACTTTTAATATAAATACATTACATATATCAAAATCAAATTTTTACCCTCTCAAACCCAAGTCTTGACTTGATGCTTTTACCCGAAACCGCCGCTATATGCTCTCTTTGAGCATTTCTCGTATTCCATTTGCATGTCGTTTCCTTCCTGCAATAGGCAACACCTCCTTAAAAACTTTGGGTATGAAAAAAAGACAACCCGTGCGGATTGCCTTATAAGCTATTATATAAACTGAATTTTCTGCTGTTATATCCACCATTCGGGGGTTAGTTCGCCAAGAGTAACAACCCTGTTACCCTCATAGTCAAGCATAACCTCGATATTTCTGTATTCTTTGGGCATAAGCTGCGTCATTAGTTCTCTGCAAGCACCGCACGGCGCAAGCACTTTTCCGTCCCAATTAACCGCAATAACTCGCTTAATTGAATCTTCACCGTTTGTAATCATATTAAAGATTGCATTTCGTTCCGCACATATTCCGAGAGTGCAGGCGCCGTCAATGCAAACGCCCACATATATTTTCCCCGATACGGATTCCACAGCAGCGCCAACACCTGCCGCTTCTATAATTTCGGAAACATTACGAGGCTTTAACACGGCTTTTGCTGCAGTATAAAGCGTATTCCATATCTCGTCCATAATTTACACCTCCACAACTTCCGGCTTTTTTTACAAATATTATACTACAAAAATGGCGAGGACGCAATCGTTTCCGACTGTTTTTTCCCGTTTGTACAAATGCGTTTTGCGGTTTCTGATACTACTTGTAAAACATCTTCTTTCATTGTATTATCTTAACGGCTATAATTTTTTCACTTTCGTTAATCCATATCGATTAAGCCTGTTTAATCTCGTTTGTTGTCATATCCGTTTGTAACCCTTTTACTTTCTCCCTTTATTTAACAACATATCTGAAATCCACAAAACAGTACGGAAGCATATACTGATACTTTTCCCCGTCTTGTGATATTTGGGGAATGTTTTGGCAAACATTCAAGCCGCCGCGCCCATACGGAATTGCATTAGGACGGTTCAACAATAAATCCGAGCGAACATCATCAATATATCGTTTTGCAAGTTCCCAGCTTGAAACACCGTGCGGTGTAGGGTCAACTCTTTCGTGACGGAAATTCTCATACGGCAGAACCGCAATAACTTTATTATCACCATCAACAAGAATACACTTATGTGCGTCAGTCGGAAAGTAATATCCGTTAATTTCGGTATGAGTGAAATCTCTGTTATCAAAACCATATACCGAACCTATAAAGAAATCTTCACCATCATTAATATAATTTTCGGGGGTATACCTGTTTTCACCGCTTACATCTATGGGCGGACTGATTACAACATTATATCTGCCTGCCGGGAAGTACCCGCCGCCGACAGCGTATTGTCTTACCTCTAAGTTTCCAAGAGGATTCAAATATACTCGTCTGTCCCAATTCTGTGAAACATAATAGTTTTTTATTCTAATCAACATTCCGACGGGGATATAGGCGGTATCATTTGCTAAA
>CADBUP010000033.1 GCA_902797885.1 uncultured Ruminococcus sp.
AATCCGGCTTTCAGCCCACAAAAATTACTTAGATTATATTATCATTTTGGAGTAAATTTTGAGGTTTACACAAAATGAGGGATTGCTCTCATCAGGGCAGTATTTGTTTTTTAATTATCAAATTGTTTTTAAGAATTATCGACTATATTCTTTCCTAACTTGCCGACCGCCTTCTTTTCTATCCTCGAAACATACGACCGCGATATATTAAGCATCTTAGCAACTTCCTTTTGGGTATGACACCTCTTTCCGCTCAATCCATACCTTAAAAGTATTACCTTTCGCTCTCTGTCATCAAGTTCATCCTTTATGTTCTTGTATAATTGCCGAACCTGTATATCTGAATTTATTTTATCAAAAATATCCGCATTATCGCACTTCATAACATCGATTAGCATAATCTGATTGCCCTCTTTATCTGTGCCGATAGTTTCGTTTAGTGAAATATCCCCCTGCGTCTTCTTCTGTGCCCTCATAAGCATAAGTATTTCATTATCGACACATCTGGCAACATATGTAGCAAGCCGCGTGCCTTTAGACGGGTCAAAGCTTGAAATTCCTTTTATCAGCCCTATCGTGCCGATTGAAATAATATCCTCGCTGTCCCGCACGCTTCCGGTATACTTCTTCGCTATATGTGCTACAAGCCTTAAATTATGCTCTATCAGTACCTCCTTGGCGTGTTTGTCTCCGCTTCTATACAGTTCGATATACTTTCTTTCTTCCTCTGCACTAAGCGGTTTCGGGAACGAACTGGTTCCTGATATATACGAAAGAAGTAGTGTCACCGAATTTATCACCGTCTGTAAAAAAGAAAATATCATATGATATAACACCTCCGTTTTAATTGTTCTTAGTGTTATATCTATATGATATTTTTTGTCCCATTATTTCATTTTTGACACCGGAATCCACGTCATCCTTGTCATCAATAAGTTCTTCAAAAGGCTCTCTATCACCTAAAATCTTATTTTAAGTAATCTATGTATTTTATTTTTACGCCTTATTGATTAAATAATTCTCCGCCGCAAGGTACACACCTGCGCTCCATCCCATCATTGCGGGCATTTCATATTCGTTGCTGACATTTAAGCTTCCGTCCTCAACATTGTACTTCTCCCATAGGTTTCCCGTTTCATCAAAAACCTTTTCAACAAGTGTTAAATATTTTTTGGCAAGCCTTTGCGCAATGTCAAAATACTTATATTTATCAAAGCCGATAATAGCAATATATTGCAGGCATGCCCAACCATTAGGATAATCCCATTGAAACGTTCCTTTAGTGTCGTTCTTTTCACAGGTAAATACCCCGTAATCAGCCTCAAGCCTGTACAGATTTTCAGCGGCGGCCTTCGCGTGTCTTGTCTCAGCAAGCCCTACATACAACGGATACAGCGATGCAACCGAAAAGATTTCGCTTCTTCTTCCCGTCTCGAAATTATAGTCCATAAGAAGGCCGTTCTCGTCCTCCATATATCTAATCATTCGCTCACGACGGACAGCCGCCCTCTCTTTCCATAGCGCTTCTTCTCCCCTGCCGAGTTCTCCGGAGAAGTAAGCCATATTATCCTCGAACATATACATAAGTGAATTTAGGTCAACAGGGGCATAGTTATACCCTTCGATTCCCCAGCGCGGATTTATATCCCATCCGCTCTCACAGGTTATGCCACAGTGCAAAGCAATCAAATATTTATCACCCTCGGGCATATAGCCGGCACGCTTTTCAAAACATTTTGACAGACCCTCAACACGGCCTTCGTCACATATACAAGCATAACAGTTAAGACCTATCGGCGTGATTCGCTTTGACATCCAAAAATTATACTCGATTTTGAGAACATCGTATGCCGCACTCAGCCAAACCGTGTCTTTATAATAATCATATACATCTCTCACCATTCCCGATAAAAACGGCGGCTGTGATTGGAGAAGATAATATGTTCTGTTTCCGTTCGGCATAAAGCCGTATTTCTTGACCAGATAAAGCATATCATCGGTATTATTCTTAACCTGCTGCATCCTTCCGCAGAGTTCAAGACCTTTATTTGTGAAATATGTATCCCAATAATACATTTCATCAAAGTGTCCCACTGCCGGAACTATATACGGATACGGCATACCGATAAGGGTATCCTCATCCTCCCTGTTTTCTTTTATGCACTCATCCCAATGAGATTCTATAAACTTTTTAACTTTTTCTGACATAGCTACAATTCCTTTCTATGTTTAATACCATTATATTATCACAGCTTATAAGCAAAGTCAAGTTTTTCCTACACATTCAAAAACACATACTTAATTTAATAGCCGTTTTGTGCATATAAACAACAGTAAATTACATTGTCCGGACCACCGAAATATGTTATACTTAGCATAATAATACAAACGTTTTGGAGGTAAGGTAATGAGAGAAAAAATCTTATTTGATGATAACTGGAAGTTCCACCGCGGCGATTTACCAATGCGCAATACTGTTATGAAAGGTCCCGACTATATAGGTGCAAAGACCGAAAGAATGTTGATAGGCCCAGCTTCATATGATTATATCGACATATCCGATTCATATAATCCCGCTAAGATGAGCGGCGATTTATGGGAGGATGTAAGCCTTCCGCATGACTATGTAATAGAAGGAACCCCGAGCAAAGAATATCCTCAGGCTCTCGGCTATTTAAAATATGAAAACGCGTGGTACAGAAAGCACTTTACCTTAGATGAAAGTGACAGAGATAAGAGAATAACGCTGTATTTTGAAGGGATTGCCACAGATGCAACGATTTATCTAAATGGCTGTCTTATGAAACATAATTTCTGTGGGTACACCCCGTTTGAAGTTGACATAACCGACATTGCTTTCTTCGATAAAGAAAATGTGCTTTCGGTTTACACCGACTGTTCGACCCATGAAGGCTGGTGGTATCAGGGCGGCGGAATATACCGTCATGTTTGGTTGATTAAAACGGCTCCCATCGCCATTGACCTGTGGGGAGTCTTTGTAAATCCTGTTAAAACCGATGACGGCTGGAATGTCAATATTGAAACAACCGTTTTAAACGCATTATTAAATGATGAAAGTATTCGTCTCTATTCGGCCTTAACCGACAGCGATGGCACAGAGCTTGCTCACACCGAGACGGAGCTGACGGCAAAATTAAAAAGCAAGGCAACGGTTAATCAATGTGTGAGAGTAGATAACCCAAAGCTTTGGGACATTGATTCGCCGAATATGTACACGCTTATCACAAGGATATACAAATCGGACGGAAAAGAACCCATCGACGAAACGAAAACGAAATTTGGCTTTAGAACCTTTAAATTCGACAGTAAAAAGGGTTTTATCCTAAATGACAGACAGGTAAAGCTTAAAGGAGTATGCTCGCATCAGGATTACGGCCTGACAGGCAAGGCAGTTCCCGATAACGTATACCGTTATCGAATAGATTTGATAAAAGAAATGGGTGCAAATGCATATCGAACCTCGCATTATCCGCATGCAGAAGCAACGATGGACGCATTGGACGAAAACGGAATTCTCGTTATGGATGAGACAAGATGGTATGAATCCACCGATGAGGGGATTGCTCAGCTCGAGGCCTTAATCAAGCGTGACCGAAACCATCCGTCGGTTATTCTCTGGTCCGTCGGAAACGAAGAGCCAAAACACGTAACAGAACAAGGACGCAGAATAGCCGGAAGTATGATTGCGGCGGCAAGACGCCTTGATTCCTCGCGGCCGATAACCACCGCTGTTTCAAACGATCCGATTAATTCGACCGTTCTTGATTTAGTCGACGTTATCGGTGTTAATTATAACCTTGCTCAATACGATGAGATACATAAGCGCTATCCTGACATGCCTTTCGTTTCAACCGAATGTTGTGCAACAAGCTCAGTTCGCGGAGATTATGATGATTTTAAAGCCTTCACAAGCGCCTATGATAAGGATAATAACGAATGGTTCTTAGGCAGAGAAAAGACGTGGAAGTTTATAACCGACCGAGAATGGGTCGCCGGAAGCTTTCAATGGATTGCCTTTGAGCATCGCGGTGAATGTATCTGGCCGCGTCTTTGCTCTGTTTCGGGAGCGATAGATTTATACTTACAAAAGAAGGACGCATTTTATCAGAACAAATCGCATTGGACTGACGAGCCAATGGTTCACATTCTTCCGCATTGGAATCACCGCGGTTTAGAGGGCGAGCCGATTAATGTATGGGTATATACCAACTGCGACGAAGTGGAGCTTTTCTTAGACGAAAAGTCTCTCGGCACACAAAAAATCGAACGTTACGGTCACGGCGAATGGGAGGTTTACTATAAACCCGGATGCCTGAAAGCTGTCGGCAAAATTTCGGGGCAAATTTGTACAGAAGAAGTTGTTGAAACCACCGGTAGGCCGGTTGGGCTTAAGCTTATTCCCGATAACAAGGTCGAATATGCAAACGGAAGAGACTTGTTACTTTTGACCTGCGTCTGTGTAGACGAAAAAGGCCGCGAGGTTCCTGATGCCGAGGCGTTTATTAAGTTCTCTGCCAACAGTCTCGGTCAGGTTGTCGGTACGGGCTCTGATATATGCGACCATATTCCGCCGCAATGCCCGGGCAGGAAGATGAGAGCGGGCAAGTGTTCCCTTGCCGTCCGCGTCGGCAAGGAACCCGGTCGGCTTAAGGTTTACGCTTCTTCATCCGAACTCGGTAAAACCGTGATTTCTATTCCTCTTAAATAACTTTGCATAAATCTTTTTGTGCGTTAAATCATAAGGAAACAAATATGAAATGTGATATTTAAGTTGAAACCGAAATTGAGTTGTGTTATAATATATTTTGTTTGATGAATAACCCAGAATATTAATACACAGAATACTGATGATAAATATAGTTTTGACTCAAAAATAAGGTGATGTGAATGATTAACTTAACATTAAATGAAGTAATCGATTTTAAAGAAATGCTCTATAATAAATATAAGATTCTGCTGCATTTTCATGATTGCTGCAGCGGTCAGCATTTTTCGCTTGATGCACCTGCCTCGGATTCGGTAAAGTCATTTATATCGGACTTTCTAAAAACGAAGGGCTTTGACGCTGAATTTTCTGAGGATTCTCTTTCCTTCTTCCTTCGGGAGAGAACCGACGAAGATTAGTTACCCTTATTCATACACTAAAACCCAACGGGGATGTTAAAAAACTTCCAAAGCTTTTTCTCTATCCCCCTGTAAAAGCAAAAGCTGTTTAAAAGGTCAAACGACCTTTTAAACAGCTCATTTTAATTCGGGGAATTATTCTATTCGAGTTCAAACGCTCCTGTATAAAGCTGATAATACGTTCCCTTCTGTGCAATCAAGTCTTTATGATTTCCGCGTTCAATTATGTGCCCGTGGTCAAGCACCATAATCACATCCGAGTTCATAACGGTGGACAGTCTGTGTGCTATTACAAACACCGTCCTGCCCTCCATAAGCTTATCCATACCGCGCTGAACTATCGCCTCGGTGCGGGTATCAATCGAGGATGTCGCCTCGTCAAGAATCATAACCGGCGGATCCGCAACAGCCGCACGCGCAATGGCGATAAGCTGTCTCTGACCTTGAGAAAGGTTTGCGCCGTTATTTGAAAGCTCGGTGTCATATCCGCTCGGAAGTCTTGTAATAAAGTCATCTGCACCCGCAAGCCTTGCCGCCTCGCGGCACTCGTCGTCAGTAGCGTCAAGTCTGCCATAGCGAATATTATCCATAACCGTTCCGGTGAAGAGGTTTGTCTCCTGGAGGACTATGCCGAGTGATTGTCTTAAATCCGACTTCTTAATCTTGTTAATATTGATTCCGTCATATCTGATTTTTCCGTCGGCTATATCATAGAAACGATTAATCAGGTTGGTTATTGTTGTCTTTCCCGCACCTGTTGCACCGACGAATGCAACCTTCTGACCCGGCTCGGCATAAACTGATACGCCGTATAAAACCTGCTTATTTTCTTCATAGCCAAAGTCCACATCGAACATTCTGACATCGCCTTTGAGTTCGGTATATGTCAGCGTTCCGTCACCGTGAGGATGTTTCCATGCCCAATGTCCTGTATGCTTGCCGGTTTCGGTAATCGTTCCGTCCTTTGCTATTTCGGCATTTACAAGAGTTACATATCCATCATCAGTCTCAGGCTTTTCGTCCATAAGTTCAAAAATTCTGTCTGCACCGGCAACACCCATAACGATAGCGTTAATCTGCTGTGAAAGCTGGTTGACATTACCGGTAAACTGTTTCGTCATATTGAGGAACGGAACAACAATACTTATATCCAATGCCGCTCTTGAGATGCTTACGTTCTTAACATTCAAAAGAAGAAAGATTCCGCCCGAAATAGCTACGATAACATACAGTATATTACCTATATTCTGTATAATCGGTCCTAAGATATTCGCATAGGCATTTGCCTTTCTGCTGTCCTCGTACAGGGCGTCGTTGAGCTTGTCGAAGTCTTCTTCACATTCTCTCTCGTGACAGAAAACCTTTATAACCTTCTGTCCGTTCATCATCTCCTGGATAAGACCTTCGGCACGGCCGAGTGACTGTTGCTGTCTTATAAAATACTTTGCCGAGCCGCCGCCGAGCTTCTTCGATACAAACATCATAGCGACAACACCAATAAGGAGAACAAGGATCATCCAAAGACTGTAATAGAGCATCACAAAGAATACGCATATTACCACCGAGCCGGCTCTTAAAAGCGCCGGAAGCGCCTGTGACACAAGCTGTCTGAGCGTATCTATATCGTTCGTATAGTGACTCATTATATCGCCGTGTTTGTTTTTATCAAAGTATTTAATAGGAAGGTCCTGCATCCCGTTAAACATAGCACGGCGCATCTTGCACAAAAAGCCTTGAGTGATAAACGCCATGAGCTGAGTATACACAACTATAGCAATGAGTGAAACGATATATATACCCACAAGAAGATATATCTTCGGCATAAGTTCTCCGCTTGCCGCCGCCCAATCTCTTGTCTCACTGAACTTTCCTATAATAGCTATTACCTTTTGGATAAATATATCCGGAACAGCCGCCGCAGCCGCCGAAAACAGTATACAAAATATTGTCAGCGGCAAGAGCACCGGATAAAACTTAAAAAGCATCTTTATAACGCGCTTAAACGCGCCGCCGTTCATCTTTTTATTTTTCTTCATCTTCGGTGCCTCCTTTCGACTGTTGTTCATAAACCTCGCGGTAAATTTCACTCCGCTGTAACAATTCGTCATGCGTACCTATATCCGCAATCTTACCGTTATCCATTACGATAATTGCGTCTGCCTCCTGAACCGAAGCAATTCTCTGAGCAATTATCAGCTTTGTTGTCTCAGGTATAAACTTTTTAAACCCATCTCTTATCATTGCGTCTGTCTTTGTATCAACCGCGCTGGTCGAATCGTCAAGAATAAGAATTTTCGGTTTTTTCAGCAAGGCACGCGCTATACAGAGTCTCTGCTTCTGTCCGCCCGAAACGTTAGTACCGCCCTGTTCAATCTTAGTCTGGTACTTATCGGGGAAGGTTTGAATAAATTCGTCCGCACAAGCAAGACGACAAGCTTCTTCTATCTCTGCATCGGTCGCGTTTTCATTACCCCAACGCAGATTCTCGGCTATAGTTCCCGAGAAAAGCAGGTTCTTTTGAAGAACCATAGCAACAGCTCCGCGCAGGGTTTCTATATCATAATTCTTAACATATACACCGCCGACCTTTACACTTCCGCGGGTAGCGTCATAAAGCCTTGGTATAAGCTGAACAAGCGACGACTTGCTCGAGCCTGTGCCGCCGATGATTCCGACCGTCATACCGCTCTTGATGTGAAGATTTACATTCTCAATCGCATATCTCTTTGCCATTGCGCTATACTTAAAGCTTACATCGTCAAAATCAATCGAACCGTCTTTAACACTCATAATCGGATTTTCGGGTTCATCGAGCGAAGGAACTTCTTCAAGAACCTCACAGATACGCTTCGCTGACTCCGCTGACATGGTAATCATAACGTATATCATAGACAACATCATAAGCGACATCAGAATCTGAACACCATAGGTCAGCATTGCTGAAATCTGACCGACATCTATGGTCTGTCCTCCGCTTTGAATAGCAATTTTTGAACCGACCAGGAGGATAAATACCATATTAAAATACATACAAAATGTCATAAGCGGCATATTCCACGCAACGATTCTCTCAGCACGCGTAAAGTCACCTCTGATGTCCTCAGCGGCAGCGCCAAACTTCTTCTTTTCATAGTTCTCGCGTGCAAAGCCTTTGACAACACGCATACCCCTGACGTTTTCTTCGATGGATTCGTTTAAACGGTCATACTTCTTAAATACACGTCTGAACGCCGGCATTGCTTTCTTTCCTATAATCCAAAGCCCAACGGCAAGAACCGGAATAACAACAACAAAAGCTGATGCAAGTGCCCCGCCCATTATATATGCCATCACTACCGAAAAAATCAGCATAAGCGGTGCACGAACCGCAGTTCTGATTATCATCATATATGACATTTGAACGTTAGCAACGTCCGTCGTCATACGGGTAACCAGCGACGCAGATGAAAATTTATCAATATTTTCAAAGCTGTATGTCTGAACCCTTCGGAACATATCGCTTCTCAGATTTCTTGCAAACCCGGCAGAAGCCTTTGAACAGGTAAACCCCGCCAATCCGCCGCAAAGCAATGAAACACAGGCAATTATCGTAAGAATTAAACCGGTTTTTAGAAGTTCATTCATATTTGTTCCCGCTTTTATGTCATTTACGAGCTGAGCGGTAATAAACGGAATAATTGTTTCCATAATTGCTTCACCCACAATGAAAATCAGAGTATAAATCGTGGGTCTTTTATACTCCCTTATACAGCCAGCAAGCCGTTTTATCATACTTTCGCTTCCTTTCTTCCTTGATGTTCACTTTCTCTTGCATCGGGTACGGCTTTCAAAATCCGAAATATCGTTTGCAGAGCAGAGCCGAGTTCAGTTTTGTCCTCATCGCTTATACCGTCTATAATTTCCCTGAAATATACTGCATATTCATCAAGGAACTTATCGATATATTCAAACGCACTATCCGTCAAGCGTATTTTGACAATCCTTCGGTCAGCGGGATCCGAAACCCTTTCCGCGAGCCGATGTTCAATCAGTCCGTCAACAATCTTTGTCATCCGCTGTTTCTGCATATGCATTGCCCGTGAAAGCTCTGTCATTGTCATCTCTCGCCCGGTAAACTGTACAATCTGTATACAATAGTACATATCAAGGCTGACATTGTCGAGCAAGAGTCGCTTAAACGGTCTCGCCAGCTTATAATGCCATATCGGCATTATCGCAAGAAACAGCTTCTGTATTTGTTTTGAATCCGTATTTATCCCTCCTTAACATAAATCTCTATCATCAAAATATAGTAGCATTTTATTTACTATCATAAAAATGCTACTATATTTATTATATCCATTTACCGAATAAATGTCAATAGGGCAAATGTGAAGATTATATGAAATTTATGTTAATATATTCCGTCAGGTTCATTGTACTAAAAAGGCCGCCCGGAAAGCTTCCATCGGGCGGCCGTATTGTCTACTCTGTATCTTAGCCGAGTTCAGCGAAGTATTTAATAGTTCTAACCATCTGGCTGGTGTAGCTGTTCTCGTTATCATACCAAGAAACAACCTGAACCTCATAAAGGTCATCAGAAATCTTAGAAACCATTGTCTGAGTTGAATCAAACAGTGAACCAAATCTCATACCGATTACATCTGAAGATACGATCGGGTCTGTGTTATAACCGAAAGATTCAGACTGAGCAGCCTTCATAGCAGCGTTGATGCCGTCAACTGTAACATCACTGCCCTTAACAACAGCTGTGAG
>CADBUP010000034.1 GCA_902797885.1 uncultured Ruminococcus sp.
CCGAAGTAGCGGTAAGGATTGTTCCCGTAAACAAAGCCTTATAAAATTCGTCGCTTCCAACCGGCGAAAACCCATAAAACACCATATACAAAAGCGTTCCGCCAATCAATGGCACAAGAACACCCATACACGCTATTGCGAATGCAACGGGACCTGTTTTTAAAAGATCTTTCATGTCTGTTTCAAGGCCGGCCGAGAACATAAGTATAATAACGCCTATTTCCGCCATTTGTGAAATAAAATCACTTTGCGCAACCCAACCGAGTACGCATGGCCCTATCAAAAGCCCGGCAATGATTTCACCGACTACCTGAGGCGCTTTCACCTTTCTCGCAAGTATGCTGCACAGTTTAGCGGCAACCAATATTATCGCGACATCTCTAAAAATAGTATAGTTTTGCATTATTAACCACTCCCATTTATTCTACCGACTTATTATTTTAACACTTTCACACAAAAAAAGCAATAGCTTTCTTATAACTTTAAAAAAATTATGAAATTTGTCAAATAAGAGTATTGAAAGACGATTTTTCCCGTGGTTAATCAGTCTATCTATGTTCGGATTATCCGTCATTTCGAGATATTAATGCGTTAAATTTTTCATTATATTTGTATAACACAAAACCCGTCGATTTCTCAACAGGTTTTGTGTATACTTGACCTTTATTCTGTTTTTGCTGCCGCAATAATTTTTTCGGCTATATTACTCGGCGCCTCTTGGTACCGGTCAAATTCAAACTCAAAATCTCCGCGCGCCTGCGTCATACTTCTAAGGTCTGACGAATAGCTGTGCATCTCAGCAACGGGAACCTCCCCCTCTATCTCGGTCATTCCATCTCCAACGGGATTCATGCCAAGCATCTGTCCGCGGCGTTTGTTTATATCACCGATTATGTCACCGGTATAGCTGTCCGGAACGGTTACCTTCAGATGCCCGATAGGTTCAAGGATGACAGGAGACGCCTGAACCATTCCGGCTTTATATGCGAGGTTTGCTGCAATTTTAAAAGCCATTTCGCTTGAATCAACATCGTGATATGAGCCGTCAACAAGCGTTGCTTTTAACCCAACCATGGGGTAACCGGCAAGAACTCCGTGCTGCATAGACTCAAGAAGACCCTTTTCAACCGCCGGGAAGTACCCCTTCGGCACGCTTCCGCCGAATACCTTTTCTTCAAAAACAAGTCCGTCATCGCCCGGCTCAAATTCAATCCAAACATGACCGTACTGACCATGACCGCCTGATTGTTTCTTATGCTTACCCTCTGCTTTAACGTGTTTACGAATCGCTTCGCGGTAAGGAACTTTCGGCGGCTCGAACGAAACATCAACACCAAACTTATTTTTAAGCTTACTTACAATAACCTCAATATGCTGATCACCGAGGCCCTTTAAAATTTGTTGACGTGTCTCTTTGTTTGTTTCAAGCTTAAAGGTCTTATCCTCTTCCATCAGCTTTGTAAGACCCTGAGCAATCTTATCCTCATCGCCCTTTACCTTAGGAACAACAGCAAGAGACATATTAGGCTTAACGAAATCGATTCCCTCTAACTCAAGCGGATGATTAAGACCGCTGAGCGTGTCGCCTGTTGCGGTCTTGGTAAGCTTAGCAACAGCGCCGATATCACCGGCGTTAAGTCTTGACACTTCAATCTGTTTCTTTCCGTTTACAACGTATATCTTACCGATTTTTTCGTTTATATCCTTATTCATATTATAAACGGTTGTATCGGGTGTCATTACGCCTGAATATACCTTAAAATATGAAAGCTTACCGACATACGGGTCAGCAACCGTCTTAAATACCAAGGCCGACATAGGATCGCTCACATCAACCTTTATTCTTGACGGAGTTCCGTCCTTTTTGGTTGCCATAATAAAATCATCACCGCTGTCCGGCGCAGGGAAGTACGCGTCAATCGCATTCATAAGTGATGAAATACCTAACTTATGATATGCACTTCCGCACAAAACGGGAACAATGTCCCCCGCCGCAACACCGGCACGAAGCGCCGAATACATTTCGGGAAGAGTGAACTCCTCACCCGAAAAATATTTCTCCATCAGTTCTTCAGAGGTCTCCGCAACAGCCTCGCAAATCATATTGCGAAGCTCTTCGAGCTCGCCGCCTACCTCATCCGGCATCTCAGCGGTAACGGTTCTGTTTCCGTCGAACTTTCTCGCCTCACGCTCTACTATATTTACAAATCCGGTTATTTTTTCTCCTTCGCGTATCGGAAGCTGAAACGGTGCTATTCTCTTGCCGAATTTCTCTTTGAGCTGCTGCATAACGCCTTGGTAATTTACACGCTCGTCATCGACTTTGTTTATAAAAATCAGTCGCGGTAGCTTCTTATCTTCACAATACTTCCACGCTTTCTCGGCACCGACGCTGACGCCTGACTTACCGCTTAGGACGATAACCGCCGCGTCGGAAACACGAACAGCTTCCTGAACCTCTCCTATAAAGTCAAAATAACCGGGAGTGTCCAATATATTAAACTTAACGCCGTGCCACTCGCATGCCGCAAGAGCCGTACTGATTGAAAACTTACGTTTAATTTCTTCAGGGTCAAAGTCCATAACGGTATTACCGTCGGCGGTTCTGCCGAGCCGGTCGGTATTTCCCGCCGTATAGAGCATTGCCTCAGCAAGCGAAGTCTTACCTGAGTTTCCGTGTCCTAAGAGACAGAAATTTTTGATATTAGCCGTGTCATACAATTTCATAAAATTCATAACCTTTCTGCCCGCAAATTATAGTGCCGTTATACTCATTGCCACGGGCGGGCAAAGCGTATATTTATAAGCTGAAACACAGCATAAAAAAATATTTTATATGTACATATATACTGCGTTTATTACTCTAATTGTAACTTATTTCAGAAGATAAATCAACCGAATAATTAACAATTTTATTTTTAATTTTTAGATAATCTGCACAATTTTTGTATATCGTTGTTTTGAATGAAAATTTTATGTCCGAACAGCGTAACAAAAATGACACCCGTCCATATGATAATAATGACCGCAGCCTGCACGGTCTTTATAATAAATTTGCAGACGGAAAGGTTGAATTATATGAGTGACAGAAACGAAAGAAACCGCAGAAATAATAACGGTTCAGGTAACTGCTTCACCGTATGCGAGGCTCCTGATACATCAGCCGCAGAAGCAGCGGCAGCTGTCCGGGCTGATGCGGCCGATGAAGCCATCGAAACACGCAGACGCCGCGCATCCGAGTTTGCTGAACCGGTTTGCATAAGTACAAATCAGATTTATGACTCCTGCCGTGACCGCGACTGCGTATCAAACGCAAGGGTATATCTCACCGAGGATGACCAGGAATTACTTGAAAACGCAATTAACGTCAAGCTTAAAAGAGCTGAAATCATCTGGGTTTATACCAATATTGAACCGCTCTCATTCAATAACGGGTATTTCTCGGTTGATTTAAAGTTCTTTGTACGCACTACATTAGAGGTATTTACCGGGGTTCGGAATCCTACAACAGTATATGGTTTGTCAACATTTGACAAGCGAGTTATCCTTTTCGGTTCGGAAGGCAACTCGAAAATATTTAAGTCAGAATTCAATCGCAAGAGTAATTGTGATATCTCGGGCAGCTGGCAGTGCACAGGTATGCCTACCGTTGTTGTAGAGACTGTTGAACCGGTTGCGCTCAGCGCAAAGATAGTTGAACCGGATTGCTGTGGCTGTCGCTGTGACTGTGATGGCGAGACGCCTGCTACGCTTTCAACAACAAGCTCGTCTGACTTCTTCCCCGAAAATATTTGCAGTTGCTTTGACGATGACCTCGTTATCTCTGATAATGTAAGACACGTCGTTGTTTCATATGGATTATTCTCAATCATCCGTCTTGAAAGAGATACACAGCTTTTGATTGACGCTGTTGACTTCTGTATTCCTACACAAGAATGTCCCTCTGCAACAGAAGGCAATCCCTGTAATCTCTTCAATGACATAAGATTCCCGATTGACGAATTTTTCCCGCCACATAGGACTGCCTCGGAGGAAACTAAACGCCGCTGTGGCTGCTCCTGCGGAAAGTCCGCAGAGACCACGCGTGAAAATCGCTGTGGCTGTGGTGAATAAATGTTTTGATACCTGAATAATAAATTTTCTGTGTTCTGTTGCGCAAACGGGTGTATAGCCCCGTTTGCGCGGCTTTTTTGTGCAACTTTTTCCTGCAAAAAGCTTGTAATTCTGTCGAAAAAAATATATAATACAATTATCTAAAATGTTGAAAGCGAGAAAAACATATGACAAACAAAAATAACATTAAAGGAAGTCTTATTCTTATGATTACCGCAATGGTATGGGGCGCAAGCTTCGTATCACAAAGCGTCGGCGCGAGTATTCTCGGTCCCAATAGCTTTAACGGAATCCGAATGCTTCTCGGCGCGCTGGCACTTCTTCCTCTTGCGATTATTAGCGAGAAAAAATCTTCGCCCGACCCAAAGGCAAAGAAAAAGCTCTTTATAAGCGGAATCCTCTGCGGAAGCGTCCTCTGTGCGGCGAGCACCGTTCAAACCTGGGGAATACAGTTCACCACACCAGGAAAGTCGGGCTTTATCACCGCGATGTATATAATTTTTGTTCCTATTATCAGCGTGGTCATCGGAAAGAAAATCACTTTAAAAACCGTTGTCTGTGCGCTTATAGCTACAGCCGGATTGTATATGCTGAGCGTTGCCGGAAGCGGCGGTTCAATTAACCGCGGCGACATTATCACGCTTGTCTGTGCTGTACTGTTTGCCATACATATTATTCTTATCGACATTACCGCGACGGATGTCAATGTTATCGCCTTTTCGTGTATACAGTTTTTTACAAATGCGGTTATAAACATCATTCTATGTCTTATATTCGAGCATCCATCGCTTAACTCGATTTTACAGAGCACAATTCCTCTCCTATACTCGGGTCTGATGTCATGCGGCGTTGCGTACACGCTTCAGCCGCTCGGTCAAAGATACGCCGACCCCTCTACCGCTTCTATTATAATGAGTATGGAATCGGTTTTCGCTGTCATCTTCGGCATAATAATTTTGCATAGCGTCCCTGCTCCGATTGAAATTGTCGGATGTATTGTGATGTTTGCCGCTATTGTTTTAAGCCAGTTAAATATACTCGAAAAGAAACCGGAGGTAAATCGCTGATGAACACCGATAATCGGGATAGAAAGATTCTTGTTTCCGCCTGTCTGTACGGCGAATGTACAAGATACGACGGAAAATGCAAGCCGATAAACGATGATTTGTTTGAAATCTGGAAGAAAAGCGGTGTGCTCATTCCGGTCTGCCCCGAGGTTTTGGGCGGGCTTTCCACACCGCGTCCACCGTCGGAAATACGCGGCGATATGGTGATAAATTCCGAAGGCAAAGATGTGACCGAAAACTATATACAAGGAGCACGGCTTGCTTTGGAGACCGCGCAAAAGAACAATGTGTTATTTGCGATTTTTAAGGATAACAGCCCGGCCTGCGGGTCAACGCACATTTATGACGGAAGCTTTAGAAATCGAAAAATCAGCGGCGAGGGAATTTGTACAAAGCTGCTTTCGGAAAACGGAATTGTTGTTTTGACGGAAAACGATATAGAAAAGGCAAAACTCTTATTTAATGAAAATTAAAAAATTTCAATTTTTTAGAAAAAAGTGCTTGACAAATTCAAATTTTCTGATATAATATCTTATATAGTTTTAAATAATCCTCTATAGCTCAGTTGGTAGAGCATGCGGCTGTTAACCGCAGGGTCGTTGGTTCGAGTCCAACTGGAGG
>CADBUP010000035.1 GCA_902797885.1 uncultured Ruminococcus sp.
ATACTGATCCTTAACCGCAAAATACTGCTGCATCATTGGGGTGAGCTTTGTTCTGTCTATTATCTCAGCCACTTGACTTCCTCCGTCCTAAAGACTTAAATATTAATGGTTACAACCCGAACACGAATCACACGAACAGCCGCAGCCGCCGCTGTGTTCGGGGGCTACACCTTGTTTTATGATATTGTCCATCTGACTGAGCATCATCTCAAACGTTCTTGTTGCCTGAACATAATCGTGAATAATCTGATTCTTCATTATTTTATTAAACTCGCCCTGAAGATACTCGTTTACCGCCTCTATATCCTCCTGGGTCGGTTCCTTGCCCTGATACTCTGAAATCTTCGCGTCTCTTTTTTCGTTATAGCCGCTTATAAGCTCTGATGCTTCTTTGTCCTCCATAAGGTGACGGCTTGCCTCCTGTGCCGCCTTCTTTTCGTCGCTGTGCGCGATTAAATCGGCTATTTCCTGTGCTTTTTCAAATATCTGTTCTTTAGACATATCTTTATTTCCTTTCAATATTAGATTTGTTTATTTGTTTTAGTCTATCTTGGCCTCAATTATCTTTATCAGGTTTCTCGAAATCTCTTCCATTCCCCTTGCGTTCGGGTGAGTTCCGTCCTGTGACAAGAACCTGCTGCCGTACATCAAATCCGTTCCGCAGATATATGTGACATTCGGAAGGTTAAGTTCGTCCGTGACGCGTTTTACAATCTCCCTGAAAGCACGCGGCTTACAATCCGGCACATCGCCCTGTTCCATATCCAGATGCATATAAAACACATCTGTACAGAATATCGGCTTATCGCTGTGTGCTCTTGCGATTGTGCTTACAAAATTCCGAACACGGTTTTCGAAATCATCACAGTCTATATCCAATATATTTATACCCATTTCTATTGTCGCAAAGTCAAAATAACAATCGTTTGCGATATATTCAGCCATTTCGGGTTCAAGCCTTGCGTTTCCGGCAAAGCCCATATTTATAACGTCCGCGTTAAAAGCCTCGCCGACCCTTGAAACATACGTGTTCGGCTGTACCATAGCCAGGCTTCCGTGGGTTATTGACGAACCGTATGCCAGATATCTGCGGCTCGGAATTTCATCGTCCTTCGGCGGACGACAATTTCCTATTACATCGCCTATCTCATAGATACCGTTGGTTAATATAACCCTCACAACGTTCGGCGAAAACGGAAGGTTGTTTTCGTCGGTTATTTTTTGTAATAATTCCGAATTTCCGGGTTTTTTAATTACAATTTCGGTCGGCGTGGGATTAACCGTCTTATAAAGCTGTTCCCAGCCCGACTGAATTGAACCGAAATATATAAGTACCCGTACCGCACAGTCTTTTTGTGTACGCAAAACGATTCTTATTTCATCGTCTGTCGGTACAAACCGAAGCTCCACACCGCTGTCCTGAAACGCGTTGCCTGCGATTTTATCGTTAAGTTCAAGCGGAATACGCGACATTTGATAAAGTCCCGTTTCATCGTTTCGGCACAGCTCTCTGCAATTGTGTATATCAATATTCTTATAAATCATATAAACTCCTTTTTTGTATGTTATTTCGCTATTTCGCCGGTCAGAGACCAGGTCTGAGCGTTTGTGATTTTTAC
This sequence comes from uncultured Ruminococcus sp., assembly GCA_902797885.1. Classification (GTDB taxonomy): domain Bacteria; phylum Bacillota; class Clostridia; order Monoglobales; family Monoglobaceae; genus UMGS1820. The sequence goes on from CADBUP010000035.1 coordinate 1,620, forward strand.
ATTTACTATTTGGCCGACAGCGCAATCCTTCGCTTTAAAGTTTACCACCTTGCCGCCCTCGGTTCTTCCCGTCATTGTTTCGGGATTCGTCTTGCTCGCGCCCTCGGTTAAAACCTTTTGAACGGTTCCGGTATACGCCTCGTTTTTGCGGCGTGAAATCTCATTCTGAAGCTCAAGCATACGGTCGAAATTACGATGCTTTTCTTCATCGGTTAAACAATCCTCCATCTTTGCGGCGGGCGTTCCCTCCCGCTTTGAGAAGATGAACGAGAATATGGTGTCGTATTCGACTTCCTTTAAAATATTAAGCGTTTCTTCAAAGTCCTCGTTCGTTTCCCCCGGAAAGCCGACAATGATGTCGGTTGTCAGCACAATGTCGGGGATTGCGGCTCTGACCTTTTTAACAATACTTAAATACTGCTCGGCGGTATATTTTCGGTTCATAAGCTTTAAAACCCTGTCGGAGCCCGACTGAACGGGAAGATGAAGCTGATTGCAAATCTTTTTTTCCTCCGCCATGGTTTTGATCAGCTCATCGGATATATCTTTAGGGTGTGAGGTCATAAATCTCACACGCTCTATTCCCTTGACGCGGCATACCTCGCGCAGAAGCTGGGGAAAGCTGAGCCCCGTCTCTAAATCATTGCCGTAGGAATTAACGTTCTGACCCAAGAGCATAACCTCGCGATAGCCCTTTGACGCAACATCCCTGACCTCGTCCAAGATTTTTTTGGCGCTTCGGCTTCGCTCCCTTCCTCTGACATACGGAACGATACAATATGTACAGAAGTTATTACAACCGTACATAATCGGGATTTTAGCGAGGGGAATTCCGTCGCGTTTATAGCTTATATCCTCAAACACCGCACCATCGCTGTTTTCAATGTCGAATATCCTGCCGCCGGCAATAACCGCGTCAAGAAGCTGAGGAAAACGATACAGAGCATGAGTTCCGAAAACTAAATCAACGTGCTTGTATTTAGATTTTATTCGCTTTGCTATGTGCTCCTGCTGCATCATACAGCCGCACACCGCTATTATTACATTTTTATTTTCATTTTCGCGGCGGCGTTTAATGTTCTTAAGCGCGCCGAGGTTACCGAATACGCGAAGCTCGGCGTTTTCGCGCACGGCACAGGTGTTATAGAGTATAAAGTCCGCATCCTCCGGCTTATCGCAAAAATCAAAGCCCATATCGGAGAGCATTCCTTTTATCTTTTCGCTGTCGCTTGTATTCTGCTGACAGCCATAAGTCTCTACAAACGCCAAAGGAACGCGGCCTGCGCGTTCCACTTCTGCGTGAATTTTGGCTATATACTCTCTCTGTTTATGCATCTCGGCATCGCTTATATATTTAGGTGTCTTATCCTTCATTTATTGTTGACCTTTCCGGCCCTTCGGATTACTGAGCCTTATTTCTGTATTTATCAAGAATTCTCTCTATTCTGGAGATAGGAGTAAGAAGGTTGCTGATTGACGTTTCATCATTGAGCTGTTTGATAATCAAGGCGATATACTTAGACATATCTACCTCGTGATACCAAGGCGCAGCCTTAAGCTCGGGTGAGCGATATACCAGATTGGTGGTAAACACCGCGTCAAACAAACCCTCTTCGTTTGCTTTATTGAATTTTTCGATTCCCTCGGTGAAGAGACCGAATGTGGCAAACACAATAACCTTGTTTGCCTTGCGGGCTTTAAGCTCTCTGCAAACATCTACCATAGACTCGCCCGAAGCAATCATATCGTCTACAACGATTATATCCTTACCCTCAATATCGTTACCGAGAAATTCGTGAGCGACAATCGGGTTCTTTCCGTTTATAATAGTGGAATAGTCGCGGCGTTTATAGAAGGTACCGAGGTTCATACCGAGAACCGATGAATAGTACATACATCTGCCCATCGCTCCTTCGTCGGGGGATACAATCATTGTGTTTTCTTTATCAAGAATAATCTTTTCGTCGTACTTCAGGCACGCCTTTATCATCTGGTATGTAGGGTGCACGTTTTCAAAACCGCAGAGCGGAATCGAGTTCTGAACCCTGGCGTCATGCGCGTCGAATGTGATTATATTGCTTACACCCATATTGCTCAGCTCTTGAAGCATAAGCGCACAGTCAAGAGATTCGCGCGCAACTCTTTTGTGCTGACGGCCTTCATAAAGCATAGGCATAATAACGGTTATACGCTTTGCCTTACCGCCCATCGCCGCAATAATACGCTTTACATCCTGATAATGGTCATCGGGACTCATCGGTCTTTCCTGACCGTACATATTATATGTTACGCCATAGTTGAAAGCGTCCATAATAATATAGATGTCATAGGTCCTGATTGAGTGCATAATCATTGCCTTTGCTTCGCCGGTACCGAATCTCGGACAATTTATGGGAATTATAAACGTTTCAAAGTTTCCGTCTATGTTGTCCTCGTTAAATTTCTTTAAATGCTCGTTTACTCTGCATGTCATCTCTTCACAGCCGCGCATGCCTATTACGCCGAGTCTGCCGAGATCGTATGATTTTTCTGTTGTTCCCATTGGTTTTCAATTCCTTTCACACTTTTTTAATTGAGTTGTATATATAAATAAACTAATAAATTACAAAATTTTGTCTTATGAATTATATCCAGCCAAGAGCTCATATCTTATATCCCAAAGCTTCTGTGACATATCAACATAGTATTCGTGAGGGTTTTCAAATCTTTTAACCTCATCCCAAATTGTCGCGACTTCTTTTTCGCAATATTTTTTAATTTCGTCAAGCGACGGCGATTCGTATACGCATTTTCCCTTATCATAAAGCTGAACCTGAAGGGGTCTTACCTCAAAGTTTGTCAGGGTCTTTCTCTTCCAGGTGTTGCTCGGGTCAAAGATTTCATACTCACCGTTTTCGTCAATTTTCTCGTCGTATGTTGTCAGAACATCGGCTATTGCCATTCCGGTTTCCTTTGAGAAAAGGCGATACGGGGTCTTAAAATACGGAGTGGTAATCTTAGAAACATTCTCGCTTATCTTGATTTTGGGGATAATCCTGTCATCCTCTTCAACGGCAACAAGTTTATATACGCCGCCGAATACAGGCTCTGATCTTGAAGTTATCAGCCTTTCGCCAACGCCGAATGAGTCGATGCACGCCCCCTGACGCAGGATGTCGCCGATAATATATTCGTCAAGTGAATTTGATATAACAATTTTTGCGGATTCCCAGCCTGCCTCGTCAAGTATCTTTCGGCACTTGCGTGTGAGATAGGTTATGTCGCCGCTGTCGATTCTGATGCCGCAGTTTGTGATTCCGAGCGGTTTTAAAACATCGTTAAACACGCGGATTGCGTTAGGCAAGCCGCTTTTTAAAACGTTATAAGTATCTATGAGAAGAACACAGTTATCGGGATAACACTTCGCATAGGCCGCGAATGCTTCGTATTCGCTCTCAAATGACTGAACCCAACTATGCGCCATTGTGCCGAGAGCGGGAACAGAGAACATTTGGTCCGAAATGGTACACGCCGTTCCGCAGACGCCGCCGATGTACGCGGCTCTCGCGCCGTAGATTGCGCCGTCATAACCCTGTGCCCTCCGCGAGCCGAATTCCATAACGGGTCTGCCGCCCGCCGCACGGACTATTCGGTTGCTCTTTGTTGCGATAAGGCTTTGGTGATTGACGGTGAGAAGTACCATTGTTTCAAGAAATTGAGCCTGAAGAAGCGGCCCTCTGACGGTGACTATGGGTTCGTTCGGAAAAATCGGCGTACCCTCGGGGATGGCCCAAACGTCACATTCAAACTTAAAATTTTTAAGATAATCCAAAAACGCCTCGTCAAATATTCCCTTTGAACGAAGATAATCAATATCAGCATCATTGAACTTTAAATTGTTCATATATTCGATAAGCTGTTCGACCCCTGCCATAATGGCAAATCCGCCCATATCGGGTACATTTCGGAAGAACATATCAAAGTATGCGATTTTATCACCGATGCCCTCGCGGAAGTATCCGTTAGCCATCGTCAGCTCATAAAAATCAGTGAGCATTGTATGGTTCATTTTATAATCAATTCCTTTTCAATAATATTTATTGGTATATTTACTCAATTTATATGTATATAGTATACCATTTGGAGCGACAAAAAACAAGCGTTTCTATTAAAAACTTGACAAATTTCCGGAAATTCGTTATGATTTGGTTATGTACGATAGAATTAACACAAAATTTCATTAAAATTTACTATAATATAGAGGTGCATAATGAACCATAAAATACTCATTGGAGTAATTTCAGCCATAATTTGTGTCAGTGCGGCGCTTACGTACCTTGCATACACCCGCGGCGGCGGAAAGACCGCAGAAGTCAGCTCGGATGGTGAAAGGATAGCCGAAATCAGCCTAAGGAATGTCGATTCGCCCTATGAATATCCGATTGAGAAGGATGGACATATAAATATTCTTTTGGTCGAGGAAGGAAAGATTTCTATGAAATCGGCCGACTGCCCCGACAAGCTTTGCGTGAAACAGGGCGCAATATCAACCGGGGTATATCCGATTGTATGCCTTCCGAACAAAATAGTTGTTAAAATAAATTCGGACGATTCGGCCGCTGACGCTGTCAGCAGATAGGAGTGACAATTGATGAAAGCTACAAAAAGGCTGTGCCTGTGCGGGATTTTATGTGCGGCGGCGCTGACAGTTTTTATAATCGAAGCACAGCTTCCCCTGCCGATACCCGTTCCGGGGATAAAGCTCGGGCTTGCTAATATTTTTACGCTTTTTGCGCTTATGTATCTGACGCCCCGTGAGGCGGCGGCGATATTGCTTGTCAGAATCCTGCTCGGAAGTATCTTTGCGGGACAGCCGTCCGTCCTGCTTTACAGCCTGAGCGGAGGAGTATTATGTCTGATTGGCGAAACCCTGCTTCTAAGGCTTATAGGCAAAAATTTTATATGGGAGATAAGTGTGTTCGGAGCGATGCTTCACAACACGGCACAAATTATCTGTGCCGCGGTGATAACAAATACAGCAGCCGTGTTTTGGTACCTGCCGCCTCTGCTCATTGCCGCCGCGCTGACCGGTGCGTTCTGCGGCCTGTGCGTTTCGGCGTTTGATAAGGCCTGCGGCGAGCGGGTTCAAAAAATGCTTAAATAAGATTATCGGCAATTCTGCTTCAAATTTTTATTAATCGGATAATCTGTTAAATTTTTATTAATCAATTAATCGGATATTGACTTTATCTGTATAAACATTTATAATAGACGTAAGTATGTATTTCACTCCGAGGGGAGAGAGAAGCTTGAAGAAATATATAACACACAGCGAGGACGAAACAAGGCGGCTGGGCGAAGAAACGGCAGCACGGCTGAGCGGTGGTGCGGTTGTTGCTCTGTCGGGCGACTTGGGCTGTGGGAAGACTGCTTTCGTTAAGGGCTTTGCCGAATACTTCGGCTGTGACGATGAGGTATCGAGCCCTACATATACTCTGGTGAACGAGTATGACGCGGAGATACCGATTTATCATTTTGATGTCTATCGGCTCAATCACCCGTCTGTGGACGAGTGTGACTGGCTTGACGAGTATCTTTTCGGTGACGGAATCTGCCTTATCGAATGGGCGGATAATATTAGTGAGGTCCTGCCCGGGGATACGGTTTGGATAAGGTTTAAGAAGCTTCCGGAGGACGGCGGCAATGACAGAGAAATTACGGTTGAATGATTTGGAGAGGTACAGATGAATATATTCGGTATAGATACCTGTTGTATGGCGGCGACCGCCGCGGTTATAACTGATGACAGGCTTGCGGCACAGGTGGTTCAGAACAATAAAAAAACTCATTCTCAGAAGATTATGCCTATGATAGAATTTATGCTGAGAGAGGCGGATATGTCGGTCGGCGATATCGACTGCTTTGCGGCGGCGACGGGACCGGGGTCATTCACCGGAGTCCGCATAGGCGTCGCAACGGTTAAGGCGCTTGCGCACGCGGTTGATAAGCCTTGCGCGGCGGTTTCGACCCTTCACGCCCTCGCGAACAATACGGCGTGTTTTGACGGAATTATATGTCCCATCCTCGACGCAAGGCGCGGACAGGTATATAATGCTCTGTTCAGGGGCGGAAGTATGGAGAGAATGACGGAAGACAGGGCACTTTCAATGGCGAAGCTTTGTGAAGAGCTTAAAGAAACGAATGAGAGAATAATCTTCCTCGGTGACGGAGTTTCGGTTTTTGAGGATGAGATAAAAAGGGAGCTCGGCGGCCGTGCGGAATTTGCACAGCGTATGCAGAGGATGAATCTTGCGGCCTCGGTGGCGGAAATCGGCTATGAAAAATTCATACGCGGAGATGTCTGCGGCTATGCCGAGCTGAAGCCGGATTATCATCGCCTTTCACAGGCGGAGCGGGAGAGAAACGAGAGAATGGGAGTGCGAACCGAATGAAGAAAAACCGAATAACGAAGAAAAACCGAATTAAGATAAAGTTAATGAAAGCCGCCGCGGCGGCTTTGGCCGCAATGGCGGCGCTTACTTTTATACCGGCGCCTGCCGGTATCGCTGTCGCGGTCGGAAATTCAACTACGGCAAGCGATACCCAAAATAGCGGCAGCGACGAAAATAAAACCGAGAACACCGGCGGAACAACGACTGAAAACAAAAACGACAAGACTGAGAAACAGCCGGCGTCAAACCCCGAACGCAAACCGGGCGAAAAGCCTCAGCTCGGCGAGGGAGAGACAGGAATATTGGTTGACGCGTCTTCGGGCAACACGCTCTTTGAAGCGGATGCAAACAAACGCATGTATCCCGCCAGTACGACAAAGATAATGACTGCGCTTCTTGCGGTTGAAGCGGTTGAACGCGGCGAGGTTTCGATGGACAGTCAGGTTGAGATAACCCATGAGATGCTTGACGGGTTAGACCCGGACGGAAGCAATATGGCGCTTAAAGAGGGCGAAATTCTTTCGCTTGACTCGCTTCTTAAAGGTTTGATGATTCCCTCCGGAAACGATGCGGCGTGTGCTATCGCATACTTCATAGGAGGAAGTAAGGAAGAGTTTGTGGATATGATGAACAGCCGCGCGGAGGAGCTTGGTGCGGTAAGCACGCATTTTAAAAATCCTAACGGACTTCACGATGACGACCACTATACAACCGCCGCGGATATGGCGAAGATTGCCTGTGCGGCGATGAAGCTTGATAAGTTCAGAAATATCGTTGACAACGCGCATATAAAGATTCCGCCGACAAATAAGACCGAGAAAGAGAGATATTATATCAACACGAACGGACTTCTTTCCACTATGCGCTATACAAAGTATTATTATAAGGGCTCAACGGGTGTAAAGACGGGATATACCGCGAAGGCGGGGAACTGTCTTGTGTCGGCGGCGAAAAGAGACGGAATAGAGCTTATAGGCGTTATATTCGGCGGAAAAGACGTGTCGGATTCGCATAAAGACAGTATTGAGATGCTTGACTGGGGCTTTGAAGCGTATACGGCGGTGACGGCGCTTAAAGCCGGCGATATGCCGTGTGAGATAAAGGTCAAACAGGGAAAGGGAACAGACAGCCTTACTCTTTCGGTCAAGTCGTCGGTATCGGTTCTTGTTCCTAAGGGAACAACTGTCGATCAGCTTGAAATCAGACCTAATCTTCCCGATGCGGCGTATGCGCCGATTGATGCCGAGAGTGAGATAGGAACGATTTCGGTACTTTTCAACGGAGTTGAATTGGCTCGCGGAAGTCTTATCGCCAATAAGAGCATAGAGAGAAGTGCGTTTTGGCCGGTTATGGCTATGGCAGACAGATTGTGGAGCAATAAAATCACAAAAACGCTGATTTGCGTAGCGGCAGTCCTGATTGTGTGCTGTGTTATTGCATTTGTAGTTACCTTTATCACCGCCCTTCGGAGAAACATCAAAAAGGCAAGGCGGAAAAAGAGATACAGAAGAATAAGATAAAATCAGGCGGCTGTATGATAAAACGATAAAAATTTTTCTTGAAAAAATACAGTTGCTATGTTATACTAAGGGTTAAGTGAAAGGAATTTTGAAAGGAAGAACATTATATGGAGCAGTCTCAGAAAAAAGAAAAGGCGTCCGGCGGGAGAAAGTTTCTTGCCGGGTTTGGGATATTTCTCATAATAATAGGCGTTTTTTTGACCGCTTTCGGAATGTCGTTTAAAATTATGATGTTCCCGAGAGAGAATGCAGACAGTAAAAAGAATGCCCAAAACGAGACGGAAAGGCTTAAAACTCAGGTAGAACAGCTTGAAGATGAGAACAGGCGGCTTAAAGAGGAAAACAGTATTCTCAAGGAAGGCTCGGCGTCAAAATCAACCGGTTCATCGAAAAAAAGCGGCTCGTCAAGCTCATCGAGTTCGTCAAGTTCATCAAGTTCAAGCGGCTCATCCGGCTCGGCATCAAAGTCAAGCGGCTCATCAAGTTCGTCGGGGAGTTCCTCGGGCTCGTCACGGTCGGGTTCGGCAAACAGGTAATATTACAAGGTCTAAACGGCCTCTAAAAAGATAATGTAAAGGAGATTTTCAATTATGGAACCGAAATACAAAAGAATTATGCTTAAAATCAGCGGTGAGGCTCTTGCGGGTGAAAAGGGCTTTGGCCTTGACCAAGCAACGATAGACGCGATAGCGCGTAAAATCAAGGAATGTTATGATATGGGCGTGCAGATTGCTATTGTGGTCGGCGGCGGAAACTTCTGGAGAGGCCGTACCGGGGAGGGAATGGATCGCTCGCGCGCAGACCATATGGGAATGCTCGCAACGGTTATTAACTCTCTTGCTATGCTTGACGCGCTTGAACATTTGGGCGTTGAAGGAAGAGTCCAGACCGCTATCGAGATGCGTCAGATTGCTGAACCGTATATTCGGTTAAAGGCGGCCTCACATCTCAAAAAGGGAAGAGTTGTAATCTTTGCCTGCGGTACGGGTAACCCGTTCTTTTCAACAGACACGACGGCGGCGCTTCGTGCGGCTGAGATTGACGCAGAGGTTATCTTGCTTGCTAAGAAGGTTGACGGCGTATATGACAGCGACCCGAATATTAACCCGAACGCCACTAAGTTTAAGAAGCTTTCATATATGGAGGTTTTAAACAGAAAGCTGGGCGTTATGGATTCAACCGCCACATCGCTTTGTATGGACAATAATATTCCGCTTGTGGTATTCGGCCTTGATGACCCCGAAAATATTAAAAGGGCGGTTATGGGCGAAGAAATAGGAACATATGTTTCAAACGAAATTCAGTAAGAGAAACGGAATTCTTTGATTGTTATAAGCTCTTATCATTCCTTGCCCTGCGGATAAGAGAAATTTATTAAATTTGTGCCGACGCAGGGCGGCGGATAAGGAGATTATTATGCAGAAAACAGAAAGTAAGATGAATAAGGCGATAGCTTCACTTGAGTCGGACTATGCCTCGATTCGCGCAGGACGTGCAAACCCCGCGATACTCGATAAGGTTACGGTTGAATATTACGGCGTACAGACTCCGCTTGCACAGGTCGGAACAATATCCGTTCCCGAAGCAAGAACAATTATTATCCAGCCGTGGGATGCCGGAATTTTAAAGGATATCGAAAGGGCAATTTTAAGTTCTGATATCGGAATAAATCCAAACAATGACGGAAGGGTTATTCGCCTTAACTTCCCGCCGCTCACAGAGGAGCGCAGAAAGGAACTTAAAAAGAGTATTTCAAAGCGCGGCGAAGAAGCGAAAGTTGCTGTCAGAAATATCAGACGTGATTCTATTGATGAATTCAAAAAACAGAAGAAAAACAACGAAATCACAGAGGATGATTTAAAAGACCTCGAAGAGAAGGTTCAAAAAATCACCGATAAGTTTATAAAACAGATAGAGGACATTACCACCGACAAGGAAAAGGAAATTATGGAAGTTTAATTCCGGGTGGTGTGAATGTTTTTCAGAAAAAAGACCGAGAATACAGATAGGCACGTCTTAAAAAAACAGCTTGATATGTCGCGTATTCCTAAGCATATAGGAATAATTATGGATGGAAACGGCCGATGGGCGAAGCGCCGTGGCTTACCCCGAAGCACAGGACACCGGCAGGGAGCAAAAACGCTTGAAGGCATTATGGACTATTGTATATCTCTGGGCGTTGAGGCTTTGACGGTGTATGCGTTTTCAACCGAGAACTGGAAGCGCCCCGAGGAGGAAGTTTCGGCGTTGATGGAGCTTCTTTACAGCTATTTAATGAGCGCCGAGAAGAGATTTGCAGAAAAGAATGTAAGGCTTATTGTCAGCGGCGATATTTCAAAACTCAGCGATAAGCTTCAGGCGGCGATTGAGCATGCGAAAGATGTGACAAAAGAGGGCAAGGCGCTTACGCTGAACCTTGCGCTGAACTACGGCGGCCGCGATGAAATAT
>CADBUP010000036.1 GCA_902797885.1 uncultured Ruminococcus sp.
ATTATCTCTAATCCTCTTTTTGACCGGCATTTTATGGCGGTCTATTTTGCTTGCAAATGTTTCTGCATAAATCTTTTTAAATTTTTTCTAAAAAACTCTTGACTTTTTATTTGCAGGCTGTTTTTGTGTTTATTTTATTATATCATATTTTGCATATTTGTGTCTACTTTTTTAGTATAGCACCAAACTATCACAGATTTTCTTTTTTGGCAATACATACTGATGATTTTTGTAGTTTTGAAAGAAAAAATAGCTTTTGCGTTTTTAAGAAAAGCAAAAAAATCATAAAAATTTTCATAGTGCAAAATGCCGAAAAAGCAGAGATCAGTGAAGATTTCCGCCGTTTGTCTTGACAAGAATAATAGATTATTGTATAATTGTTATTAGGAATTATTCTTAATAATACAAAAATGAAATGAAACGTATGAAATTATTATGAAAAACAATAAATATGCGAGAACAAGAACCGAGAAAAACTTAATGAAAGCATTTGCCCGGCATATACTGCTGTTGCTCCGTGCAGCGAATATGTTCCGCTTGACGGACGCTGAATAACAAATTTGAAATATGAAAAAATTAGGGGAGCGCATAAATAATGCTGAAACACAGGGAAACAAAACAGCGCAGAATCGTTCTGGAAACGGTCAGAAGCCACACAGATCATCCGACCGCCAACACGATATGTGAGGAGGTTCATGCAATTGACGGAAAAATCAGTCAGGGTACCGTATACCGCAATTTAAACTGTCTGTCAGAGGACGGAGAAATACTTCATATCAAGGTGCCGGGTGCAGACATATATGATTTGAGAACAGACCTTCACTATCATATTATCTGTCTTAAGTGCGGAAAGGTAATTGATATTCCGTTTAATTATCTTTCCGATCCGGATGAAAAGGTTGCAAATGCGACCGGTTACACGGTATTTCGTCACAGAGCCGTGTTCGAGGGAATCTGCCCGGAATGTAAAACGGAAAACAATATATAATCCGAAAGCGGATAAAGAAAGGATGTGGCAATATATGCATTGGAAAAAGGCGGCGGTGCAGACTTTGCTTTTGGCTGTCGGAACAGTAATGCTGTGCGCTGGAGCTTTGCGGGGTGAGGCGGCGACCGTGCTGAGCAAGGCAATCAGGTTATGTCTGGAGTGTGTAGGAATTGGGTAAGAAATTTTCAGGTATATCACAAAAACTGACTCGCTTTCGCGGGTACATTCAGGCAGCGGCGGCACTGTTGAGCAACCTGCATCTGCCAAATTTTCTGAAGGGCGAAATTTATCGGGGAGCCGGAAAAACAGTATGTGTGCCGGGACTTAACTGCTACTCCTGTCCTGCGGCATCCGGAGCCTGCCCTATCGGTGCGCTTCAAACGGTAGCGGGATCTGCAAAATATGGTTTCTCATATTATATTACAGGAACTCTTATATTGCTCGGAGTATTGCTGGGGCGCTTTATCTGCGGCTTTTTGTGTCCATTTGGCTGGTTTCAGGAGCTGCTGCATAAAATCCCGACAAAAAAGTTTTCAACCAAAAAGCTGAAATGTTTGACTTGGATTAAATACGTTGTTCTCTTGGTAACGGTGTTTTTGTTGCCGGCGTTGGCGGTAGACGATGTCGGAATGGGTGCCCCATTTTTCTGCAAGTATATTTGTCCGCAGGGTGTGTTAGAGGGGGCAATTCCGCTATCCGTTGTCAATTCCGGTATTCGATCTGCACTCGGAGCATTGTTTGCTTGGAAATTCAGTGTTTTGATTGCGGTAATTGCGGTAAGCGTGTTGTTTTACAGACCGTTCTGCAAATGGCTGTGTCCGCTTGGTGCGTTCTATGCCCTGCTGAACAAGGTTTCACTGTTTCAAATGAAAGTGGACAAAGGCAAATGTGTAACCTGCGGAAAATGCGCAAAAGCTTGCAAAATGGCTGTGGACGTAACGAAAACGCCTAACCATACCGAATGTATCCGCTGTGGTATGTGCATTCGAGAATGTCCGACGAATGCCGTTCATTTTCGGTACGGCTTCGGAAAAGGCAAAGATAAAAGCGGCGCAAATGCCGCAGATGATAAATAAAAAATCAGGAGGAATAAAATGAGTATAAAAAAACTTCTAACAGCGGCGCTGACGCTTGCGCTGGTGGTGTTGGTTACGGCAGCCTGCACAACGGCGGATAAAAACAAATTGAACGGTATGGAAAATGAACCGAAAAATGCCGAAGAAGCGGTA
>CADBUP010000037.1 GCA_902797885.1 uncultured Ruminococcus sp.
AAAAATTCCCCTGCCGTTGGTAGCGACAGGGGAATGAATAAAGGTATGCTAAAAGCAAACCCAACGCAAGTTTATTTTAGCATATCTCTTTTAAAATGTCAAATTTTTTTGAAAGGATATGATTTTATGCCAATATACAAAATGAAAGGCAGTAAGGACGGCAAGCAGAAATACCGCGTAAGAATAAATTATATCGACAATCTCGGCAATAATCGTCAAACCGAACGCGTGGCATACGGAAGCGCCGAAGCAAAGGATTTAGAACGGCGTATGCAATATGAATTAAAAGAGCAAACACCGACCGCGCGAATGACGGTTCAATCACTATACGACGAATATATAAAATCTTCCGCAAACGAATTACGCGAAACATCATTGGACAAAAATAAAAAAACATTATCTTCATACGTGTTGAAATATTTAGGCGGATATTCTCTTAAAAAATTAACTTCCCCCGTCATACAAAATTGGAAGAATCAAATAGATGAATATGAGGTTAAAACCTCCAAAGGTACACATAAATTATCTTTGCGTACAAAACAAAATATTTTCAGCTGTTTTCGCACATTGCTCAATTATGGAGTGAAAATGGACTATATTTCTCAAAATCCTTTAAAAAAAGTTGGAAATTTTAAGTCAAGCACCGAACACAAAAAAGAAATGGACTATTACACAGCCGAGGAATATAAAATGTTTTCGTCCGCCGCACTCTCCACAGCCGAAAACAGCACTAAAATGGTCGATTGGGATTATTATGTATTCTTTTCCATTGCGTTCTATACCGGCTTGCGAAAGGGCGAAATATTCGCTTTGAAGTGGTCTGATATAACCGATAACTATTTATCTGTGACACGAAGCATTACACAAAAGTTAATAGGTGATGACCGCGAAACACCGCCAAAGAATAAATCATCAATCCGGACGCTTCAAATGCCAAAACCGCTTATTGAAATCTTAAATGCACATAAGAAACGCTATAAAAACTATCCGGGGTTTACCGATGATTTCAGAATATGCGGAGGTATAAGACCGATTCGTGACAGCTCAGTCGGCAAGGCGAATGAAGATATTGCCAAAGCCGCAGGGCTTAAAAAGATACGGATTCACGATTTCAGACACAGCCACGTGTCGCTTTTGGCTAATGAGGGAATCAACATACAAGAGATTGCGCGGCGTTTGGGACACGCAAATATCGAAATGACGTGGAACACATATTCGCACCTATATCCACGTGAAGAAGAACGCGCTATTGAAATTTTGGATAAAGTTATATAATTTCATCCACGATTTATACACGATTGTTGAAAAAACGCTGATTTTTCAATAAATTGCATACAATGTATAAAACCGCGCAAATGCGCTTGTATCAAGGGTTTCACGGTATTTAAACAAAAACCGATAAATGCCCCGAAAAGGCTAAAATCTCCCCTGTCGCCCCGACCACGTTATTAAAACCGCCTGTAAAAAGGCGGTTTTTTGTTTGCTTACACGATTTTTTAATAAATTTAATTTTATCTCACCTATTTCTCATCCTCCACAGCATTGTGATGCCGGGATTTTGTAAATACATTTTAGGTACAAGTCCTAATTGTGTAAGAAAGGGGTCAATCTCTTTTGTTCATGGGGCTGTAGTCAATTCGATTTTAAAATCGTTTTACTACAGCCCCTAATAATTTTGTTTGTTAGTTTACATTAATCGGATTTCTTATCGGCTTAAGCGTTTTAATATCTTCCCATGGGAATATTTTAAGTCTCAGGTTTTCGACATTTTCGGGAACCGGGATTGTAACCTCTGCCGAGGAAACGTCTTCGCTTATTGTACCCAATGCTGTGCTGACAAGCACATCGCCATCGTATAATGCCGCAATAAGAACACCACTCTTATTTATCCCAACCACCGCCGATAGAGCTTTTTAATAACTTAAACTAACGCGCGGTTGGTTTGTGCCGAGCAGAGCTGCGACGGCAGGAACCGCTAACCGCAAGAGGACGGAGCCATTCAAGTCTTACTACCCTTGCTAAATCAAAAACCTGCAAGTGCCTGATACAAGCGGCTTTGCAGGTTTTTTATTATCGAAGCAAATTTTGAGTCAATCCCGAATTTTCGATATTCAACACAATTTTCCCCCATAGCGCCGTCTACATTTATCTGCATTGCAAGGCAGACGTTATTTAAACTCATTCATTTTTATTATATTTTGAATTTTACCATATGTCCAAAGGAAAATATCAACTTTTTTATAATCCTCATCTGATGTCCAAAGATTATAAACATCCATAAATTTTCGGTATACATTTAAAAAGTCTTTATATCTTTTTAAAGAGCATTTTTTTACTTCCCGCTGAAGAGAAAAATCACATTCATAAAAATTATATCTCTTGTTATATGATGATAATAACTTACCTATAATATTATCATAAATTACATATTTTTTATTGCTCCAACTGCAATACTTGGTTGCAAAGGAATATTCACGTCTTTTGCCGCATTTTGCAATTTCTTCAACAAGACTTTCATCAACTTCTTCTTTTAATAATCGATTATCAATATCATCAATATTCAAGATTCCTTTTGCAATACTTATTGGATCTACTATTCGAGTGCTGTATAATTTATCCAAAATTAATATCTTGTATAAAACGTCGTCCTCTTTTTTATTTCCGTAATTCTTAAATACTTCCTCAATTTTTTTATCATCAGTCCCGCCTTTTTTCACTATTGAATATATATCATCAAAATGTTTCGAATCAATTCCAAGTCCGATTATTATGTCGTTAATCCGCTCTTTTCTATCGCTATCATTTGCTGAATTCCACGCATCTGCAAATAATTTAATAATCCTGTTGGTTGGTTCTATTAAATCTTTCATTTTTCATCTCTCCTCATATATCACCAAAGCTTTTTCAGGCCATTTTTCATCTTATCCGTTTGAAATATCGTCATACTTACGATTTTATCAAAACATTCATTATAAACCTACCGGTAGCCTCCAATCACATTTTAACGACTTGTATCGCTAACATCTTTTGAGTTTATTAAACTCATTCCGGGAGCCAATTCCGACAAGTCAATTTCTGTACCATCTTCGTTTTCACCTTCAACAAGCGCTTCTTCTTTTAAAGTTGTTTTAATCACTTTCACTCCTCCCTTTCCCCTTGAATAAGGCCTGACTTACCATTTTCCTTAATGCCTATTTCAGCATAGCTGTCACAATCATTTAGGAAAATGCCTATCGCACAATCAACAAACATTTTGTATTTCTTATCTTTATTTATCGGTTTCATACGAGTAGGATTTTCGCCACGTCAAATATTTCTTCATTGGTTAGAAATGTTCGCTCTTGTTTAGCAAAGAGGAAAATTTACTTATCTTTCCTCTTTATATGTTTTTCAATTTTTTCTTTCCAAGATTCGTCAATCGGACGATTAGCTCTCATAAAAGCCACCGTTTGACATAACACCTCAAAATTCGTTCTTGTTCCGACAGAATCAGCCTGATATGTTACCGCCCTGTTGGCATTTATACCGATTGAGTCCGCTGTCTGCACCGCATCTATATTCGCTCCCAAGAATAAAAATTCCCAATTATATTTTTCCTTCTGATGTTCAATCATCTGCTTGACTTTATTTAACTTGAATTCTTTGCTTGCATTTTCATAGCCGTCCGTGATAATAACAACCATAGTTTTCGACGGTATTTCATTATCCTGGGCATATTTGTGCCTGTTTCCAACATGATTTATCGTCTTTCCGATTGCGTCAAGAAGCGCCGTACATCCTCTGGCGTAATACTCCTTTTTGGTCATTGGGCGGATTTTTTTAATGTCGGCATGGTCACAAATCATATCATACCTATCGTCAAAAAGTACTGTTGTTACAATCGCCTCGCCCTCCTCTTTTTTCTGCTTTTCCAAAAGGGAATTGTAGCCGCCGATTGTGTCCGTTTCAAGTCCCGTCATCGAGCCGCTCCTATCCAAGATAAATACCATTTCCGTTAAATTTTTGTTCATAATAAAACCTCACTTTCATTTGATGACTTAATTATATCATCAGAAAAATGAGGTTTGGTCGCCTGTCAGGCGACATTTAACAACATAGCAAAGGTTCGCCAAATGCAAAAAGTGCCTCGTTAATCTGGAATATATCATAGTTTTCATTCTCAATAAAATACTCTACAATAACATCCGCTCTGCTGCTCGGTGAGAGCGCAAAGCCTGCCTTGCGTAAAATATCCTTTGTTTCATCAAGCGAAAGTCCGAGAGCTATTGCAAGTGATAACACCGTTGATTTTTTCGGTCTGTAATTTTTGTCATTTCGTATTTTTGAGAACAGCTTTCGGTCAATATTGGCTTTTTTATATACCTCGGAATCCTTTAAATTCCGCTCGTCTATCAAACGAAGAAGCATTTGTGAAAAGGTTTCGTCCAAGTTTTTCAGCAAGTTATCAAGGCTTCGCGATGCTTTGTTTTTATTCATTTTCAGCATTCTCGCATCAACTTCATAAGCTGATTGCACTACCGAACTTGAGCTTAAATCTATCCGTCTTTCGGAGTTCTGTAACAAAACCATTTTTTCGGTAATATAGCTCTTTATTTTATCAAACAAACCTTTACTGATTTCAAAGGCATCTTTGTCATACACCACAAGATATATGTCCATATCATTTTCCAGCAGAAACTCCTTTATTGCCTGCCTTGCAATCGTGATTGCCTCAGCCTTCGGATATCCAAATATTCCGGACGATATAAGCGGGAACGCAATCGACCCTATTCCCTTGGATTTCGCAAGATTAAGTGAGCTTTCATATGCGCTGTAAAGCTGCTTTTCCTGAACGGTGTTCCCCGCTTTATAAATCGGGCCCACAGTATGTATAACATACTTAGCTTTTAGGTTAAAGCCTTTTGTTATGACCGCCTCTCCAAGACCGCAAAAGCCTATTTTATCACACGCCGCTTGCATTTTCTCTGCCCCTGCGGCATTAAAAATCGCGCCGCACACGCCGCCGCCCATTAAAAGTCTTGAATTTGCGGCATTTACGATTGCTTCAGTTTCCATTTTTGTTATGTCGTTTCGTACAATATTAAACGGCATTTATACCACCCGCCTCTGCTATAATTATAGCATACAACTCACTTTTATTCAATCCTGAATTTTTATCATCTCCATCGACCATATAAGGCGGTTACAGATGATTCCTGCAACCGCCTTATTTATATGCTGTATCACATTGGTATGGTACAAAGAAAAATATATGTGTTTTTTAGATTGCAATTACTTTGTAATAACAACCTGCTGACCGGTTTCGTTCCAGTCAACGCTTGCTCCCAAATACTCCGAAATAAATCTTACGGGTGTGTAGGTACGGTCATTTTCCAGAAATGCAGGAGCGTCAAGTGCGACAGTTTCTCCGTTTACAAACGCATTGGGCTGTCCGATATAAACCAAGATAATAACTGTCTCATTGGTTTTAATATTTTTCCCGTTAACCGTCACGAGCTGTTCTTTCTCATCCCAAGACACTTCTGCGCCGAGATTTTCGGCAACAAACCGCGCCGGGAGCATTGTCCGGTCATTGACAATCTTCGGTACAACGTCATTTGTTTTTGTTTCTCCAAACACCTGTGCTTCATTCTTGCCGATCGTCAGTATAAGCTGACGATCGGGATCGACTTTCCACGAAGCATAAAGCGTCATAGATGCCGTAACCTTATCTTCAGCCTTGTATGGCTTCGTAAGCTTTTTATCGGAATACCATCCGTCAAACACAAATCCGTCCTTTTTCGGTTCTTCAATATTTCCGATAGTCTGACCGCGCTTAACACTTATATTCTTAACGCTGGTGCCGCCGTTTGTATCGAATTTTACCGTATATCTGCCGGATGAGCTGCTTCCGCCGCCTCCGCTGCTTGATTTTGATGTTTTCACCGATGTCTTATATACATCGCTTTTACCTACCGGGCTTACAGCCGTAACCGTAACGGCATATTTTGTGTTTCCCGAAAGTCCGTCAAGAACAGCGGTATTCGTATCAACCGTCAAAGTCTTTATTTCTGTTTCTCCGCTGTACAGCTTTACATCATAATATTCCGCTTTCGGTATATTATCCTCATCCTTGCTTTCGTTCCACGATACACTAATTGAATTTTTTGAAGCCGATGTTGTCACGCCCGACAGTACAGGGACATCCAATGCCGCGGAAAGACTGCCGTAAGTGCTTTTAGCTGTAACCGTAAGCTTTAATCCGATAAGACTTTCGGCGTCAACATCGGTAAGCCTATTTGATGTTTGTTTATTATTCCAGCTGTATTCATATTCCGCTCCGTCTTTTCCGCCCTTTACCTGTGCGGTTACGGTATATTTTCCGTTTTCCGCGCGTTCAATCGAAATAACGGCTTTTCCACTGATTTCCTCTACACCCGTCAATGCCGAATACGCCTTGCCAAGTCTTAAATAAGCTGCGTCAATCTGTTCCGCCGATGGTTCATATGACGAAAGCACCGTTTCTGCCTCCAAAAGAGCCGCTTCAAATTCGGCAAGCTTTTCGCCGGCGCCGTATTCATCTTTGTTAAGGTCTTTCGCTTCCTTATACAGATTATTCAGCTTTACAAGATTCTGCATAACCTCATGCTCATCGGCAATCTCGTCCATAAGCTGCCAGAATGGCCATTCTTTATTTGTCTCTGTTACAATAGCCTTATGGTCTATGCTCACTCCATATATATTTAATACTGCCAACACTTTGTCGAGAGTGGTTTCTGAAAGGCTGCACATCAACATAAATTCAGCCGTATAATCTTTTCCCGAATATGTCTCGTCTGCTTCGGAATACCCGTCAAGGCCTGCCACAAATCCTACTTTATTATTAAACTCCGTCTGTGTAATTTCTTCATACGGCACATTGATTTCATCAAGAGCCGAACGAAGCCTTGCGCCCTTTGATGTATTTGCGCTTATGTTATATAAAACCACCTTTTCTGTCGGAATGGTTTCATTTTCGCCGATAATCGGAATTGACGCGGAAAGATAGTCAACTTCTTCGCCCTCCCATTCCGTATGAGGTAAGCGCAGCTTTATAATCAGTCTGTCTCCGGTTTTAAGCTCTGCGCTTTCTTTAAATGTTACCGTAAGGGTTCCGCGTGTTTCATCTCCGTACAGTTTATTCAGCTGTCCCACTCTCTTGGCAAGATTATAGTTTTCCCAAAGCTCGTTTTTCTCAAATTCTTCGTCCGTGTATTTTCCGTCGTATTGATAAACCGTAATATCACAGAAGAACTCATCGCCCATCGCAATGTATTCATCCGCATAATTTACCGTAACGGAAACCGTCTTGTCCGTTGTCTTTACCGCCGACACATTAAATGTCGCTGTCGGCGTTCCCCAATCGGGACTCGGAAGAACCTCAACAACATTTGAAAAGGCTTTCTGTTCATCCGCCGTCACAGCCAACTGAAGCTTGCTTCCCGCTTTAAGTTTTCCCCATCCGAGAGGAATTGTCGTGCTTCCCTGTAAATATACGCGGCTCTCACTCAGAACCTCGGCTGTCTCTTCGTCAAGGCTCTCGCCCTCGAACTGATAGATCTTGTAGGAAATATTCTTCGCATTTTTGTCAAAGGTTATCGTTCCCTTTGTTTTTGTCATGCCGGCGGTTATGCCCTTGGGAGCGTTGATAAACGCAGTCGGAGCTTCGGGCTTGATAGGCGTGCTGTCGCCTGTAACCGTCACAGGTTCGGACTGTGCGTAAACAGTGCCGCCGTTCTGGAGGAATACGACAACCTTCTCGCCTGCCTTGAGGATATTATCCTTTACGGTTATCTTATTTATCCCCGTCTTGACATCAAAGCTGCTTGCAACCCATGTTCCGCCGGCCGTTGTGAACTCTGTCAAAGACGCAGGATAACTCTTTATAAGCAGCATTGCGCCTGACGGCACTTCTCCGGCAACCTTTACCGAAATGCTTTTTGAGTCTGATTTTACAGCATTTTCTACCGATACCGCCGTCTTTATTTCAGGAGTACCGCCTGCGCTTTCGATCAATACCGGCTCGCTGTAGCGATAATAAGTTCTGTCCGTATCCGAATTATACATATACAGATACGCCAATATGGTCTGACCGGCTTTAAGTTTTGAGCTGTCAAAAGTAAATTTGTATGTACCCGGCAGCGTAAATGACGCCTGTGCTATTTTTTCTCTTGAATCACCGTCATCTTTGTTCGATGCATCACCGACCGTCAAAAACAGCCTTGCATTTTTGTTTGCAAATTCATTATATCCCGTGACAATTACTGTCGCTTTTGTGGAGGATGTGTCAAAACTCTCCTGCATAATTGTAACGCTGTCGGCTCCGACCGGCTTTATTATTGTTGTGCTGTCCGATACATATGTCCTTGCGCCGTTGTTATATATGAGTACAAGGCAAATCTTATCACCCGCCGAAAGCTTTCCCGAAAGTCCGTCAAAGGTGATTTTGCCTGCGCTCTGACCGTACTTTACCGCAATGGGATTGTCCGCATCGGGAGATCCGTCCGCATTTATTTTGCACAGCTTTGCGATATTGATATTTACCGTTTCCGCTGTCTGAGCCGTAACATTATATGTAACCGAATCCGACTCGGAGGTAATAACGCTCTCGGCTTGTGCGCTGAATGCAGGGCGCGCAGTAAGCGTTACAGGCGCTGTCTGTGCATAAACCGTACCCTTCGATTGCAGAAATGCTACAATTCTGTCACCCTCCGCAAGCTTGGCTTTGCTGATATCAAGACTAATTTCTCCTGCTGTTACATTAAACTGATTGGCAACAAAGCTGCCTCCACTCATAACATAGTCCGTTTTATCGTCCGAATAGCTCTTCACAAGCAGCATTGCACCCTCCGGTACATCGCCCGAAACAGTCAGTTTAAGAGTATCTGCATCATAATATACCGGTGTGCTGATTGTAATTTCCGGCGCTTTGGGTTTTGCCTTTATCAAAACCGAATCGTCTTTTTTGTTGTATGCTTTGTCATAATCATTGCCCTTTGGCAGATAAATATCAGGATTTTGTCCCCAATATGCTACCGCACGGACTCTGTAGCCGGCACGGAGCGGTTCAATCAGTTTAATTTCTTTTCCGCTGAACGGCTCTTTCGATTCGCCGAGCACATAGAGGGCAACCTGATTCTCACCCTCAAAGTCAAAGTCTTCACCGTCCGGGTACATTCCTATGGAATAATTGATTTCGGTTAAGCCGTTCTTGGCTGCCTCAAATATTCTCTCATCTCCCGTCATGCTGACATGGAGAGATGTCGCGCCCTCTTCAAGCTCGGTTTCGTCTATCGTGATATCGGGGTAAACGTAAGGCTTAAAGCCTTCTCCGTTTTCGTCAACGACCTCTATTGCCTGAGAATTTACGGGTTTGTAGACGTCCTCGCCGACCGGCACATTGAGAGTAGCTATAATCTTATTACCTACCTTGAGCGGAAGCTTATCAGCTATAAAATTAAAGGTTTGTGCGGTGCAGTTTTTAACCTTTCCCGTCCAAAGCCTCACGTTAAAATCGCCGTCCGGATCAAAACGCGTATTTCCGGCATAAGCATAGATAATCATATAGCAATCCTGCAATCTATCATCTAGCTTTACACTTATGTCCACGCTTGTGTCATCTGTTTTGAAGTTATCGTCTTTTACCAGAGTTACGGAACAGTTTTCCGCTATGGTATAGTCTGCATTTGCCGCCGAAGCAGGTACAACAACCAGAGAAAATATCATTGCTATCGAAAGAACAAATGCGCATAAATTCCTTAACTGTTTCATAATTCAATTCCTTTCTGACATATAATTTTAGTTAGTTTAAGCTAACCACGCTGCAAAAAAAATAAAACCTTTGCTGTTATGTTTTAAAGTGCTCCTTTCATTTTATTCAAGTTAGTGTTTGCTAACCGAAGATAATTTTACCATACATATAGCACTATGTCAATGTTTTTCGGATGTTTTTCATATTTTCGGTAAAAACGACATGATTCCTGCCCTTGTCATACTCAATATTTTAACATTGTAATCATTTTATTTTATAATTTTTTTGCATTTTTCTTTTATAAATTAAAAAATGCAACACCTCCGCTTTACAACGCACATATGTCAACTCTGAACCGATACAAAATTTTATTGATTTAGCAAAAAAATCATATTGAAATTAGTGCATCAATATGTTAAAATTAATATAGAAATAATAATTTATACGGTGGTGTACTGATGTATAAAATATTGGTTGTCGATGATAACAAAATTGAAAGGAAAGGCATTGTTGCACAAATAAATAAGCTTAATTTTCCCTGCGAAACAGCCGAAGCTCAGAACGGACGGAAGGCTCTCTCGTATTTAGAGAAAAATAAGGTTGATATTCTTCTTACCGACATCAGGATGCCTTTTATGAACGGACTTGAACTTATAACCCGAGCCAAGACGCTTTATCCCGAAATACGTTCCGTCATTTTCAGCGCCTACAGCGACTTTTCATACGCACAACAGGCAATATCCTGCAAGGCTGACTGTTATCTTTTAAAGCCTATAGACCTTCCCGAATTTTCAAAGGCTCTGAGTTCTATTATAGAGGAGCTAAATCACACAAAACAGTTTCATTCGGAGGAAACGGCGATAATTGAAAATATGATAAACTTCGACAGCCTCGCCCGTTCCGTTCACCCGAGCCAAAGTGCGGGCGATATACCGAAGCTGATTGACGGTATTTTTGATTCAATCGAGAACAAGAAAATCGACGGTCTCTCTTCTTCGGTTGACAATCTTCTTATAAAGATGCAGGAATACAATGTCGCCTCTATGCTTTATGTAAAGCAAATCGTTATTGAAATAATAAAAAAACTTTGTATATACCTCTCGGATACCGATAAATCTAACATCACCGAGCATATTAAACGCATTGCCGTCTGCGGAAGCTTAAATGAAATCAGAGATTTTACCAAAGGTCTTATCGATAATATTTATGAAAAAATAAGTTCAGCGGATGAAGACGTTAAATCCAACAACTTCATCATTGATTTTGCCGTTGATTATGTCAAGCGAAAATATATGAACGATATTTCTCTTGAAAGTATAGCAAAGGAGCTTGATATATCCTCGGGTTATTTCAGCCGTACTTTTAAGAAAGAAGTCGGCCAAGGTTTCGTCAGATACCTGACCCTGTATAGAATTGAACGTGCAAAGGAAAAGCTCACAAAAACCAATATGAAGATTAAGGATATAAGTAACTCGGTGGGGATTATGGATATATCCTATTTTGGATTTATATTCAAAAAGTACACAGGATTCACCCCAGATGAATACAGAAAAAAGCATAGATAAAATCTTGTATTAAAACTGAGGGTTATATCGGGGGGATATATTAATGAATGTAATCAATTCTGTAATATCAAAGCTGAAATTTCGTTCAAAATTAATAATAAGCTATTCAATATTGATTTTTACGGCAATATTGATTCTCGGCGTGTATTCATATTATACCTCGATTTACATTTGGAAGACAAAGGAAGCACAGAGTATGGACTATGTTCTTCAGATTGCCGGTTCTGATATAAAAAACGGCGTGTCGAACTGTAACACCGTAATTATGAACTTTATTACCGACAAAAATATGTTTAATGTTATCGATAAAGGCTACAACCGCGAGCGTGACGGAATTTCGTGGGATGATATGGATCACATCTTTTTATCAAATATCACTTCAATATGTGACAGAAATACATATATACGCGAAATCACACTATATACAGACAGAGATGTTCCCGAAATCGGCAGAAGTTTGAAAAAAGCGGAGAAGGTTAAAGATAAATTCTGGTACAAGGAGGCGGTTAATAAATTTAATCTGTACTGGCAGATGGACGGCTCAGAACTTGGTGTTGCTTGTCCTATGCAGAATATATGGAGTGCCAATGCCTCAAACCTCTTAGGTGTATTGTATTTTAAAATAGAACGATACAAGTTTTTTCAAAACCTTGCTGCAAGCACAAACGATAAATATATTATATCAATAACGGATTCAAACGGAAACTCGGTGTATACAAATTCAAAGGATAACTCAGTTCCGAAAATAACAGACGACAGTACCGCTCTTTTAGATAACCAAAAATATATCTATCGCACACAGCATATAAGCGAAAATGATTGGAATGTTAATATTTTTCTTCCGGATTCATCCCTGACCGACGGTGCAAAAAACATCATTCATATCACAATAATTATGTGTATTCTATGCCTGATCATTTTGATTTTGATAAGCTATATGCTATCAAGAAAAACAACAAAACGCATTGATACTCTGTGCGGAGATATGAAGCTGATTCAGAACGGAAATCTTAATATTGATATTCACAGCAGCGATACTGATGAAATAGGATATATAACAAACTGCTTCGGCGATACAATAACAAAGCTGAAGGAAACTATGAATTCTCTGAACGAAAAGGAAATTTTTGAGCAGAAAAGCAAGATAAAGATTCTTCAGGCACAAATCAACCCTCATTTTCTGTATAATATTCTCTCCACCATAAGCTGGCAGGCTCTCGAGGCGAATAATGACGAAATTGCCCACACGGTCAGTCTTCTTTCGACTTTTTACAGAACAGGTTTAAATAAGGGAAACATTTTTGTAAGCTTCGAACAGGAGCTTGAAAACGTAAAGGCATACATAAATATGCAGCTTTTAATGCATGATGACAGCTTTGAGGTGATTTATGATATTGACAGCCGCGTCTATGCCTTCCGCTGTATAAACTTTATAATCCAACCAATAGTCGAAAATGCCATTACACACGGAATAGAAAGCCTTGAAGATGACTCAGGAGTTATAGAAATAAGTGCCGTTTTAACAAAAGAAAATAATATATGTATAAGCATTTCCGATAACGGTCCCGAGCCGCCCGCAGGCAAGCTCGACGAAATACTTAAAAATCACACCAAAGGCTATGGAGTATGGAATGTAAACGAGAGAATACGCATAGCTTACGGAAACAAATACGGCGTTCGTTTCCGCCGTGAGAGCGGTAAAACTACAGTGGAGATGATTTTCCCCGCTTCCGGAGCGGAAGACGAAAATGCAGAAAAAAACCTCTGAAAATAAGCGGGCACATAACCGTATGAGAGTGTTGTTAAAAGGACTGACCCACATCGGGGTCAGTCCTTGTTTGTGCCTATAGTCTATAATTGTAACTTTATTATTTTGATGAAAACTCTCCCTTTTCGCTTAAAACAGGCTTAAGCGAGTCGTTTGTCATATTAAACAAGTATACTTCAACAACCGTGTTATCGGTTATCTTGCAATTAAGCTCAGGCGTTTCAAACATCTTTTTAGCACTTGTTACATCTTCAAAATTTTTCAAACCGATATTTTTAATTATGCCGTTCTCTTTAAGTGCAATGATTGCGTAGAATTTAGTCTCGCCGTCCTTCGGGGTGTAATAAATTTTTCCGAAAAGGTTTCCGCTTTCTGCCTTCCCGTTAAGATTGGTTACAGTTTCACCCTCTTTTTTGAACAGGCTGTAAGAACTGATTGTGAGCTTGACATTTGAGAGTTTAAAACACTTAGACTCTGAAAGCGTATTTGCCGGCTGAATAAGTTTAATATATCTATATCCGTTTTGTTCGGTAAATGCTGCTTTTGTGTTAATTAACTTATTCCATCCGGCATCAATCTTGGAACTATTGTTTTCGCCGCCTATAAAGTTTAAATCTGTGTTTGTGACGTTTATGTCGATAAAAGTGTTCCCGTCCTTTGACGCCTGAACCTTAATATTTCCTCCACCGTCTCTTGTCAGCTGGTTTAAATCAATACCGGTAAACACTCTTCCCTCAGATGCCTTGTATATAATATATGCCTCTTTTTTAACGTCCTTAACTGCAAGCAAGTCCTTGTCATGGGAGGTTAAAGCGTTAGTTTCATTTGCTATCTGACCCGCTTCGACATTATTTATTAAATTATACGGAACGAAGTTTGACACCGAATATCTCTCCGCTGTACCTCCCGACAAATCGTCATCGACCACCTCACTGTCAATCTCGCCGCCCTCGCTCATAATGCAAACCTTTCTGAGGTAGAATTGATATTGCATAAGCTTGATTTTCTCGTCTCCATAATACAGCTTTATATATTTAATATTATTGGCATTACTGACATCTTTGGGTACAGATACATCTGCGGTCCATATTTTTGAATAAAATGCATTGTTTTTTTCTTTGCTGTTGGGGCTCGTCGATGTGTCTGTTTTGGTCCACGGAGACTCAAGGTCCGTATAATTGATACCGTCGGCTGAATAAGCTATTTTCGGTTCTTTCTTTTCAAGATCGTTTTGCCTTGATATTTCAAAAAATGCCGATTTAAAGTTTCTGCCATCGGGTACCTTATAAACGGCTTCCCATGCTGCCCAATCTCCTGTCATTCCTATCATTTTTCCGCCGTTGTTATAATTTCCTTCGCCACCCTTATTATCATTTACAACCTCTAACTCTTTAGAAAACCACATATTATCAAGACTGCTGCAATCATCATAGAACTTTTTTGCTTCACAATTATCGGCGAGGGCGGTGACTGAGGTGAACATAACCGCGAGCATCGCGGCGCAGATTAAAACCGATAAGCCTCTTTTTAATAAATTTTTTACTAACATTTTTTTACCTCCCAAGTTTTATTATTTATTATTTAATTTTTCCGAAATTTACTCTATGCCGCCGAGCCTTATCTCATGCGGTGAAGAGTCCCTCATTATATCCTGATCAACAAGCCGCCCATAGGTTTTCTTTTCAATTAGTGGTGACAGGCTGCCCATATCAAAAACATACTGTTCAATCACCCCGTCAGAACCGGACGGTATTGTTATCGTGTTTTTAAACTCTTTTTTTTCATTACCATTTAAAACTTTTCGGCTACATCCTATTTTCGTCAGCCTTTCACCCTCTTTGTACGCCGTCAGAAACATAATATCTCTTTTTGTGCCGGAATCATTTTCGACCTCGGCTCTTCCCGAGAATTCACCGCTATGGCAAATCGTGGTCAGACAATCTCCCTTATCCGTCCTGAAAAAGAGCGAAGTATCATTAACCGAAACGCCTGTCTTTTTGGGCGGCATATAATTCTCGACATTGCTTGTGGCGATTGAAACATCGGCGATACATACGTGCCAATTTGTCTTGAACTCGCTAAGATCGATTTTTATATATTTCATATTGTCTGGGATATTTTCCACTATTCCCTTAAAATGTCTCCGCTGGTTCGCCATATCGTTATCAGTATGTTTTTCTTTTTTAATTTCCTTGCCCCAGCTTGAATCATCATCGGACAATCGTGAGTATGTTTTTCCATCAACCGAACCTAAAATTATCGGCTTTGCCTTAAGCTCGGGGTCCCAAAGTGTATTTTCGTACACATAAGCGTCAACGGTGACCGATGAGGCTTTCTTGCTCTCGGGCAGCTTATACACAAAACAGCTTTCGCTATGCTGCTTGCTTTCTAATCCTACTCCGCTCAAATCATCCTCATAAAAGGTCAGGTTTGAATCCGTCTTTATATTGAAGTACGAATACATTTTTGAGTTATCGTTAAGCGAATCGTGAAGCGTATAGCTGGTTTCAAACTGCTGCTTAGAATAATATGTAAAGTCCTCACTTACCTCATCCGCATCACCCTCTTTAACCGCCAGTCTGTACTCCGGTAGGGTACCTTCCGAAAGAGAATCCGCTTTGATTTTAAGCTTAACCTCATAATCTCCGTTGGCGGTGACTGTCTTTTCGCTGTTTATCGAATCGTCAGGATTGTAGATAGCTGCCGATACACTCTTTGAGCCGTCTGTCCTGCCTTTAACGGTAAGCGTATCGGTTGAGTCATCTATGGAATAATTAATTTCTTTTAACTTCGGAAGCTTATCATCCTCCTGCCAACGCGGAAGCTGTTTGTCAAAATCCAGTATTCTGTAAAAAGCCGGCTTCGGCTGAGAATTCTCGTCAAACACCAACGGATGATACTCTGTTCCCATATACGTTCTTCCGTCACAGATATTCCAGAAGCCGACCGATTTTATCTTCGTACTATATCTTCTGAAAATATCGAAAAGGCTCCCGTACTTTCTTGCCTGAAGCTCTGTCACCTCGTCATACATAAAGTCAGGATATGCTTTTGTCACACGCTCTGCATACTCAAGATTTTTTTCCGATTTATTAATCTTACCCGTGAGCTTGCTTTGGGATATTCCCATATCCAGCTCGGTTATGTATATATCACAGAGTTCTGAGAACCTTTTA
This sequence comes from uncultured Ruminococcus sp., assembly GCA_902797885.1. Taxonomy (GTDB): domain Bacteria; phylum Bacillota; class Clostridia; order Monoglobales; family Monoglobaceae; genus UMGS1820. Next base: position 16,279 of record CADBUP010000037.1, read on the forward strand.
ATCAAGTTTTCTACCTGATTAAGATCTACTTCCACGCCATAATGCATTTGCATTCCTATACAAACGGGTATGCCCGACTCACGCATTTCTTTTATCTTGTTATATATAGCATCCTGCTTTTTTATGTCCGAGGTAAAGCCGTTATCGTTATAGATAAGCACCGCTTCGGGGTCGGCTTCATGCGCCCATTGAAAGCATTGCGTCATCCAATCGCATCCTTCAAGAAGTCGTATAAATTTTGTGTACGACCTGAAATCTCCGTTTTCCTTATATGCCTCATTTATCACATCATAGGCGTATACCACGCCGGGATACTTCTCTTTATAACGCGTCATAATTGTCGTGATATGATTTTTAAGCCGTTTAAGCGTCAGTTCTCGTGCGCCGGCCTTTGGCTTTCCGTTTTCATCAAACAGTGAGTTCCCGTTTTCATCCTTATAAAACCATTTCGTTTCATTATTTGAATATGCGTCAAAGAAGGTTGGACTTACAATGGTATGCGCACGAACCTTCTTGTTATTTTTCTGTGCATACTCAACAATGCTGTCAGCGCTGTTCCAATACCATTCATTCTCACCATGATGAATCCACGGCTTCATCGCATTTTCGGTGACGATTACATTAAACTGTTCCTTTGCAAGCTCAGGGTATTGTGTCAGATCATCGGGTTCAACGGCGGCCGATATATCAAAATACCCCTTATACGCCTTATACAGCGAGGGATACGGATATTCCCCTTCTTTCTCTGCATACGCTATATTCAGAGGAAGCATAACAAAAACCAAACATCCGATTAATATTGCCTTAATCTTCTTCATTTCAGTATTTTTCCTTCTACTTAATAATAAGTATATCCACCACCCTCGCATACGATGTTCTTACGATAACCCTTGACGGGTTGAGGTTATCTCTCGTATATGGGATAAGCTCTGCCATTGTTCCGATTCTGACCTTATCCTTACTTTCATTCTTGTCATATACATAGATGTTTGGTGTGTCGACCGTAAGTTTATCACACAGGCTGATTTTAGAAATCTCTGATTTATCAAGAGTTCTCGACATTACTATATCCTTGCCGAAACGACGGTAAATCAATCCGTATGCATATCTATAACCCTCGCCGAAGTCGCCGGATCCGTTCGCATAGACAAAATCGTCCCTGTTACCGTAGGTAAACTTATCCAAATTACTGTCATATACAAGGTCTATAATATTCATTTCATCTGCTGAGTTGGTCGAAAAGTTTATATAATCGCCCTGTTTTATCTCTCTGTTGTATTTCTTTGTTACATTGTTAATCACGCTGTCGCTTATGGCAATGGTCGTATACGATCCGTCACACCATCCGCTGATTGTCTTTTTAACCGATTCATCCTTGCCCAGCTTCTCACCGAAGCTGTCGACAAGCATATCCCTTGCTTCCTGAGTAAGCTCGCCTTTAGACGAGTCATTATAACAGATTATGACGTCCGCACCGATTTTGTCGTCTGTGTATGTATATGATTCTATGTTATAATATTCATTGTCACTAAAGTAACCGCCGGAGGAAATTTTATAGTCGGATTCATCATCTCCGATAAGCGGAAGTGATACGCCGAACACTATTGTCGAATCGGACGCAAGCTCCTTTCCGCCGAAATTCTTACCTTGTATCTTATAATAAAGACCCTTGCCCGATGCACAGTCAATCGAACGCGTAAGAGTGTTTCCGTCCTCACCCGCTTCGGAATTTTTATAAGATGTGTCAACTTCAGAAATCTTCTTATCATTGTCTATCTTATATCTGATAAGCTGACCCGATGGAACCTCCTTGTGGAATTCGGGGCTATAGCCCTCTCCGCCTCTGTTTATCGCGCTTGCAACCACACTTTCACCGTTTTTAACATCGTCGGAATTCAGCCGTACTCCGTCAATTTTCACCTTATCCGCAAAGTAAAATATCGACTTTTCGCCCAAAATCGTATAAATCTCTATCCGCGGATTTGCTGACATTCCGTTATAGCCATCCGAAATGTTTGTCACAAGTCCCACCTGAAACTCGGCGCTGCTTACTGACTTTATTCCCGCAATCCTTCCGTAGACATCAAGCAGGAACGTCCCCGAATCACCGACCGCCAAAGACTTTTGATTTGATGTCCGATAGCTTTTTGAGACCTTGTACTCCGTTCCGCCTATAAACACCTTTTCGGAATCCTCTTCGATTTTTTCTATCTTTCCTGTTACTAATTTATTGCTTTTCAGAATATAAAAGCTGTTGTCATCACTTTTCATAACAGAAAGTACATCATATTCCGCGAGTTTATCGATATCTATTGTCTTTCCGCTCGCCGCATCAAGAATTTCATAGTCAAAAGTCTTTGAACCGTCTTTTAGATTTACATCACGGTTTGTCAGATACTTGTCATAGATAACATAGTTGTACGTATCTGCGCTTTCTACCACTACATCTATATATGAACTTACCTTAACGACCTCATATGTACCGTCTGAATTGTTGTCAATAAGCGTTACACTCCCCTCGCTCGGAACAATTTTGCTAAAATCAAAGCTTGTATCGGTAACGGCCCTTTCATTATAAATAATTGCCGCTCCGCCTGAGAGGTTTACGGTCTTCTTCTTATCTCTTTCATCGTAATACGTAAATGTCATTCCCGAAAGGCTTATATCCTCGGCATCGCATGTTATCATGCGGTTCCGGTCCGTTTCCGCGATATAGATAATCCGCTTCTCGCCGTCGGATTTTTCGTCCTTATAATACGCCTCTATCTCCTTACCGAGAAGCTCTGATGCGTTTCCGTCGTATTTATATTCGGTTCCGTCAATCAGAATCTCTCCGCTTGTCAGAGATGATTTTCCGTAAAGCTCGGTATCCTTGGTGCCGTTTAAAATTCCCTCGGTCTTATATACCTTAAGATTTTCGGTAAGCAAGGTCTTGTTTTCATCCGTACTATAGGTGATGTTGTCCCCCACAGTACTCATATATGCATACTTTGCGTCAAGCATCGAATATAAAAGCTCTGCCGCAAGACCTCCGTCAATAGGCTCACTAACCGATGATAGCTTCAGTCCTATTCTTGACGCAATCTGTAGATACCCCGACGGATAGCCGCCCTGAAGCTTTGCTTGTGTGTCATACCCCAAAACAACAACAGCCATTTTAAGAAGTTCGGTATAGGTCACATTCTTGTTCGGCTCAAATGTATAATCTCCGTTTCCGTTTATGATTCCCATTTCGAGAGCCGCCTTTATATAAGGGGCAAATTCGCTCTTATCATCAACGTCCTTAAAATACACATTCGGATTTTTTTCATTGAGCTGTGCTTCGTTTGCACCCGACATTTTTACCATCAACTCTGCTGCTTCCTGCCTTGTTATCGTCTCTTTCTTAACGAACTCTTCCGCCGTACCCGAAATAATTCCAAGCGCTTCAAGAACCTTTGCTTCGCCAAGCGAGTTATCGCTGTTTTCCGCCGCCGCGGGATATGTAAAGCTAAACATCGTAAGAATAAATGCAAGTACAAGCGCTGCTGCTGTTCCGGTTTTAAATTTGTATCTCATCCATATACCTCCCTATCATTCAGCCGCCGTCAAAGAATAGATCAGCTTTGCCGCCTCTGCCCTTGTTGTGTTTCCAAACGGCATAAAGTTTCCGTTTTCGTCACCGCTTACAGCTCCTACCGCCGACAATCTATTCACCGCCTCTTCGGCATAATCCGAAATATCAGCGCTGTCATTAAAGATTCTTTTCTCGCCGTCGCTGTTTAATTGAATACTTTTATATTCCGCCGCGCGGCAGAGTATAACCGCTGCATCCTGTCTTGTTACATTCATACCGCTTCCGAAAAACTTATCATTTATACCCTTTATGATTCCGGTATTAACACCCGTTGTAACGACATCACAGAACCAATCATTTTTCAAAACATCCTCAAATCGACACGCTTCAGCATTATCCGAGGTTATTCCAAATGCAAGCACCGTCATCTTGACAAATTCCTCACGAGTCACATAGCTGTCAGGCTCAAAAATGAGCTTGCTCCTACCCGAGATGACTCCCTTGTCAGAGAGCGCCTTAATGCTTTCAACCGCCCACGGAACATTCTGTAAGTCAACGAAGGGAAGGCTTGTGTCAACCGTGCTGTCACTTTGCGTTTCCTTAACCAATCCGGAGTCAACTTTGACGTTTGAGTATGAACCTCCGCCGCCGGAAGAACCTCCTCTGCCTCCGTCAGTATCCTTGTTATCATCTGATTTCATCTGTTTATTAATAAGGCTCAGAAATTTTTTCCCTATATCTTCGGTTGTATTTAATTTTTCGGTCTTCACCGCATCCGCAAGCGCGGTTTCAGCGGCGGCCTTTTTGCCCGACGTAAGAGAATTGTACGCTGCCTCCCATGAGGTCTCAAAAACACCCTTATATGTATTCATAATCTTTCTTACATCGAGATAGTACTTTGAGTTTTTAAGGCTTCGGCTCAGGACTTCAAATTCAAACCTCTTATTAAACTCTTCGCCGTTTGAATAGTCAGCTTTAACCGACCTCGCAATATCCTCTGCTATACTCCGGTCCGCATATTCAAATGCCTCGTATGCGGCGGTATTCTTATACCCACCCTTTAAAACATCAAGAACTTCATCTTTATTTGTGCCTTTAAGTCCGAGAATATAATCCGGCGCTCCATCGCTGTTGAGTATGACTAAGTTTGCCGCTTCTTCATACGCCTTACGCACGCTGTCTTCGGTCTTGGTCATACTGATTTTATCCTTTGAAATCAAGGCCTTGCTGACCGCATTAACACTTACCTGTCCGACTATGTTTTTCCTCACGCCGAGAAGGCTTAAAATATCATCGTCAAACAGAGCCACAAGCTCTTCCTCATTCTTCGCATTTCTCGCCTTAACGATGTCCTCGCATTTCTTCGATAAGGTATTCTCATCATAATATGTCATCGTTTTTTCAAGCGGAGCCTTTGCGCCGTAGTAGTTCACAAGAATCTTATACTCTGCACCCGCCTGCGGGTTTTTGAGTTGAATACCAGCCGAAAATGTTCCGTCCGCATTATCGGAATTGCCCTTCACAAGCCTTGTTTGTTTCATACAGTTGACTGAGTTTATTCCACCCGATACATCAGCATTCGGATTCAGTACAACTATCGTGACCCATTCCTTATTGATACTGTACGGAATAGTTCCGTTCACCGTCAGGCTTCCGCCGCTTATATCGGTAACCGCATAATCGATTTTCGGCTCTGCCGCATATGCCGCACAGAATGTAAGGGCAAGAGCCAAAATTCCTGCTGTGAATATTTTCTTTATCATCAGAATTCCCCCTTAATTAGCGCCTAAAACCGATTCATCACCGAACGGAATCATTGTCCCTATATCGCTCCAGACAAATATCCTGACGCTTGTCCTTCCGGTGACAGTACCCAAGGTGACCTCACCTTCGATATTGACCTCCGTTCCGCCGCTTACATCAGCCTGAACCTCTTGTATTTTATCCATTCTGTCACCTTCATACACACAGGCAAACGCTTTAAGCGACTGCGTCTCGCATCCCATATTCTTCACGGGAATTTTAAAGCTGACCTCACCTCCGCCTTGAAGCGTGGCGGGCGTGAACTCTGCCGCTCCGCCGGTGAAAGTCCATTCGTATCCTACGGCCGAATCGCTGTTTATAGTTATTTTTGAATATACCGCCGTGCCGACAAGTTTAACATACGCTGCGTCATTCGGAAGGTTCACCGTAACGCGGCTTCCGCCGTCCGTTTTTTCTACCGTAGGCTCAGCTTTCAGCTCACTCTTTCTTTTGTTTATGTCAAGGGCTTCGATACTACCTTTCCACTCGCCATCGGTTATAAACTCTATTTTCTTAAGAGCCTTTTGAGAAAGGGACTTGTATATAACCGCCGAATCGGCTTTCTCAGCTATAAGCTTATGGTTTTCAAGCTTTACATCTTTAAGCTCGTTTATGTTGTAAGTACTCTTAAACCCTTCTTTATACTCTCCGTCGGGTACACAGCCCTTTAACATATCATATGTTTCAACCGTGACCTTACCGATTTTGTATTTCGTAACGTCGTTTTCAGCTGTCTTAAAGATTTTAATAAACCGCACATTATTCTCCTCAGAGAAGTTTACTGTACAGGCGTTTCTGTCACTCCATCCCGCATCATCTTGGTTTCTATTCTGACTGTCTGGGTCTCCGTCGCCGAGCTTTTCCCATACAGGGCTTAGGCTTATGTAGTGATCACCGTCGCTTGAAACAAGCACCTCCGCATTCCTGTTTTCGTTGTCTCTTGTGTAATTCTCGATATACAACGATTTAAAGCTTCGGTTTTCCGCCGCCTTATATATAATGTACGCCGGTTTATTTGTTGTTTCAAACGACATCAGGGTCTTGTCATCAAACAGAGCTGCATTGTCCGGAGATATTTTATTATACGGCTTAAAGTTTTCACACTCATACATATAGGTCGTATTCTCAAGCTCATCCTCAAGCTTATCCACGTCTATAACCGGTTTTTCGCCGTCATTATTCGCTGTGACACCGATTTCATTCGTCCCCGTTAAGGGAACCGCCGAAAATTCAATATCATCAGAATTTATAACCAATAAATTCTCCTCCGCAGGTGTACTTACTGTCTGCTCTGCGCCGAGCGATACAGGTTCCTCTGCATACGCCGCACACATACCAAGCGCAACCAACCCGGATAAAATAACCGCTATTTCTCGTTTCAGCATATACCTTCCTCCTAATATTTCACATTTTCGATTTTTAAACCATCAAGCATATCCTTCAGCGGAACATATAACCGTCCGTCTCTTTCACCGACAACCGCGCCGGCTTCGATTTCAGAGCCGCTCGATGTATAAATTATATTGCTTCCTTCTTTTAAATACACGTCTCTGCCTTTATACGAAGCCGAAACAGAATCGTTTTCTGCGTCATATCTCACGCTTCCGCCGAGAAATTCCATAAACGCCTTAAGTGGCGTGGTTATAACCCCGTTTTCGGATTTTATTATGTTCAGCGTGGTTTTGTTTCCGTCCGCTTCAAGCGCCAGTCTCTCGCCGCCGGTCTGTTCATCACCTGTCTGTTCACCGTCTGACGGTTCGGTATTTTCAGGCACGTAATCATAAACCAGCTTTGCCGTTCCCCATTTATCGGATGAAATGTGTGTGTACTCGCTGTTGTCACAGAACTTTCTGATACTTCTTCTCTCACTGCTTGCGTCTATGTGATCCGTTATCTGTGCGTCAAAGCCGAGTATATTACCTTCGGCATTTTTAATAAGCGTCATCGGAAAGGCAAATTCCATATTATAGCCGTCATCGGTCTTTATCATTGCCGCGTCAAAATAATCTTCCGCCGGAGACCCTCCGTGCTTACCTGACTTACCGCCATCTATTGCGTACCTGAGCTGATTTTCTCCCGTTCCATAGCCGCCTCTCACATTCTTTTCGCTTATATATACCTCAACATTATCCTTATAATATGAAGTCGGATTTTCGGCGTTGAGAATATCATCCTTGACCTCGGCATAAACATAAAAGTTATTTTCATCCCACATACATCTGACTATGCCGGTTGCGCCTTCGCCCTTTGTCCCCTCGGTCTGACGGTCAACCGCCGCGGCCTCGGTTTTATTCCACATTTCGTCAAGCTTTCCGTCAATCTTCGGCGTTCCGTATGCCGCCTGTATCTCACGCTCTGTCCAGCCATTAGGATCTATCGTCTTTACAACATCATCCATACTCCAGCGCGGCTCTTTCTTTTCAAAATCGAAAAGTCTGAAAAACGCAGGGTACGGCTCATTATTATAATCGAAAAGCAGAGCGTTACCGCCTGAGTCCTGTGATCTCCAGTTGGTATTATCCGTCACATTCCAGAATGTCACAAATTCAATTATGTCCGAATACTCGCGAAGCAAGTCGAAAATCGTCGCATATTTTTTTGCTTGAAGTTCTTCTCTTGCCGCACGGTCAAGCGTGGTTGTTTCATTTTTAAGGTCCGCCGCGACTATCGCCGCACTCAAACCCAAATCAAGCTCGGTTATAGCAACGGGAAGTCCTATCTCCTTCGCGTCAATGAGCATAGCCTCGATACTGTTTTCTCTGTCATGCTCGACATATATCGGCGTGTTATAACCCCAGTGCCCTTGCTCGCCCAAAATCAGGCTTTCTTTCGGAACACCCTTTTTGAGTATCCGCGGAATTATCCCCTTCCAGATTATATCTCTTTTATCCTTGTCAGCAAGATTGTTATCAAGATAGAGCAGCTTTGCGTCGGGGTCGGCTTCATGTGCCCATTTAAAACAGTCGGCTATAAAGCTCTCAAACTTATCGGTGTCAAGACCGAAAACCTTAAATTCGTTCATATAAGGACGGTATACACCGCCGTCTATCAGCTCGTTTACGACATCATAATATTTGATTTTTCCCTTATAGTGTCCTACAACCGTCTTGATGTGCTTTTCATAGCGTTTTCTCAAAACCTCTTCCGTTACTTCTCCGCCGCCCGGCTGAACGAACACCCATTCCGGTGTGTTTATATAATAAAACAACGCGTGAAGTCTGACGGACATATCGTTTTCAAATCCGAAATCAAAAATTTTATCCGCCCATTGGAAAGTAAAGTTTCCCTCCTTACCCTGAAGTCCCTGAAAACGGCTCTGGTTCTCGGATGTAATGGTGTTGAACTGTGTTTTAAGAAGTTCGGGATATTTTTCTATATCAAATGACTCCGCCGCGGCACCTATTTCAAAGTAATCCTTATATGCCTCCTTCAATGACGGAAGTGATGAATAGTCAAACTCTGATTTCTCGGTATTTTTTATTCTTGTTCCCGTGAAGTTCACATACGGCTGTTCTCTTATCTCTATTTTTGAAATGTACTGTTTTGAATCTGTTGTATTGGTATCAAAGACAATTTTTAAGAACTTGTTATCCTTTAATACCTCGGGGTCGGTATAGATACGACCCTTTCCGTTTTGACTATGACGATGTTCTATATACTTATCTTTTGTGTAAGTCTTCCCGTCTTGTGAATAATAAAAGCTCATCTTTGCGCCGCTTTCCGCGTCGCCGTAAAGATAGACCGTGAAAGACCCTATGACAAACGGCGCTTCATAAACTATTTCGCTTCCCTCCGAAGCGGAAATTACGCTTAGTGCACTCTCATTCTTCCCATAAGCTTTTGGGTCCATATTGACAATTTGAAGTTCTTTTGAATAACTTTTCATTTTAGAAAAATCGTTTAAATCATCCGTTATTATCTTGTATTCCGAACGGGCGTCCGCCCCCTCGGCCGCAAAACAGCCGAGGGGCAAACACATAACCGTCATACAAAGAATCAAAAATGCAAATATAAATTTTGTTTTCAATAAATTTACCTCCCGATTCTCAATACTTTACTTTTTGCTATCAAGCTCGGCCTGTCTTGCTTTGGCTTCCTTGTGATACTCTGACTTGATCTTATCAACCTTATCATAGCCGAGCGCATAGACATCGTCTATCATCTTCCTGTATTCGGATATAGCGGTATTCTCATCCTTTGCGGTCAGGAACTTCGCACGCGCCTTTTCTATAACCGTATTTGCCTGAGTCTGAATAACACCCTCATCTGAATTCGGGTCTATCGATCTCATAAGCGAAAGATACATATAATCGGTCGATGCCGACTCATTCGCAAGGGGTCTGTCCTCTCTGTCCTCAACATTCTGTTCTACATTAGGCGCCGGAAGAACCTTGTCATACTGATAGTGGAACAGTCTGTATGAAAATATACCTGTCTCTTTCATAAAGTTTTCTTCTTTTGAACGCTTCGCGTATTCATCTGTCTGCTGTATTGTATGATCGTCGATTCTGACCCAATCTCTGCCTTCCTTACCATAATCCATAAGACGATTGCCCTCGGGGCTCCACATATAACGCATAAACTTCAGGCATTCCTCCGGGTGCTTGCTTCCTCTCGGAATAAATGTTGTTGTCCAGCCCTTTCTCACTACATCTGTCAGGTAGGTCTTTTGTCCATATGCGTTCATAGGTTCAATCGCCTTATATCTCACATTCGGATAAGATTTTTGAAGAGCCTTGTTTACGCTTGTCAGACCGTCGAACTTCCAAAGCACAACAAATGACAAGCCCTGAGACAAATCTTCCTCAACCTGATCCTGTTTCTTTACAAACGCTTCGGGGTCGGTAAGTCCTGCCTTGTTGAGCTTAACCATATACTTTAAAAATTCCTCATACTTCGGATCCTTCCAGTATTCGTAATAGTTGTCGTTTTCATCTATGTAGAAGTCGTGAATACCGAATGCCTTCTGTAAATATCCGGCAGACCAAAACTGAGGATAAAGACAGAGTGGTACAGTCTTTTTGCCGTTGATTTCAGGATACTTCTCTTTGAACTTTACAAGTGCATTATAGAAACCGTCGGGCGTACTCATATCAGGCTTGCCGAGTTCTTCGTATATATCGCTTCTGACCAAAAATGTACAGGTGTTTAAATCGTCCTTTTCCTCCATCTGCCAGTCGGCTTTAAGCCACCCGGGCAAGCCATAAAGAACTCCGTCAATCGGCTGTGCACCGTATGTCCACACGCTGTCGGGAATCTCACTTTTCATCTCGGGACAATACTTGTTAATAAGCTCCTCAAGCGGATAAATCGCGTTATTTTTAACCATCTGGTCAATCTGTTGCTCGCCCGACAGAAAGGTCATCATATCGGGCATATCTCCCGTTGCCATCATAAGGTTTACCTTTTCAAGTCCCGAACCTGTCGGAATTGTTACATTAGGTTTAACTCCGGTCTTTTCAACCACCTCTTTAAGAACCTCGGCCGTATTCCATAAATCCGGAGACGAGTCCCACTGTGACATATTAATAAACCAATCAACCGTCACGCCGTCCGCCGCCTTCCACTTGTCGCCCGAATTTCCTTTACTGCTCTTTTTGCATGCGGTAAAGCCTGTCACCAAAAGAGTGCACGCAAGCGCTCCACATACTGCTCTTCCAACTTTCTTCATTACATAATCCTCCTGTTTATTAAAATTTTAATTATTATTCCTTTACCGAACCTATAAGAACGCCCTTAACAAAATATTTCTGAAGGAAGGGGTAAATCAATATGATAGGTCCTGTCGCTATAACCATCGTCGCATATCGGATAGACTCGGGAGTCACCTCCATCGTCTTGCCTCCGGTCACCTGAGACGTCACATTCTTGGCGTTCTGCGCCGCCTGACTCTGGTTAATAATCCTCATAAGTATCGTCTGAAGCGGCATCAGCTTATCGTTATTTATGTAAATAAAAGCATCAAACCATGAATTCCAATGGCCCACCCCGGTAAATAGTGCAATCGCCGCAAAGCACGACATTGAAAGCGGAACTATAATCTGAAAGAATATTCTATAGTCGCCGCAGCCGTCAATCTTTGCCGCTTCCTCAAGTGAATCCGGAATTCCATGATAAAACGACTTCATTATAAGCATATCCCACACGCTGATAAGGCCGGGTATAATGTAAACCCAAAAGGTATTTGTCAGGTGCAGAGTTCTCATCAGGACAAACGTCGGAATAAGTCCGCCGCCGAAAAACATCGGTATAGTACAGAAGATTGTGTACCACTTACGTCCGATAAGATTTTTCTTTGACATTCCATAAGCAAATATACCCGTGCATATCAAGTGTGAAAGTGTACCGATAACCGTTCTCGCAATTGTGATTCCGTATGATGAAAAAATCTGACTGTCACTTAAAACCTTTTTATAGTTGCTGATTGAAAATGACCTCGGCCAGAAGTATATTCCTCCGCGCATCGCGTCATACGGATCGTTAAGAGATATAACCAAAATGTTTATAAACGGATAAATAAACATTATCGTAAACAAAATAAACAACAATGTATTGGCCACGTCAAATACGTTTTCTCCGAACGACCTTTTCATAAACGCCGGTCTTGAATCTTTTAAAGCTTTTGTTTTCAATGTTTTGTCCCCCTTACCACAAGCTGTTTTCCGTCACTTTTCTCGATACCCAGTTTGCCATCAGCATAAGTGTGATGTTTACCACCGATGTGAACAATCCGATAGCCGCAGCGAACGAATATCTTCCCTGACTCAGACCCATTGTATAGCTGTATGTACTCAGCGTCTCGCCAACATCGTATGTAATCGGGTTTCTGAGAAGGAATATATCGTCAAAGCCCGAACCGGTAAGCATACCACTTATAGCAAATATCATATAAATAACAACAACCGGCATAA
>CADBUP010000038.1 GCA_902797885.1 uncultured Ruminococcus sp.
TGCCGTCGCGGTAGGCATGGCGGAATCCGGGGACGGCGTTTTAATAAAAATGAAATTTTTCGTTTATCGGAGTTTATCGACACGCTCTAAAAGCCCCGGGAGGGGCTTTTATTTTATCTCTAAAACGTTATTTAAGATATAATCCGCATGGTTTTCTTTAAAGTATAGCTGCATTCCGTCGCCCTCGATGCCTGTCAGAACGCCTAAAAATTTAAAACCGCCGCCTTTTGCCGACATAAGGTCACTCGGCGCGTCGCCGACAACGAGTGTTCGGCTGATTTCATCTGAATTAAACCTTTTATCATAAATTTCGCGGTCCGAATATTTTTCGCCTATTGCGGCTTTTAAAAATACATATGAGTCGGGCTTAGCAAGCGGACTTTGGGGTTTGAGTTCGTTTTCCGCATTAAAAACCTCGTCATATGAAGCAAAAAGCTTAGGGTCAAAATAATTTAACAGTCCGTGCTTGGTTAGTGGATATTCAATCTCGGCGCGGGGTCTTCCCGTGCCTATACCCAAACGGATGCCGATTTCGTTCAGGTGTTTAAAAGTCTTTTTTAGTTCATCATCGGGAAAAAGAAGCTCTTCACCGGTTTTGATTCCGTCAAATTCGTCACAGCCGTTATACCAAAGGTCAAACACATTAAAAATGTCTTTCTTGAAGAAGTCTCCGCTGCGTTTAAAGAAGGATTCATCCTTGTCAAGCGCTTGTGCAGTAATTTCAGCAAGCACGTCATAAAGTTCCGGTGCTTTTAGGTCAATATTCTCGATGAACATACACACGCTTTGGAAGTGTGCAGAGTCAAGAGAAGAAAGCTCAGGATTTATGTACTTTGAAACACAGAAAACAATATAGAGCAAGTCCCAGTTTGTATTAACGCCGAGACGTTTGACGGCCTTAACCGTTCTTCCGCCGCACATAATTGTGTTGTATATCTCGAGATACTTCCTTCGGCACCACTCGCGGTCAATGCCACAGACCCCGTAATGTTCGTGACTTAAAAGCATATCGTATGCGCCGAGAGCGGCGGTCTGCCAGTATGCAAGCTCGCTCGTGACAACACCATCCATATCGAAGATTATTTTGTCGAAATCATTCAGCCTTAACTTCATATAAAACCTCCCCGGCAACGCCCGAGGTTAGCCCCTCGCGTGCGGAATCGACAGAGAGCGCCGCGCCGAGTGCGATTCCGAAGGCGCGGTATACTGCTTCCCAGATATGATGACCGTTTTTGCCCTTTTCTAAATCTATATGAAGGGTGCATCTTGCACCCTGTACAAAACCGTCAAGAAATGTTATAAGTTCTTCCGATGGCATTCCCTCGACCTGTTCTGCATATGTTATGTCCGAATTAAACTCGAGGTAGGAACGGTCTTCAAACGATACTACCGCAGACGCCTTAGCCTCATCTATTATGCCAACCCCGAAGCCATAGCCGGACGGATGATTTACTCGAACAAACTCACCGACCGCCTTGCCGAGGGTCATCGACACATCCTCACAAACGAGGTGGATAAGCTGAAAGTCAGGCATCTCAAGCGAAATATCGATGTTCAGGGCGGCACGCCATGCGATATGTTCAATCATATGATTGAGAAAAGGCAGAGGGGTGCGGATATGGCTTCTATAGTCAGCGGCAAGAACGCCCTTTTCGATAATTACTTTGACATTCGACTCGGTTGTTTTTCGAGTGGCAGTAACTTTATTTTTCATAACAGCAGCTTTCCTTTCAAAATAATCGTATTAAAGTCTATTTTCTTTCTTTTACCGCAAGACCATGAGTGTCGAAGCCTTCGACTCTCGCTATCTTATAGGCGTGATTCCGAACCATCTCAAATCCGTCGCGGCTTGCATAGCCAACGGACGAACGTTTGAGAAAATCCTGAACCGATACGCTCGAATAGGTCTTTGCCGACTGGCCGGTGGGCAGAATGGCGTTAGGACCGAGAACAAAGTTACAGAGCGTAACGGGCGTATAGTCACCGAGAAGAATTTCACCGGCGTTTTTAATCTTGGGCAGAATTTCAAAAGGTTTCTCGGTCATAACCTCCATATGCTCGGGGGCATACTCATTCACAAAGGCAATGCTTTCTTCGAGGCTGTCGGTTATGATTGCACCGCCGTATGTAGAAAAGCCTTTTGTGATAAACTCACGGCGCTTATCGGAAATCTTTTTAAGCTGTCTTTCGACTATAGGAACAGCCTTCTCAACCAATTCGGCGCAGTGTGTGACGAGGATTGAAGCAGAATCAGGCCCGTGCTCGGCCTCTATCATCCAGTCAAGGGCAACCTTTTCGGGGTCAGCCTTTTCGTCAGCAAGGATTATACATTCGCTCGGCCCCGCGGGGAGACCCGCGTCAATATGATTTGCGAGAACACGCTTTGCCGCGGTGGCGTATGAGTTACCCGGGCCGATTATCTTATGGCATTTGGGGATTGTTTCCGTTCCGTAAGCAACAGCGGCAACAGCCTGAATTCCGCCAACCTTATAGATTTCGGTTATTCCGATAATCTTGGCCGCGGCGAGGATTGCGTCATCGACATCACCTTTTTCGTTAGGAGGCGTAACGACAACGATTTTTTCTACGTTTGCTACTCTTGCGGGGATGCCGAGCATCAGCATAACTGATGGGAAGCTTCCCTTTCCTCTCGGAACATACAGACATACGTCAACAATAGGCGTTGTTTTTTCGCCGACAAGCAGACCCTTGTCAACCTCGGTGAACCACATTTCTTCGGGAAGCTGTTTCTCATGGAAATTATGAATATTTTTAGCCGCGTACTCTATCGCTTCACGGGTTTCCTTGTTGAGGCGCGCATAGCCGGCGTCAATTTCTTCGGGCTTAACCTTGATTCTGTCCTGCGTCAGTTCAACGCGGTCAAACTTCGCGGTGTACTCAAGAACGGCCTTGTCGCCGCGGACGCGGATGTCGTCGGACACTTCCTTAGCGAGCTTCATCTGTTCACTAATGTCAAGTTCGGCGCGCTTAAGCACGAAATTTTTTTGTTCTTCTGTCATTTCAGAAAGCTTATAAATATTCATAATAATCTCATCCTTCCTAATCGCTTATCCGATTAACTATATATAATCTATTATACATTAATAAAACGCAGACCGCAAGGGGTTTGCGTTAAATTTATGAATATTATAAAATTTTTAGGAATTTTGTCAGCTTTAATATAATATTTCGTACACTCTGTCAAAGGCGAGCTCTCTTTTCCAAAGCTCCATCGCGGTGTTGTTCCGCAGAATGGCGGAAGCGTTTTTGGCAAGAGGAAGAAGAGAAGTCTTTTTCACATTGTTTAAAATCTGCCTGCCGTTGTTATTAAAGTCAAGAATTTTTATATATGTCGGAAGGGTTGTTGAATCGGCTGACGATATTCTCAAAAATGCGCAAAGAAGCGAACGCCTGATTCTGCTGTACGCATACCTTTTTGACTTAACGGCAAGAATAAGTTCGTCTAAGCTTGTACAATTTAAAAGCTCGCTTTTAATCTTGTTTTCAAGCCCCTCTGAAATATCGGGAACATCCGAAAGATCTTTGGCTGAGCAAAGACAGAGCGACGATAAGATTGCGCTATCCGCATTTTTTTGATTGAATGGGTGAAGGCTGCTATAAATATCTGATGCGGAATTCGGCACATATTCCGAAATTCCGGTTCCGCTCACAAGCTGTGAACGGATGAAAGAAGCAGAGGCGGTCTCGCCGTTTGCCTCCTCCGAATGATGCCCCGCGCCGCGCCGCCTAATCAGAATAGGCTCAATGCCTGAACTCAATCGAATCAGAGCCTTTAAGTATTCGACGGCAAGCAGGTTGTTAGGCTGTTTAATGATGGTTTCGGCATTTGTGCCGAGAACTTTGCCTATTGCCTTACATCTTGCCGCGGCGTATGATACCCCTTGCGAAAGCTCGTCTTTTAAAGCGGAACGATAACTATGAGTTTCCTCAACAAGCAGAGCGGCAATATTTTTAAGCGTGGGTATGTCGTCGCTTTCGGCGCCGAAAACCAGATAATCAATACAGCCGAGAGCGTTTAATGTGTACACGGCGGAATACGCGTACCCCTCGGCAGAGCGCAGAGTGAACACGGCGGGGTTTTCGAGAATAAGGTCCGCGCCGCCCGAGAGCGCTGCCCTTGCGCGGAACAGCTTTGGATAAACAGAAAAGTCACCGCGCTGAACATAGTTTCCGCTCATTAAAGCGACTATCCCGTTACAGCCTGTTATTGACCTCGCCATATCAAGCTGATACTTATGACCGTTGTGAAACGGATTGTATTCGCATATAACAGCCGCAGTTTTCACGCGTATTCCCTCCTATTTATATATTTTATAATTTGATTATATACAATATTATAAAGTTTGTCAATATAACAGGAATTTATGTATGATATAGAAAAAAGGCGCTCCCGAAAGGGAACGCCCGAGCGTGTCGATAAACTCCGATAAACGAAAAATTTCATTTTTAATTAAACGCCGTCCCCTGATTCTGCCCTGCCCACCGCGGCGGCAAGGAAATGAAATTTTTCGCGTTTTCACAATGCTTTCGGCAAGATATTGCTACATTGACGTAACGGGCGCGGCGGCGGATTTATGGGCGAAGGGCAGTCAGTTCAAAGCAATATCTTGCTGAAAATAACTTTTTCGACAGTCTGAGGCGCTCCCGAAAGGGAGCGCCCGATGGTTTAGATGTTGATTCTGAAATTAAAATCAATGTCTTTATCGTCAAAACGATATTTTTCGAGAAGTCCCGGTCCACAGCTGTTTGAGCCGATGCCGGCATTTTTATAGTCAATTCTGACGATAGTCTTGCCCGACTTTTTAAGCTCATCCGTGTGCATCGCCTCGGTAAGCATCTCTGAAGTGTATTCAGAAACATTTATTTCAAAGCTGTCCTTAGCGGCGAAGCAAAGTCCGTTTTCTGTTTCAAGGCACTTTGTGTTAAAGTGATTACCATGCTCCTGGGGCATAATATAAGGAACGTATTCAGACGCTGCATCGCTTTCATACATACCCATTTTTGCAAAATGATGCATATCACAGTATGTCTCTTCGGGACCCATACCAAAGTATCTGAACTTCGCACTGTTCTTCGGAAGCGAGAATTCAAATCCGAGTCTCGGAAGCTCAATGCAGCCCTCTCTGACCTTACCGGTCAGGCTGACATTGATTGAGCCGTCGTCAAAGAATGAATACTCAGCCGTGTATCTAAAGAACGGGAGTCTTGATACGCCGGAGAGAGAGCCATTAACGGTAATTGTGTTTCCGGATATACTGCAGTCATAAACCTTAGAGCAGAGACAGTTTATATTTTCGCCGCCCTGATCAACGCCTTTAATATGACCCCATGCTTTTTTGATGTTTCTGTCATTGTCGGTCGGGGCACGCCAAGCGGTCAGTCTTGCTTCGCCGTCGGTCAGGCCATTGATGTCTGAAAGCATACCGGTGTGTGCATTAAATGTGTGTTTAAAGCCGTTGCCGCTGACGGTGATTGTATCGCGTTCCTTATTGATAACAATGCTGTCTGAGGTGTTGCACGGAAGCTCACTCTTAACGGGAACGTCAAGCTTATGCTGAGTTGACGCAACCTCAAAGCCGTCTTTGTCAACAAGGCTGATGTTGAGATAACAGCCGAGCTTGCATTCAACCGGAAGGTCGAGGTCAAGAGCGAGGCTCTGTGATTCGTGAGGCGCGACATCGGCGCTGAGGTTTGCTGAATATACACATATACCGTCGCTTTCTACTGTATAGCATATCGTATATTCATTAAGGTCGGTAAAGTCAAAAAGGTTGTGTATGGTAAGGGTCTTTCCGTCAAACTCGGATGAAAACGGCTGGTATACCGCCTTCGCTTCAAGCGAGCCCGCTTTAAGGCTTCTGTCGGCAAAAACAAGACCGTCACAGCAGAAGTTTCCGTCATCGGTAAGTTCACCAAAATCTCCGCCGTAGAGACAGGTTCCGTTCTTGCCGATTACTGTATGGTCTGCCCATTCCCAGATACATCCGCCAATGAGTTTCGGGTACTTGCGGAAGAGCTTCATATAGTCATAAATGTCGCCGGGACCGTTACCCATCGAGTGTGAGTATTCACAGAGAAAGAGCGGACGCATATCGTTATCCTGAGCACGCTTTTCAAGGGTTTCGCTATCCATGTACATATAACTTGACATATCCATAAGAACCTTTTCAAACGGTACATCTTTATTTTCGACACAGCTTGCGCCTTCATAATGAACAAGTCGAGAGTTATCTCTTTGCTTTGCCCATCTGTACATCGCCGTGTGATTTTCGCCATAGCCGCTTTCGTTTCCGAGAGACCAGAATATTACACAGGCATGGTTCTTGTCGCGCTCTACCATAAGCTCAAGACGACCGATATACTCATCTTTCCATTCCGGACGGCGGCAAGGCCAATCCGTGCTTTCCATATCATAATATCCGTGATCTTCTTTATACCAAGCATAACGCGAAACAA
>CADBUP010000039.1 GCA_902797885.1 uncultured Ruminococcus sp.
AATGAATATTATGCTTGTTTCGGTAACGGAGCGTACGCGGGAAATCGGTATCAGAAAATCTCTCGGCGCAAAGGGCAAAGCGATTATGTCTCAGTTTGTAATAGAGGCGGGAACGGTCAGCGGAGTAGGCGGCCTGATAGGGATTGCCGCCGGCTCGATTCTTTCGGTTATTGCCGGGAAGCTCTTAAGTATGGCGACGTATCCATCCGTGGGTGCGATACTCTTAGCTTTTGGCGTATCGGTGGGAATAGGCGTTATTTTTGGCTATCTCCCGGCTAAGAAAGCGGCCGCACTTAATCCGATTGACGCCCTGCGTTATGATTAAAAATTCGATTTAACCGAGTTGAAAGGAGTTCAATATGAAAAAAATAATTGCATTTATTACGTCACTTTGTATAGCGACAAGCCTTGCCGCTATACCGGCGGCCGTACAAGCCGCGGATTATCAAAGCGGTATTTTAGGGCTTTTGTCTGAACTTAATATAATAAGCGGAGATCCTGACGGAAATTTAAGGCTTGATGACTATGTATCGCGTGCGGAATTCACTAAAATTGCTGTAAATTCTTCAAGCTATAAAAATAGAGTCGCGACAAATCTTTCGATTTCACCGTTTCCGGATGTAACATATCAGCATTGGGCGGCGCCTTATGTTCGTGTTGGTGTTACAAACGGAATCATAAGCGGTTATCCCGATGCGACGTTTAAGCCTGATGACACGGTGCTTTACGAAGAGGCAGTTACTATGATGCTTAGAGTATTAGGTTACTCGGACGCTGATTTCGGTGTGTCGTGGCCGTCGGGTCAGATTGGACTTGCTGATAACCTTGATATGACCGATAATGTTGGTTGTTCAGCCGGTGATTATATGACACGAAGGCAGGTTATTCAGTTGGTTTATAATACATTAAAGACCAAAACGAAGAATACACAGACACAGCTTATTAGTGTGTTTGACGCGCAGATAAACGAAGACGTTACTGTAATCGGCGGAAGTGAAGAGGACAGCTCCATTGCTTCTGATGAAATTTTCACAACAGAGGGAACGTTTAAAGTAACGTCGGACTTTGACAGGAGCTCGGTCGGTATGAAGGGTGACGCTGTTATTAAAGACGGAACCAAGCTTATAGCCTTTGTCCCGGAGGGAAATGATAGTTCAACCGCTGAGTATATTGTATATTCTGTTCTTAAAAATAAAGTCATGGCATACAAAAACGGTTCGATGACTTCGATTGAAATATCCGACGGAACAGCGGCGTATAAAGGTAAATCAAAGACAACCTTCGGGATGTTAAAATCAGAGCTTGAACTTGGGGATAAATTAAAGGTTTCGCTTTCGGATAACGGTGAGGTTGATTATGTTACCTTTATCGAAGGAAACGTTGCGGGGCCTGTTACCGCGTCGGGGTCAAACTGGCAGTCTATGTGGAGTATAGGAACCGACACAAGGATAACAAGAGACGGTATTTCTGTAAAGGCATCGGATATACAGAATAATGATATTGTTTATTATCTGAATGAACTTAATACAGTCCTTGCGTATAGCAATAAGGTAAGCGGAGTATACGAAAAGGCAACACCTAACCGTGATGTTCCGACATCGATTACTGTTTCGGGTAAGGAGTATGAGCTTGAAGGTTCAAATGCGTTTAACAAGGTCTACTCGGGCGGAACATTTGAATACGGTGATACAATAACCGTTCTCTTAGGTAAGGATGGAAAGGCGGCAGATGTAATTTCACCGTCTGCGGCGGCGACCGGAAGTGTGGGATACGTTACTGCAACGGGAACCAAGTCATATGCAAGCGGTGATGTAAATACCTTTACAAATTACTATGTTCAGATAGTTCAGCCAAACGGAGAGACATATGAATATATAACCGACAAGGATTATACCGAGATGAAAAACTCGATTGTTGAAATTACGTTTTCAGGAGGAAATGCACGACTTTCCCGGGTGAACGGTTCTTCTGATTTAAGCGGAACGTTTAACTGGAACACAAAGAAGCTGGGCTCGGCTTCGCTTGCTTCAAACCTTGACATTTTAGACATAGGAGCGACCGATAAAACTTATAGATCGGCGTATGCTAAGGTATTCGGTCAAAGAATTGACGGTGTAAAGATTGAATCAAAAAACATTCTATATTCGCATAAAAATTCCTCCGGTGCGGTTGATACGCTTATTCTAAAAAATGTTACAAATGATTCATATTCATATGGGCTTGTAACCCATGCCCAATCAAACGGAAGTTCAAGTATGTACGATGTTTTATCCGAAGGAAACAGGTATTCAATTTCGGTAAGAGGGAAGTTCAGTATTTCATACGGTGATGTAGTCAAGATATCAGGAAATATTACTTCGCCGGATATTATGAACTCCTTGAGTTCTGTCAGCGGAAGAGCAACAAGTGTTTTAAGTGATAGAATAACGATAAATAATAACGTTTATAAATTAAGCGATAAGGTAACGGTGTATAAACGAAATTCAGCGGCTTCATCGGAATATACGATGATTTCGACAGATGATTTGATTAAGAATCCGTCAAAATACACATACACTTTATACTATGATGACACGACAAGCGGCGCAGAGAGAGTAAGAGTAATACTTGTAACAGAGGTTTAACACACAAAACCCCAGGGACTCACCCCGGGGTTTAAAATTATTTATATAAAATTATTCAGCTTCTTCTGTAGGAGGTTCTTCGTTTACGACCGTTGCATTGTCAGTATTGCGAAGTTCAGAACGGTTGCTTCGAACGATAGAAATACATTGCTCGAGTTCTTTCATAGAAGAAACACTAACCTTTTCAACGGTTTCAAGGAGACGGTCGGCGTAGTTATAAGAAGAATCAATAATCTCTTTTGCTTCGGCCTTTGCCTTGTCGATGATTTGACGCGCCTGTTCCATAGCCTGCTGTGTAATCTCATGTTCGTTTATCATTGAGATACCTTTTTCATTAGCCGCCTTGATTATTTCATCAGCTTCAGTCTGCGCCTCATTTAAGATACGCTGTCTGTCTTCTTTAATCCATTTTGCCTGTTTTAAATCGTCGGGAAGCTTAAGCTTAAGATCCTGAACGATATCCATAAGCTCATCTCTCTCTAATATACATCTACCCGAAAAAGGGACACTTGCACCTTGTGCAATGACTTCTTCCAATTCATCCAATAATTCTAATCCATCCATTATTGTATCCTCCTATATTATGTATTTTTTACAGCTTATTATCAACAATATTGCTGCATCGATTATTTATAATAGGTATAAGATTTTCCGGTACAAGACCTTTAAGCGAGCCGCCATATCTGGCAACCTCCTTCACAACGCTTGAACTCAAGAACATATATTCAGAAGTAGCATGAAGAAAAAGAGTTTCAACAGCGGGGTATAACGCCTTGTTTGTAAGCGCCATCTGAAATTCATACTCAAAGTCAGAAACAGCACGAATTCCTTTAATAACAACGGTTGCGCCCGTCTTGCGTAAAAAATCAACCAATAAACCCGAAAATGAGCATATTTCAACATTATTGTAACCGCAAACAGCGGTTTTAAGCAGGTTTATCCTTTCGTCAACCGTAAAAGTAGGACTTTTTGAACTGTTCGTCAATACGGCAACAATAACCTTGTCAAAGAGCTTTGAAGAACGGTCTATTATGTCTAAATGTCCGTTTGTACAAGGGTCAAAGCTACCCGGATACACAGCTATACGCATTAAGTTTCACCTCTCATAAGAACAGTTATTATGGTCTTGCCGTATGCGGCTTGTTTAATAATCTTATAATCGGGATGCTCTGCGTATTCGCCTCCCCTTTCGGTTTCAACAACTATTATGCCATCCTTGCTCAAAAGATTTTGGTCGTGAATTTTTTCAAGTACGGGAGAAAGCAATCCCTTGTTGTAAGGCGGATCCAAAAATATAATGTCAAACGGAATCTGTGCTGAACTAAGATACGCAAGCGCATCAGTAAAAATCAGCTCTGATTTATCCGAAAAATCCGCAAGCGCGATATTGTGTTTTACAAGGTTGTAAGCCGCCTTATCATTTTCTGTAAAAACACAGAAGTCAGAGTGCCTGCTGAGCGTCTCGATTCCCAATGCACCGCTTCCGGCGAAGAGGTCAAGTACGCGTCCAGCCGGCAGATACGGCTGTATAATGTTAAATACGGATTCCTTAACCCTATCGGTGGTGGGACGAGTACCCATCCCTTCGGGCGGTTTAAGTTTTAATCCTTTTCGGATGCCTGAAATAATTCGCAAAAAAAAGCCTCCTGCATATACTTATACTACTCTAATATTTATATCCTATAATCGATGATTTGTCAAGTGTTTTTTTGCACAATATAAAATATTAATTCGATTAAATTTACACATAGATGTATATTGTGAAAAATAAAAAACCCCGCAGATGCCGTACGCAGCCTAAGGTAAAAACCTGGAATCCAGGTGGGAAGATGCCCGAAAACATTACAAGTCCACTAAATGTCAAAGACATGAGGCATGTGCGCCGCTCCCGGAGACAAGGTCCCTTAATTAATTTGTTGGTTTTACATTATAGCCGCCAACACGTACACAGCAGGGATATTTACTTACCTAAAAAACAGAATAAACAATTCATCCGTTTCACTAACCATAGTATATCACATTTTAAAGTAAAATACAATACCAATTTAAAAAATAATTTTTTTAAATTGGTATTGACAATATGTTGTTCAGACGTTATTTGCGTTCGGTACCATAGAAGAATACCGCAACCGTTCCGCGTCCTGTATGCGAGCCTATCACAGTACCGATTGAGTTTATCCGAACGGGTTCAGAAAGATTCGGAAATTTTTCGTTAATTAAGCCCGCCACCTTTTTTGCATCCTCCGGTGCGGCAGAGTTTGAAATAAAACACCTTCCGTTATAAGCAGTTCCGTTTTCCGCGTTTTCTATCATACGTTCTACAATTCTTTCGATAACCTTTTTCTTTCCGCGAACTTTTTCAACCGGCATCAGCTTACCCTTTGCGTCCATATCGAGAAGAGGACAAATATTCAAAACGGTTCCCGCAATGCAGGAAGCAGCCGAAATCCTTCCGCCTCTCTTATAGTGAGTAAGGTCAGTCGAAAAGAACCAATGATGAATCTTAAGCTTATTTTCTTCAACCCATTCACGAACCTCATCGAGAGTCTTTCCGCTGTCGCGCAAGTCAGCCGCCATATCAACCAAAAGGCCATATCCGCTTGAAGCCGAGAGCGTGTCAACGACTTCAAACCGTCTGTCGGGATACTTTTCGAGAAGCTGTTCCCTCGCTATGCAGGCCGAGTTATAAACTCCTGAAAGACCGGACGAAAATGAAAGATGCAGAATATCGTGACCTTCCTTTAACATCGGCTCGAAAAACTCAATGAATTGACCGACGTTTACCTGTGAGGTGGTTGGCATAGCACCTAAACCGACTCTTTTATAAAATTCTTCAAACGACATCGTCTGACCTAAGTCATCGGGATATTCTTTCCCATCCATTATAAAATGAAAGCAACAATAAGGTATATTCCGTTTATCAAAAAATTCCTTAGGCATATCGGCCGTTGAACAACAGCTCAATATATAATTTTCACCGTTCATTTAAAAATCTCCATTTCACAACACTTCAATATATTTCTATACATATGTTAAAATATCTTACACAAAAATGCAAATACAAATTCAAAAAATGTGAAAGTTATTTATACATATTTATAAAACTGTAAGAGTTCGTTCTTGCTGTTATTCGCTGTCTGTGCGTTCTTTTCCGTAAAAAAATATTGCGACAGCACCGCATCCGGCATGGCTTCCTATTACTGTTCCCATTTCACATATTCTGACAGGCTCTGAAAGCTTTGAAAAAACCTGCTCAACCATATCGGCGAGAGTTCTTGCGTCCTCGAAGCACGCCGAATGGGATATATAACACTTTCCGTTATAATCCTTACCGTTTTCGGCGTTTTCAAGCATATGAATAAGCATCCTGTTTAAAACCTTTTTCTTTCCGCGGGGTTTTTCAACAGAGGAAAGAGCACCCCTTGCGTTTGCACAAAAAAGAGGGTAGATGTTAAGCACCGTTCCCGCAAGAGCTGTAACGGAGGATATTCTTCCGCCGTGCTTGAGATGTGCCATATCACTAAAATAAAACCAGTGGTTAAGCTTTAGGCGTTTCCTCTTTATTTCGGTTAAAACTTCGTTAAAGCCGGCATCGCTGTCGCGGAGGTCGGCCGCCATATCAACCAAAAGACCATATCCGCTTGAGCCTGAGAGGCTGTCAACCACTTCGATTTTTCGGTCGGGATATTTTTCTTTGAGTATTCCCTTGGCTATGTTTGCTGAATTAAATTCGCCCGAGAGTCCGCTCGATGTGGATATATGAAGTATGTCGAGACCGATTTTAAGATACGGCTCAAAAAAATCGATAAATTGACTTACGTTTACCTGTGAGGTTGTCGGCATTGCACCCTTTGAGATTCGTGTATAAAACTCGTCGAAGCTCATTGATTCGCCGAGGTCATCGAGGTATTCCTTCCCGTCAATCATAAAGTGAAAACAGGCATAAGGAATCCTTCTTTTTAAAAAATATTCTTTAGGCATATCCGCTGTTGAACAGCAGGTCAGTATATAATCATTCATAATAAAATAAATTCTCCTAAACACCTTGTATTTTTATTATACATATGTTAAAATAACTTAAAAATGAATTATTAGCAATTACAGTTTTGACAAAAACGAAAGATATTTATACAGAAAGGAGAAAAACGTCAGTTTATGGAAGATAAGAGAGTAATTAAGA
The DNA here is from genome assembly GCA_902797885.1 of uncultured Ruminococcus sp. Taxonomy (GTDB): domain Bacteria; phylum Bacillota; class Clostridia; order Monoglobales; family Monoglobaceae; genus UMGS1820. The sequence goes on from CADBUP010000039.1 coordinate 6,805, forward strand.
CCAAGCGTAATTTAAAGAATACAATGGTAAGGCTTTTGAGCAATAAGATTCCGTTTGAAAAAATAACAGTATCCGAGCTTTGCAGAGAGGGGGAGACGAGCCGAATTACGTTTTATACTCATTATGATGACAAATATGATTTGATTGAGGATATATTCAGCGATTATATCAAGGTGGCCGAGAAGGAATATTATTCTCTTCAAAGCAGGAATAATCCTAACGGTACTGCGCTTTACGGATATTATAATATGCTCGACAGCATACTTAATCTTTATCACAATAACATTGAACTTTTCTCGACTATATCGCCGGACAGAAACCCGTATTTATATTCGGCGTTTTATCAGCATATATATTCCCGCGTGAACGGATATATAATAAAGCGAAGCGAACAAATGCGTCCTAAGTATCCGATAAGACAGATGACCTCGCTTATATGCAACGGCCTTTTAGGAGTTATTACCGACTGTTACAGCCCTCAAATTCCGCAGGATGAACAGCGTAATAACATTATGTCTATGTTTACAGACATCCTGAAATCGGATATATTTGATTCAAGTAATATGCGTATATGAGGATTTTTTGTTTGATATGACAAAATAATACTTCTCTCGAGGTAAAAACTGTATAATTAATGTATTGACTTTTTTGAAAAATTAGTTTATTGTAGTGATTGCAGACTTTTAAATTATGCAAATCTACAGCGAAAAGCTTGGGTGATTTTTATAAAAAATAATTAAAATTAATATAGTAAGGGGGAGTCTCTATTGGAGAATATTGTCAGCCTTA
>CADBUP010000040.1 GCA_902797885.1 uncultured Ruminococcus sp.
GGAAACAAAAATGATTGAAAAGACAATGAAAATTGAAGGTATGATGTGTGGTCACTGTGAGGCAACGGTAAAAAAAGCCCTTGAAGCTCTGCCGCAGGTCGATGAGGCAAAGGTAAACCACGAAACAGGCTTGGCTGTTGTTTCGTTAAATTCGAAAGCAGACGACAGTATTCTAAAAAAGGCTGTTGAGGATAAGGATTATACCGTTACCGAAATAAAATAATAGGATTTTTTGGCCTGTTTTCGCTCTAAATATGCGAAAACAGGTTTTTTTATTCTTCAGCTATTGACCCAATCGTTATAATATGTTAAAATAGAAGTCTTGAAAATAATACGAGGAGATAAAAAATGTTTTTAAAAGACAGAGAACTAAAAAATGCAATTATAAGTATCGGGATACCCGTTGCGCTTCAGAATATGCTGACTTCGCTTTTGAATATGATTGATACGGTGATGATAGGCTCTCTCGGTGACGGAGCGGTCGCTGCGGTTGGACTTGCTAACCAATGGTTTTTTATATTCAACCTTGTTATCTTCGGGATAGTCAGCGGTTCATCGATTTATGTGTCACAATTTTACGGAAAGGGAGATTTCGAGAATATGCAGGTCCCTGTTGCATATTCCGTTACACTCTGTTTCTTTGTATCACTTATTTTCGGATTTCTCGCTTTGTTTGCGCCGAGATTTGTGATGAGCTTGTTTACAAACGATGCCGCGACAATCGATACGGGAATCCCTTACCTTCGCATAGCGTCACTTAGTTATTTTATGATGGCACTAAGCCTGCCGATTGCTAACGCAATGCGTGCGGCGGACGCGGCGCTTATTCCTCTTGCTGTTACGGGGTCCGCCCTACTTATCAATACAGGGCTTAACTACGCATTAATTAACGGTCATTTCGGCGCGCCGGCCCTTGGCGTTTCGGGTGCGGCAATCGCGACAAGCACGGCAAGGGTTGTTGAAATGCTTGTGATTTATTCCGTTGTGTTCAGTAAAAGGACAAAGATAAGGGTTAAGGCTCATTATTTTAAATTTAAACGCGACTTTGCTCTTCCGTATATAAAGACGATTCTTCCTGTTGTGGGAAATGAAAGTATGTGGGGACTCGGCATAAGTATGTATAATATAATGTTCGGTCATACGAACAACGCTATTGTCGCCGCCAATCAGATTTCACGTAACCTCGAACAGATTATGACTGCTTTTTGTATGGGAATAGGCAGTGCGGCGGCGGTTGTAATAGGCAGAAAAATCGGCGAAAAGAAGAAGAACGAGGCGTTCACCTATGCCGGGAAGTTTGCAATAACGTCTGTTGTTATGGGATTTGGGCTCGGGGTTTTGATGCTTTTGTTGATGCCGGCGTATATAAATATGTATTCCGTCTCGCCTGAGGCAAAGGAATATGCAAGAATGATGATGATTGCATTCGGAACATTTATGACGGTTAAAATGTATAATTATATGAACATAGTCGGCGTACTGAGAAGCGGAGGAGATACAGCATTTTGTTTTTGGCTTGACGCTTCATCGGTTTGGCTTGTTGGTGTTGTTTCTGTTTTTCTTGCATTGTTCGTTTTTAAAGCGCCGTTTTGGATTGTTGCGTTTTGTCTTGTGCTTGAAGAAGCGGTAAAGGCTTTAGTCGGATACATAAGATACAGGTCAAAGGCATGGCTCAATGATTTGGTTAATTAAAGGGATGTTGAAAAACTCTTAAACACAAGAAAAGCACAGGCTGTTTAAAAAGTCAATTGACTTTTTAAACAGCCTGTTTTTAGTAAATGTTATTTATAAAGCTTTATAATCTTTCTGGGGCATTTGCTTGCGCAAATTCCACAGCCGACGCATTTTTCCTGATTGATTACCGCGATGTTATTCTCAACTGTAATGGCATCTTTGGGGCAATTTTTGGCGCAGATGCCACAGCCGATACATCCCACTTGACAATTCTGACGCGTGAACTTTCCCTTTTCGGCAGATTGACAGGCAACGGCATACTTACTCTTTGCGGGCATAAGCGCAATAACATTTTTAGGACATTCTTTCACGCAGCCGCCACAGCCGACACATTTTTCTTCGTCGATAACAGCAACGCCGTCATTAACCGAAATTGCATCAAAGCGGCACGCTTTAACACACGAACCAAAGCCGAGACAGGCAAAGCTGCACAGCTTTTCTCCTCCGCCGAGTTTAGCCGCACTGTGACAATCACAAGGACCGTCATAGATATATTTAAGAGCAGCATTCTCTGTGCTTCCGCTGCAGCGAACGCGTGCAACCATTTTTTCGCTTTCATCGGCCTTGACGCCGAGAATCTCAGCTATTTTTTCAGAAGTGTCACCTGAACAGGCGGGACACAGATTTGTTTTAACTCCGCCGGCACATAGGGCGTTTGCATAAGCCGAACAGCCCGCAAAGCCACAGTTACCGCAGTTTGCACCGGGAAGAATTTCAAGTATCTGCGGAACTCTTTCATCCACCTTAACGGCAAATATCTTAGACGCTACGCCCAAAATTCCGCCAAAAAGGATTCCCATTCCGCCGACAATAAGTATTGGTATTAAAATTTGAGACATATTTTCACACCGTTCCTTTCTTAATTAAAGCTCAGACCCGAGAAGCCGAGAAAGGCAATCGAGAGAAGCGCAGCGGTTATTAATACTATAGGCATTCCCTTTAAAAATTCCGGAACATCAGCGGTTTCAAGCCTTTCACGTACACCCGCAAAAAGAACGATTGATAAGGTGAAACCAAGCCCGGCCGAGCCGCCATAAACAACCGATTTCAGAAAGCTCATTTCGGTTCCGCCGAATTTTGAAATATTCTGAAGAGCAACACCGAGAACCGCACAGTTCGTTGTTATAAGAGGAAGGTATACGCCCAAAGAGTTATAAAGAGACGGTATTGACTTTTGAAGAAACATTTCAACAAACTGAACAAGCACGGCTATAACAAGAATAAATGCGATTGTCTGCATATATTCAAGATTAAACGGAATAAGAAGATATTGCTGAACAACCCAAGTCAGGGCCGATGCACAAAGCATAACGAATACAACAGCAAATCCCATACCGCTCGCTGTTTCAACCTTTTTTGAAACGCCGAGGAAGGGGCATATTCCCAAAAACTGAACGAGGACAAAGTTATTAATTAATATCGCACCTACACTTATAATAAGAAGCTCACTAATCATTAGAATTTCCCTCCTTTTTTACCTTGCGTCCGATTGAATTTATTATAGCAAGAAGAATTCCGAGAGTGAGAAACGCGCCCGGAGGAAGAATCATAATCGAAACCGACTGAAATCCGCTTCCGAATAATGCGTGCCCTGCGAATGTTCCTGCACCGAGAATTTCACGAACAGAACCGATAAGCGTAAGTGCACAGGTAAAACCGAGGCCCATACCGAGTCCGTCGCCCGCCGATGCGCCGACAGGATTCTTAGAAGCAAAAGCTTCGGCTCTGCCGAGGATGATACAGTTTACAACTATAAGCGGTATGTAGATACCGAGGCTCTGCGAAAGCGACGGAAGGTATGCTTTAAGAAGCATTTCCACAACTGTTACAAACCCCGCAACGATAACGATATACGATGCAATTCTGATTTTATTAGGAATAAACTTTCTAAGCATAGATATTACAATATTTGAACAAATCAAAACCGCTGTGGTCGAAAGTCCCATACCTATGCCATTTATAACCCCGGTTGTGACCGCAAGGGTAGGACACATTCCGAGCATAAGGACAAATGTTGGATTTTCTTTAATAAGGCCATTAAAAAATGCACTTATAAAAGAAGTTTTTTTATTTTCACTCATTTCGACGCACCTCCCGTTTCAGCCGCCTCTAAGGCACAGTTTACTGCCTTTGTGACAGCTTTTGAAGTAATTGTTGCACCCGAAATCGCAGAGATGGAATTATCGGCTGCGTTTCCGCCGTTATTTTTTTCAACCTTAATTCCGGATTTCAGACCGTCATATTGGTTCATAAATTCAGGCGTATCAGATTTAGCTCCGAGACCCGCGGTCTCGCTGAGCGACATAATTTTAATCTTATTTACCGTCATATCGTTTTTTATTCCGACCATAATGGTTATATCGCCGCCGTAGCCCTCGTGACATACCGTTGTCGCAACATATCCGCCGTTTTCGGCTTTATAAATTGAACTCAATTCAACACCCGATTCTTTGGGGGTGAAGTTTATGTTTTCTTCCGAGAAGCTTCCGCCGTCGGGAAGAACCTCTGACATAGATGCTTCAAAGGTCTTTTGGTCATTAGCCGAGATGACCGGTGCTGTAACCGAATTTACATAGGCGAGCAAGCCGGATACTATAATACAAATTATACCGAGCTTCACCATTAAAATCAAGGTTTCATTTGAATTTAAGGCTTTATTCTTGGTTTTCACTGTGCCGAAGCCTCCTTTTTTGGTTTAACATAGCCGAAACGCTTCGGCGCGGTAAGCTTTTCGATAAGAGGTGTTGCTATATTCATAAGGAGAATCGAATACGAAACACCTTCGGGATAACCGCCCCATACGCGTATGAGAACAGTTATAATTCCACAGCCGAGAGCGAATACAATCTGACCGTTCGGTGTGGTAGGGGTCGTTGTGTAATCCGTTGCCATAAAGATTGCGCCAAGCATAAGACCGCCAGACAAAATCTGATATAACCAATCGCCTGAACCGAAGCCGTTATGACCTGCAAACATCCACGTTCCAAGCGCAACGGTTGCTATGTATATAAGAGGTACACGCAGGCGAATAACCTTTCTTATAAGAAGATAAGCTCCGCCAATCAAAAGGGCAAGCGACGAAGTCTCACCGATACATCCACCGTGATTCCCTAAAAACAGAGTTAGATATGAATAGTTTGTATTGCCCGATGCATATGCCGCAAGAGGTGTGGCGCTTGATACCGCGTCGGGCGAACCGAACAAAGGAAGAAGCGTCCCCGGGGTGTACCAGGTTGTCATCGCAAGCGCCCATGACGCAAGAAGGAAAGCTCTTGCCGCGAGGGCGGGGTTAGCAAAGTTATGACCGATACCACCAAAGAACTGTTTGACAACAATTATAGCAAAAACAGAGCCTATAACCGCCATCCAAAGCGGAAGTGATGCCGGAACGTTAAAAGCGAGAAGCATACCGGTGACAACTGCACTTAAATCGTGGGTCGAGTTCGGCTTTTTTAAAAGCCTGCACCAAATATATTCAGATATGGTACAGCTTAAAACACAAGTCAGCGTTACGATTAAGGCGCGCATACCGAAAATAATACAGCCGGCAATCAAAGCCGGAACAAGAGCGATTATCACGTCGAGCATAATGCGTGAAATCGATTCGTTTCCCGCTGTGTGCGGCGAATGAGATACAATTAATTTATCGTTCATCTTTCAAAATCCTTTCCTCAAAATTATGCCTTAGCCGCCTTGGCAAGGTCACGTAATTTTGCTTTAGCGGTTTTAATTTGCTGAACCTGTCTGCGTTTGGACGGACAGACAAATGCACAGCTTCCGCATTCGATACAGTCGTTTATGTACAGCTTTTCAAGTGTGCACATATCGTCACGGCGTGCCGCCATATCCAAAAGGTTCGGCTGAAGGTTCATAGGACAGGCATAAACACATTTTGCGCAGCGTATGCAGGCGGATTCCTGTTCAAATTTAGAGGATTCCGCTCCGAGAGCAACGATTCCCGACGTACCCTTTATAACCGGAACGGAGGTATTGGGCACCGCCATACCCATCATAGGACCACCCATCAGAATCTTTGCCGTGTCTTGACTAAAACCGCCCGATTCTTCAATGAGGTACGAAAACGACGAACCGAGACGAACACGCAAATTTGAAGGCGAGGCTATTGCGTCGCCGCTTAACGTCACAATTCTTCGGATAACGGGTTCACCATTTGCAACGGCACGGAAAATAGACGCGCAGGTATCGATATTATTCACTATACATCCGGATTGCCACGGAAGCGTACCCGGCGCCATCTTCCTGCCTGTTACAGCGAAAATCAGCTGTTTCTCTGCGCCCTGAGGATACTTCGTTTTGAGCGGAACAATATGTATATTTTTATCGGAAACTTTTTTAGCCGCTTCGCTCATATGTGCGATAGCGTCGGGCTTGTTATCTTCGATACCTATATACCCGTCGTTTAATCCAAAAATGTGCATAAGAATAAGAATGCCACCTATTATATCGTCCGTTGTTTCAAGCATGGCGCGATGGTCGGAGGTTAAATACGGTTCACATTCTGCGCCGTTTATTATGATATGGTCGATTTTCGCCTCTTTCGGAACACTCAGCTTAACATGAGTCGGAAAGGTAGCGCCGCCCATGCCGACAATTCCCGCCTCGCGGACAATATCGATAATTTCGGCAGGAGTTTTTTTAGTATAGTCACCACCCGAATTTTCAAGAGGAGGCGCCTTCTCGTCAAGCCCGTCGTTTTCAATTATTATGCACTCCATCGATACTCCGTTTGGATGAAGTCGATTTTCAATCGCCTTTACCGTTCCTGAAACAGAAGAGTGTATATTTGCGGATACAAAGCCGCCTGCTTCAGCAATTTTTTGACCCATTAAAACTCTATCGCCCACCTTAACACAAGGTTTCGCCGGCGCGCCTATATGCTGTGAAACGGGAAACACAAGCTCTGTCGGCGGTTTTAAATCACATATCGGTTTTGAAGCGGTTGCGGTTTTGTGGCCGTCAGGATGTATTCCGCCGTGAAATGTATTCATTGCCATTCCTCCTAAAATTTTAATTATTTTGACAGTTCACATATACAACACAAACTGTAATGATATAAACTTTGTTTATATTTTAACATATATTATACTACAGTACGTCGCGTAATGTCAAGAAAAGATGACACAAATTTATATAGTTTTTAAACGATTTTTGTCTGATTATGTAGTATGTTTAAAATAAAAATGGGGATGTTTCGCCTATACGAAACACCCCATTGTGTTTTTGGTCTATAATATAATTTTTATGTTATACTCTGCTGATTGAAATAACAACCTTTTCACCGTTGATATTCCATTCCTTACCGATATCATCAGAACCTTCTTCAATCGTATCAGCAAGGGTCTGAGACTTAATTTCACCCGCGTTTGAGGTAAATATAGCCGAAATTTTATTACTTCCGCTATATTTAACATTGATTCTGTCTGTTACTTCAAAACCGCTATCCTTACGCATTGTCTGAAGCTTGCTTATAATCTCACGAACAAAGCCTTCTTCAATCAATTCGTCTGTCAGGTTTGTGTCAAGAACAACTGTATATCCCGGCTCGGAGGCGGAAATAAATCCATCCTTTTGCTGAGTATCAACCAAAACATCATCCTTAAATATTTCAACATCAGTTCCCTGAACGTTAAGTTTGAGACCTTCGCCGGAGTTCAGCTTCGACATAACCTCAGCGCCATCCATTTTAGCAACCTCATCGAAAATAGGACGCATAAGCTTTCCGTATTTAGGACCCATAGTCCTCATCTGAGGCTTGAAGTTATAGCTTATGAAGCTTGACGCATCGTTTGTGAACTCAACATCCTTTATGTTAAGTTCTTCGAGAATTATGTCTTTATAATCACTATTAATCGCGGCGTCCGTCTGAATGTAAAGCTTAGAGAGCGGCTGTCTGTTCTTGATGTTTGCTTCATTTCTTGCTGCTCGGCCGAGAATAACTACCTTGCGGATAGCGTCCATCTCGGTTTCTATTTCCGGGAAGCTAAGCTCATCGCGGTACTTAGGATAGTCACAAAGATGAATGCTCTCCGGTGCATTCTTATCAACAGAAATAACAAGATTTTGATAAATTTCTTCTGTCATAAACGGTATAAACGGTGCACAAAGCTTGGAAAACTCAACCAAGACGGCATAGAGAGTCATATAAGCCGAAATCTTATCATCGGTCAGCTCGCTTGCCCAGAAACGGTTACGGCTTCGGCGAACATACCAGTTACTCAGTTCGTCAACAAACTCGGTCATAAGACGGGTTGATTCTGTTATCTTATAGTTTTCAAGATAATTGTCAACCGCCTTAATAAGATTATTGAGCTTTGATAAAATCCACTTATCCATAACGGTGAGCTTGTCAATATCAAGCTTATGCTTGGTCGGGTCAAACTCGTCTATATTCGCGTACAGAACATAGAACGAATATGTGTTCCATAAAGTCCCGAGGAACTTTCTCTGAACCTCTGCCACATTCTTAGCCGAGAATCTGTTGGGGAGCCACGGTGCGGAATTAGAGTAGAAGTACCAGCGCACAGCGTCGCTTCCCTTATCGTTAAGTATATCCATCGGCGCGATTACATTACCCTTGTGCTTGCTCATCTTGATACCTTTTTCATCCTGAACGTGACCGAGAACGATTACATTTTTATAAGGAGCGCGGTCAAAGAGAAGCGTTGAAATTGCCATAAGGGTATAGAACCAGCCTCTTGTCTGGTCGATTGCCTCGCTGATAAAATCAGCGGGGAAGTTATCCTTAAACTTATCTTTGTTTTCAAACGGGTAATGAAGCTGTGCAAAAGGCATCGAACCCGAGTCAAACCAACAGTCGATAACCTCGGGAACTCTAGTCATTTCACCGCCGCACTTATCACAGCGAAGCTTAATATTATCAACATACGGCTTATGAAGTTCTATGTCATCGGGACAGTTTATCCCCATTTCTTTAAGCTCAGCTATTGAGCCTACAACGTGACGATGTCCGCATTCGCATTCCCAAATAGGAAGCGGAGTACCCCAATAACGTGTACGCGAAAGACCCCAGTCGATAATATTTTCAAGGAAGTTCCCGAAACGGCCGTGCTTGATATTGTCAGGCATCCAGTTAACGGTTTCGTTGTTGGCAAGAAGCCTGTCGCGAACCTTTGTCATCTCGATAAACCATGTGTCACAAGCGTAATAAAGCAGAGGAGTATCACAGCGCCAGCAGAAAGGATAACTGTGTTCGAACGGGATTACCGCGAAGCAAAGACCCCTGTCCTTAAGGTCACGAATAACAAGCTTGTCTGCATCCTTTACAAATGTGCCCGCCCATTCACCGGTTTCTTTAACAAAGTTACCCTGGTGGTCAACGTGGTTGATGAATGGAAGTCCCTGCTCTTTGCAGACACGAGAGTCATCTTCACCGAATGCCGGAGCAATGTGAACGATACCGGTACCATCTTCCATAGTGACATAGTTATCAGCAACGATATAGTATGCCTTTTTGTCGGGCTTAATGAACGTATAAAGCGGTTCATATTCAAGACCGGTTAAATCCTTGCCGAGGTATTCCTCGATAACGGTATATTCGGCATCCTCGCCGAAAACGGATTTAATCAAGGCCTCGGCCATAATGTAAACCGTTCCGTCCTGAACGGAAAATTTAACATACTTTTCACCCGGATTTACACAAAGAGCAAGGTTAGCCGGAAGAGTCCACGGTGTGGTCGTCCATGCCAAAATATATTCGTTTTCCTTACCCTTGACAGGGAACTTGGCAATAAGCGAATTTTCTTTTACGTCTTTATAACCCTGTGCAACCTCATGACTTGACAGTGATGTTCCACAGCGCGGGCAATACGGCATAATCTTATGACCCTTATACAAAAGACCCTTATCCCAAATCTGACGAAGCGCCCACCAAACCGATTCAATATAATCGTTATGATAAGTTACATACGGGTTCTCCATATCGGCCCAAAATCCGACGCGGTCGCTCATTTCCTCCCACTCGCTCTGATAGGTGAATACGCTTGCCTTACACTTCTTGATAAAGTCCTCAATTCCGTATTCCTCAATCTGCGGCTTTCCGCTTATCCCAAGAGATTTTTCAACTTCAAGCTCAACGGGAAGACCATGAGTGTCCCAGCCCGCCTTTCTCAGTACCTTATAACCCTTCATCGTGCGATAACGCGGAATAAGGTCTTTTATGGCACGTGTCAGGACGTGACCGATGTGCGGTTTTCCGTTTGCTGTAGGGGGACCGTCATAAAATGTGAATTTTTCACAGCCTTCACGGTTTTCTATACTTTTCTTAAATATATCATTTTGTTTCCAAAAATCAACGATTGCTTTCTCCTGTTCGACAAAAGAAAGGTCGGTCGATACTTTTCGATACATCTGTTTGACCTCCGTTTCTAATACTACATACTAATCTATTTTATAATAAAACCACCAATTTGTAAAGGGGTAAAATCGAAATTATTAAAAAAATAAGAAAAAATTTAGAAAAAATGCGTGACAAGACCAATCCTTTCTGATATAATTATACTGATTATTTATGCAAAGATTTATTTTCATCAGAAAACGAGGATTTAACTATGCGTCTTAAAAAAATTGAAATGCAAGGCTTTAAGTCTTTTGCGGATAAAATTTATCTGGATTTTAATTCGGGAATCACCGCGATTGTCGGACCTAACGGCTCGGGAAAAAGCAATATTTCCGACGCGATTCGCTGGGTCATGGGCGAACAGAGTATAAAATCTCTTCGCGGAAGCAAAATGGAGGATGTTATTTTCGCAGGAACCGAACAACGAAAAGCGCTCGGGTTTGCCGAGGTCACTCTGACGCTTGACAATACCGACGGCTACTTTTCTATTGACTTCCCTGAAATTTCGGTTACCCGACGCGTTTACAGAAGCGGTGACGGCGAATACTATATAAACAAGACTTTGTGCCGGCTTAAAGATATTCACGAACTGTTTATGGATACCGGTCTCGGAAGAGACGGATATTCCATTATCGGTCAAGGCAAGATTGACTCAATTTTAAGTACTAAATCCGAGGATCGCAGACAGATTTTCGAGGAGGCGGCGGGAATATCAAAGTATAAATACAGAAAGATTGAAGCGGAGCGAAAGCTCGCTCAAACAGTTGAAAACCTGACCCGTGTAAACGATATTTTAAGCGAGCTTGACGGACAGATAGGACCTCTTGAAAGGCAAGCCGAAAAGGCGAAGAAATATCTTGTTCTCCGCGATGAGCTTCGCGGGCTTGATATAAACGCGTCTATTATCAATATAGATAAAATTAAAGAAGAACATTCAAAGCTGACCGAGGATTTAAAGCTCTTAAACGAACAGATACAGACAATTTCCGCCGAGCTTTCTGAGACGGATAACGCTATTTCGGCGCTGTATGACAAGATGCGCGAATGTGACAGTGAAATCAACAGGTTTACTGAAGAAGAAAGAAGAATTGTAGTTCAAATCAGCGATACCGAAAAAAGCATAGGAATTTTAAAAAACGATATTGAACATAACACCGCCAATATTGAACGGCTTGAAGCCGAAATCAAAACTGTATCGGACACCGTAAAGACAGCGGAAGCTGAACTTGAGATTCACAAGACTCGTCTTAATGAATTAAACGCCGAAAACGAAAGAAATTCGGCAGAAATCGAGAAGGTAGGCGAACTCGCCAGGGATTCGGATGTGACGGTCGGCGAAAAGGGCGGTGCGTTGGAATCCCTTAAAACCCGTATTTTGGATATAACGGCCAAATTAAATTCACTTCGCGGTTCGACCGATAATCTGAATATCTTAAAGGACAGCTTTTCTGCGCGAAAAGCCGATATAGAAGCCGAGCTGTCGGGAAGAAATAAGGATATGGAAGAACTCTCGGCTCAGCTGAAAAAAGCCGAAGAATGCGAAACCGAGTATAAGGCTCAGCTGTCTGATTCGGAGGTCAGCCGAAGAAAGCTTGAAAGCGAATTAAACGTGAATAAGAAAAAGTGTTCAGAACTTTCGGAAAGCCGTAATAAAAACCTTCTTGAGCTTAGCAGAAAACGCTCACGCAGGGGAATGCTTATGGATATGGAGAGGGAGTTTGAAGGTTACGCCAAGGGCGTAAAGGGCGTTATGACCGCGTATAATGACGGAAAGTTTAAAAATGCCAATATTTTCGGACCTCTCGCCCAACTCATAAAGACGGACAAACAGTATATAACAGCGATAGAAACCGCCCTCGGTGCGGCGGGACAGAATATTGTTACTGAATCCGAAGCCGAAGCGAAACAGGCGATAGCTTACCTTAAAGAGCGGCATATGGGAAGGGCAACGTTCCTCCCCGTTTCCGCAATACGCGGCAGGAGCTTTGACGATTCATCGGCAAGAAGCTGCAAGGGTTTTGTTGCTGTTGCGTCTGATTTGATAGAGTGTGAAAGCACGTTCAGGGATATAGTAAGCAGCTTCCTCGGCACGACCGTAATATGCGATAACATTGATAACGCCGTCTTGATGGCGAGACAGAACAGGCATAAATTCAGAATTGTTACGATAGGAGGCGACGTTATACAAGCGGGCGGTGCTATGACGGGCGGAAGCGCAGTCAAAACCACAGGTTCTCTTTCGAGAACGGGTGAGATTGACACTCTTTCAAAGGACATCGAAAAGCTTAAAAAGGTTGTTGAAAGCGAAGAATCAGAGCTTAAAAAACTAAATGAATCGATGCTGAGCGGTGAGAAGTTATTAAATGATTCAATCTCACATATACAAGAGATTCGCACAAAGCTGGTACAGGCGACATCAGACAGAGAACGATGCTCGGCTCTTATGAAGAATGCGGACGCATCTAACAAACAGCTTTCACGTGAGCTTTCTGACATTGATTCAAGAATCAGCGAAATAGAAAAGGATTTTCTTGAGAAAACCAAGGAAATTGAAATTGCTCTGGCTGAACGAAACGAAGCGGAAAAGGGTGCGGCGAGCATTCAAGAGGAATACAGCAGGGTTTCAAACGAAAACGAGCGCCTTGCCGTTCGGCTTACCGAGCTTAACATAAGAAGAAGTACTCTTTTAAAAGATATTGAAATCGAGAACGAGAGAATAAGCGGAATCAATTCAAGCCGCGGTGACAGAATCGAATCGATTAATATAAAGCGCGGCGGAATTGACACTATGCGAGAGCGAAATACGTCGATAAATACTCAGATTTCAGAGCTTGACACAAAGGTCAAGTCTCTTCAGAAACGCTCTGATGAGTGCAGGACCTCTGCTGATTCGATAAGTGAAAACAGATTAAAGTACGAAAATGAGGTAAGAGAGCGTCAGGCGGCCGTAAAGGACACGCAGGAGCAGAAGTTTGCTCTTTCACAGCGCGCTGATAAGATGGAGGCGAGATGCGAAAAACTGACCTCTGACCGCGAAAATATAATAAATCGAATGTGGGAGGATTATGAGCTGACCTACAGTGATGCACTTGAACTCCGCACAGACGAAGAGTTTGACTATAAAGCCGCGACCATCCGAATCCGCGAATTAAAGGATTCGATTAAAGCACTCGGAAATATAAATATTGATGCCATTGAAGAATATAAAAACGTCAAAGAGCGGTTTGACTTCCTTACTGTTCAAACCAATGATTTGGAAAAGGCGAAGAAAGAGCTTGACTCTGTTATCGATGAAATGATGACGATTATGAAAAGTCGTTTTGCCGAACAGTTTAAGATAATAAATACAAATTTCAGCCGTGTATTTTCCGAACTTTTCGGCGGCGGTCGTGCGAACCTTTCGCTTACCGAACCGGATGATGTATTGGAAAGCGGAATCGAGATAGAGGCTCAGCCGCCGGGAAAGAAACTTCAAAGCTTAACCCTTCTCTCGGGCGGCGAGAAGGCTTTTACCGCTATTGCTCTGCTTTTCGCAATACTGGATGTAAGACCCACGCCGTTTTGTATTCTTGATGAGATTGAGGCGGCACTTGACGATGTAAACGTCTACAGATATGCTGACTATCTTCGCCGGTACAGCGGAAAGACTCAATTTATTGTTGTTACTCACAGAAGAGGAACAATGGAGGCGGCAAACATTCTCTATGGTGTAACAATGCAGGAACGCGGTATATCCAAGCTTCTTGCGCTTAACATCGATGAGGTAAAAGAATAAAGTACAAAGGATGTCTAAATATGAAATTTATTCATTTGTCAGACTTGCATATAGGTAAGCGTCTCTGTGAATATTCCCTAATTGACGATCAGCGGTATATTCTAAATCAAATTCTTGATATTATAAAGGCTGAAAATCCCGGCGGAATCATTATTGCCGGTGATGTATACGACAAGTCAATTCCTTCCGAGGAAGCTGTCGAGCTTTTTGACGAGTTTTTATATGAGCTTTCGGCTTTGCCCGCCGAAACATTCATCATTAGCGGAAACCATGACTCCGCCGAGCGTTTGTCATTTGCCGGACGTATTATCGATGCTTCCGGAATACATATCTCACACGTGTATGACGGCGAGGTTAAGCCCTATACCCTATATGACGAATTCGGCCCGGTAAACGTCTATATGCTTCCGTTTATCAAGCCGGTTCACGTCAGAAGGTTCTTCCCCGATGATGAGATTCAGTCATATACCGACGCGGTTGATGTCGCAATCAAAAATATGCCCATTAATAAAAATGAACGGAATGTGCTTGTAACGCATCAATTTGTAACGGGCGCAGTACGCTCTGAATCAGAGGACATTTCTGTCGGCGGAACGGACAATGTTGATGCGAGGGTGTTTGAAAAATTTGACTATGTTGCCCTCGGGCATATACATAATCCTCAGAATATAGGTTCAGAACGAATAAGATATTGCGGAACCCCGCTTAAATACTCTGTCTCCGAAGCGAGTCATGATAAGTCTGTTACCGCGTTTGAACTTAGCAATAACGGTGCACTTAAAGTTAAAACAATTCCGCTTGTACCGCTTCACAATTTAGCTGAACTCAAGGGTACATACCTTGAACTTACCTCAAAGAGCTTTTATAGTGAGACAAGCTATCAGACCGATTATGTTCACATAACCATGACCGACGAAAATGATATTATTGACGCATCGGGTAAGCTCGGCGTTATTTATAAAAGGCTTATCGGAATAAGCTATGACAACGCTCGCACAAGGAAAAACAACATAATCACTCTTGACGATAAAGTGGATTTTAAGTCGCCTCTTGAATTGTTCGAAGAGTTCTATAAGCTTCAGAACAATTCAGGGATGAGTGAAGAACAGCGCGAGTATATGCGTGAGCTTATCGAAGATGTATGGGAGGCGGAAAAATGAGACCACTAAAGCTTATTATTTCAGCATTCGGTCCGTATGCCGAAAAAACCGAAATTGATATGAAAAAGCTCGGAATGGGTGGACTTTATCTTGTTTGCGGAGATACAGGAGCGGGAAAGACCACAATCTTTGACGCGATAACCTTTGCTTTATTCGGCGAAGCAAGCGGAAATAACCGTGACGCTAATATGCTTCGCTCTAAATACGCAAAACCAGACACGCCGACAGAGGTAGAGCTGACATTTGAATATAATGATAAGGAATATTATATCAAGAGAAACCCCGAATATGAACGGCCTAAAACCCGAGGCGAGGGAATGACCGTCAACAAGGCGGACGCTGAACTTCACCTCCCCGACGGAAGAATTGTAACAAAACTTAAAGACGTAAACCGAGAGGTTATCGATATAATAGGAATCGACAAGAATCAATTTTCACAGATTGCGATGATTGCTCAGGGTGACTTTTTAAAGCTTCTTCTTGCCTCTACAGACGAAAGAAAACGGATATTTCAAAAACTTTTTCACACTCAGTGCTATGCTATCCTTCAGGAAAAACTAAAGAATACTGCGGCCGCCCTTTCAAGAGAATATTCAGCATTATCAGCGAGCCTTAAACAGTACATAGACGGAATAATGTGTGAGTCGCAAAACACCTTGTTTTCTGACGTAGCCGCGGCGAAAGAGGGAAAACTCACCACCGCTGATGTCGCCCGACTTATCGAAAAGCTGATTCAAAATGATAAACAAAACGAAAAGGATTCTGAAATCTCTAAAGCCGAAAACGAAATTTCGGCTATTACCGAAAGGCTTGCAAAGGCAAAGGAATATGAAAAATCTGAAAAAATAATTTTGGAAACAACCGAGAAACTGAAGAACGAAGAAATTAAAGCTGTTGAGCTGAAGCAAGCTCTTGAAAAAGAAAAAAAGAGGAAGCCCGAATTAGAAAAAATTACAAATTCAGTTGCCGGAATTAAGGCTGAACTTTCGGATTATGACGAACTTGAAAGGATAAACCGAGATCTATCCGAAAAGGAAGTCAAAGCGGAAAAACTCAGCGAGGCTGTTATTATACAGGCAAAAACATCCGAAGAGCTAAATAACACGCTGACTAAAAGCCTTGATGAGCTTGATAAAATAAAAAATGCAGGCGAAAATAGGGCTCAGCTTGAAAGCGAACTGAAACAAATAGATTATGACCTGAGCAATTTCAAAAAATTAAAAACTCAGCTTTCTCAACTTAAAAACCTTGAAAAAGAATATGCGTCAGCGCAGGAGGATTACTCAAAGAAATCTGAATTATCGCTGGAAAGCGCAACGCTTTACAATCAAAAATATAAGGCGTATCTTGATGAACAGGCAGGAATAATAGCGGAAAGCGTCAAAGAAGGTGATGCCTGCCCTGTCTGCGGCTCGACAATACATCCAAGGCTCGCCGAAAAGTCTGATTCCGCCCCAACAAAGGATGAACTTGAGAAAAGCAAAATTGCGGCAAAAAAAGCGGAGGATGCCGCCGTTAATGCGAGTGTAAGAGCGGGCGAAATTAAAGGCAATTATGACATCGTTAAAGCCGAAATCATAAAAGATTCAAAAGAAGTTTTAAGCTGTGATGATTTTAACGAGATTCCACATCGGCTTGATGAAAAAGATAATGAACTTTCACAAAGAGATAAAGCAGTCAGGGATAAACTTAAATCAGTCAACAAAAAAATCAATCGAAAAGAAGAACTTGAAAAATCAATTCCGGATTTACGGAACAGTCTTGACGAAAACAACATACTTATTGAGAAGATGAGGCAGGATAAGGCAGTTCTGGCGGCTGAACAAGATTCGGTTAGTAAACAGATTAAAGCTATCGGACAAAAACTTAAGTTTAACAATAGGAAAGAAGCGAAATCAAAAATCGAAGAACTCGAAAATTCAAGAAAATTAATCGAAAATTCTATAGAAAAGGCAACAGAGAATTATAATAGATGTGACAGGAATATTGCCGGCCTGAAAAAGGCAATAGAAACCGCAAAAACAAATCTTATTGATAAGGTTGAGGTTGATACCGAAAGGGATGAGCTTCGCAGAGAAGAGCTTCTTGACTTAAAGCGTAAATTAACCGAGACAAACAGAAATATTTTTGCAAGAATAGAGAATAACGCGAGGATTCTTTCAAGCGTCAACCAAAAATCCGATTCAATTAACGAAATTGAAAAGAAATGGAATTGGATTAAGGCTCTTTCCGATACGGCAAACGGAAACATAAGCGGAAAAGAGAAGGTTATGCTTGAAACCTACATTCAAATGACGTATTTTGACAGAATAATATTAAGAGCAAACAGACGTTTTTTAATTATGTCAAACGGGCAGTATGAGCTGATTCGGCGAAGCACGGCTGAAAATAACAGAAGTCAAAGCGGGCTTGAGCTTGACGTAATAGACCACTATAACGGAAGTGAAAGAAGCGTAAAGACTCTTTCGGGCGGCGAGTCGTTTAAGGCGTCGCTATCGCTTGCACTCGGCCTATCTGAAGAAATTCGTGCTTCGGCTGGAGGAATAAAGCTTGATACAATGTTTGTTGACGAGGGGTTTGGTTCTCTTGACGAAGAATCACTCGAGCAGGCTATAAAAGCCTTGGTCAGCCTTACAGAGGGCAATCGGCTTGTTGGAATAATATCGCACGTTTCCGAACTTAAAGAGAAAATAGACAAACAGATTGTTGTATCAAAGAAAAAAACAGGGGGAAGTTATGTAAGTATTATTGTGTGATTGTTTATAAAGAGTCAGTTGAAAGATTAAACACTCTTTTATAAAAACAGTATGTCAACGAAAGCGTTTAAGCCGACTTTTAGAAGTCGGCTTAATTTATAAATCCATATAAAAATGCCCGAGATAAATCTCGGGCAAGAGTTCCATACAAGACACATATCTTGTATGGGGGAAATGAAAAAAAGAGTGTTAGTTAATTGTGGTATACATATATAATACACTATTTTAATGAATTTTTCAACACTTAATACTGTTAAAAATGCAAAAATATCAGCATTGTTTTTGTGCATATTGCACAAAAGTGAATTTGCGATGACAATTTAAGACAACGTTACCTTTAAAAACGTCTTTTTACCCTTTTTGATAATCATTTCGCCGTCTTTAAAATAATCGTTATTGATAATCGTATCAACGGCGTTGACCTTTTCTCCGTTTACAGCAAGACCGTTTTGTTGAACAAGTCTGCGCGCTTCGCTCTTTGAGGGAACAAGCTTAAGCGTAATAAGAAGGTCAAGAACGTTTATGCCTGCTTTGATGTCGCTTGCGGAAATTTCAGCCGACGGCATATTAGAGGTGTCGCTTCCGCCCGAGAATATTGCCATAGCGGCATCGTTTGCCTGTTTAGCGGCCTCTTCGCCGTGAACCATCTTGGTAACCTCATAAGCAAGAAGGCATTTAACCTTGTTGAGTTCCTGACCTTCAAGCTTTTCGTATTCAGCAATCTGTTCAAGAGGAATAAATGTAACAAGCTTCAAAAGACGTATTACATCCTTATCGTCAACATTTCTCCAATATTGATAGAAGTCATAAGGCGAAACCTTTTCGGGGTCAAGCCAAAGCGCACCCTTTTCGGTCTTGCCCATCTTTTTGCCCTCTGATGTGGTAAGAAGAGTGAATGTCATTCCGTATGCCTGTTTGCCTTCCTTACGTCTGATAAGCTCAATACCGCCGAGGATGTTTGCCCACTGGTCATCACCGCCGAATTCCATAAGGCAGTCATAATCTTTGTTGAGCTTATAAAAATCATAGCCCTGCATCAGCATATAGTTAAATTCGAGGAAGGTGAGACCTTTTTCCATTCTGGTTTTAAAACACTCTGCGGTCAGCATTCTGTTAACCGAAAAATGTACACCTATCTCACGAAGAAAGTCAACATAATTAAGGTCGAGAAGCCAATCGGCATTGTTGACCATAACAGCCTTCCCGTCTGAGAAATCTATGAATTTTGACATCTGTTTTTTGAAGTTTTCAGCGTTGTGCTTTATGATGTCCTGAGTAATCATAGGACGCATATCGGTTTTACCCGTTGGGTCACCGACCATAGTGGTTCCGCCGCCCAACAGAATAATCGGGCGATGGCCTGCGTTTTGCATATGTTTCATAACAATAAGCTGCATAAAATGACCGATATGAAGGCTGTCGGCCGTTGGGTCAAAGCCGATATAAAAGGTTATCTTCTTCTCTCCGAGAAGCTTGCGGATTTCGTCCTCGTGTGTTGTCTGTGCTATCAGACCTCTTGCTTTTAATGTATCAAATACGTTATCCATTTTGAATTATTCCTTTCTTTTATTCCTCTTCAAGACGTGTAATCGCGATGCTTAAATCGTCAAGCTGTTGCTTGTCGACCACATCGGGTGAGTGCATCATAAGCTCGGACGCATTCTGTACCTTAGGAAAGGCGATAACGTCTCTTATTGAATCACAGCCTGCCATAATCATAGCTAAGCGGTCAAGTCCGTAAGCAAGTCCGCCGTGAGGGGGGGTTCCGTACTTAAACGCTTCCATAAGATAGCCAAAGCGTTCCCATGCTTCTTCGTGTGTGAAACCGAGTGCGGCAAACATCTTCTCCTGTAATTCTGAGTTAAAGATACGAAGGCTTCCGCCGCCGATTTCGCTTCCGTTCAATATGATGTCATAAGCCTTTGCTCTAACCTCTCCGGGAGCCGTTTCAAGCTTATCTATATCCTCGTCAAAAGGATGAGTGAACGGATGGTGCATAGCTACATATCTGTTTTCTTCCTCTGAATATTCAAGAAGCGGAAATTCGGTTACCCAAAGGAAGTTGAACTTATTTTTATCAATTAAATCAAAGCGTCTCGCCACCTCAAGTCTGAGATTTCCGAGAGCGTCATAGACAACGCTGTCTTTATCAGCAACGATAAGAATTCCGTCGCCGACCTTTGCGCCTGTCTTTTTAAGTATAGCAGACACGGTATCTTCATCTAAGAATTTGGTTATCTGTGAACGGAGCTTTCCGTCTTCAACAACAATCCATGCCATTCCCTTTGCACGATAGGTTTTAACATATTCTGTGAGAGAATCAAGAGTCTTTCTTGTCAGCTTTTCACCTAAGCCCTCGGCAACAATACAGCGAACACTTCCGCCGTTTTCAACTGCGTCTGAGAAAACCTTAAACCCACAGCCGCGAACCTCGTCCGAAATGTTTACAAATTCCATACCGAAACGCGTGTCGGGTTTATCCGAGCCGAATCTCTCCATCGCTTCACGATAGGGGAGGCGGACAAAAGGCGTTTTAACGTCAATATTTAAAACTTCTTTGAAAACTCTTTTTAAGAATCCCTCGTTTATCTCTATAATAGTATCAATATCTATAAAGGAAAGCTCCATATCGAGCTGAGTGAATTCAGGCTGTCTGTCAGCACGCAAATCCTCATCTCTGAAACAACGTGCAACCTGAAAATATCTGTCATAGCCGCCGAGCATAAGAAGCTGTTTATACTGCTGAGGTGACTGTGGAAGGGCATAGAACTTTCCGGGGTGAACACGGCTCGGAACGAGATAGTCTCTTGCGCCCTCAGGTGTGCTTTTTGTGAGAATAGGCGTTTCTATTTCAAGAAAACCGTTGTCATCAAAATAGTCTCTGGCAACCTTCACTATCTTATGGCGAAGCATAAGATTTCTCTGCATATCCGGACGTCTGATGTCAAGATAACGGTATTTAAGGCGCAGAGCATCGTTTGTGTCGATGTTTTCTTCGATATAAAACGGCGGTGTTTCGGAACCGTTTAAAACGCGAAGCTCAGATACTAAAACCTCAATTTCACCTGTTTTCATATCGGGATTTATATTCTTCTCTGTCCTCAGAGCAACAGTTCCGCGTATGGCGATGACATATTCGCTTTTAAGCGCTGTTGCTTTTTCAAATACAGCAGAGTCAGTCTCGTCATTAAACGAAAGTTGAATTATTCCGCTTCTGTCACGAAGAGTAACAAAATCAAGACCGCCGAGTTTTCTGTTACGGGCAACCCATCCGCAAAGAACTACTTCTTCGCCGTTGTTATCCTTGCTGAGCGTACCGCACATATGGGTACGTTTCAGACCGTTCATTGTTTCAAATTGCATTATATTTCCTCCTTGAATTTATCATAAAAGTTTTGCGATTTCATCGGCATTAAGCTTAACCGAAACCGTTTCACCTGTTTCCATATTCTTTAAATTAGCCTGCATAGAATCAACCTCATCCTCGCCGAGAACCATACTGAATCGAGAACCGATTTTGTTGGCATATTTCATCTGTGCTTTTACACTCCTGCCGAGAAGATCCCGTTCGGCATTTATGCCGTTTAAACGCAGGTTATAGACTAACACTGATGCGGCAATATCAGCCTTATCGCCGATTGAACCAATAAATATATCTGTTCCCGATGCAACATCACCGGTGAACCCCTGTGCCTTCATAATCATTACAAGACGTTCGATTCCGAGCGCAAAGCCAATGCCTTCGGTAGGCTTTCCGCCGATTTCTTCGATTAATCCGTTATAACGGCCGCCGCCGCATACTGTCGACTGCGCTCCGAGTGCGTCGGAGGTAATCTCAAACACCGTTCTTGTGTAATAGTCAAGTCCACGGACTATGTTCGGGTCGATTACATACTCAACGCCGACAGAGTCGAGATACTTACACGTTTTATCAAAGTGTTCTCTGCATTCGTCACAGAGGAAGTCTATCATTTTCGGTGCACCTTCAGCAATTTTAGAGCATACCTCTGACTTACAATCGATAATTCGCATCGGATTTCTTTCGAGTCTTGTCTTGCAGGTGTCACAAAGCTCATTTTCGTATTGCTTGAAATATTCCCTCAGTTTTTCGTTATATTCTTTCTTGCATTCAGGACAGCCGATACTGTTTAAATTCAATTTTAAATCGGTAATTCCCAATCTCTTGAAGAATGTCAGGGCAAGAGTAATAATTTCCGCATCGGTAGCGGGGGAAGAACTTCCCAGACATTCGATACCGAATTGATGAAATTCACGAAGGCGTCCCGACTGGGGTTTTTCGTATCTATAGCACGAGATAATGTAATACAGTTTGGTCGGCTGCGGACCCGCGTACAACGAATGTTCAATGAAGCTTCTGGCAACAGATGCGGTTCCCTCGGGACGAAGGGTTATGCTTCGTCCGCCCTTATCCTCGAATGTATACATTTCCTTCTGAACAACATCGGTTGTATCACCTACTCCGCGCTGAAAGAGATTTGTATCCTCAAACACCGGCGTTCTGATTTCTTTGAAGCCGAAGTTTTCACAGACTTCGTGTGCCGTCCGTTCGATTTTCCGCCAAAGCGGACTATCCTCGGGTAAAATATCCTCGGTTCCTCTCGGTTTGTTTATCATATTGTAAAACTCCTTTAAATTAATTCGTAAAATTTTTGCACACAGCTTCTATATATTCAAGAACCTCATCTTTCCCCTGCCTTGTCTGAGCGGAGAAAGGGAAGAGGATGCTGTTATCATCAAGCTCAAGGCTGTTATATATTTCGGTCAGATTGGGGTCAAGCTGAGATTTTTTTAATTTATCCGTCTTGGTTGCAACGACAACAGGCTTATAGCCAAAGCTTTTTATCCAGTTAATCATTGTTATGTCATCCTTTGACGGTTTGTGCCTTGCATCAACAAGCTGAATAACCTGAACAAGGTTATATCTGTCGCTTAAATAGGTGTCTATCATCTTGACCCAGCGTTCCTGTTCGGTTTTTGAAACCCTTGCATAGCCATAGCCGGGTAAATCGACCAAACGGAACGAGTTTTTTATTTCGTAAAAATTAATTGTCGCTGTTTTACCCGGAGAACTACTCGTTCTGGCAAGCTTAGCCCTGTTGGTAAGACAGTTTATAAGCGATGATTTCCCCACATTTGAACGTCCGACAAAAGCAATTTCCGGCACGAAGGTGTCGGGATACTGCTCGGGTTTAACAGCGGTTGTTAAAAATTTCGCTTCGATATAGTCCATAGACAAAGCCCTCCGTTAATTCAGATTTGTGTTGCGGATTTCTTGTATTGCCAAATCGGTTTTTTCCATATACTTCGGCTGAGTATGAATAATCGGCTTCTTTCCGCTGAGTGCCGGATAAAGCGCGGTGTCCGCAACGGTATCCATATCCTTTGCAAAAACAAATGTGATATTATTTTTTACCACATCGGGAAGCTCGTCATAATCCGGCTTATTTTCATAGGGAATAATAATCTTTTTTATTCCGAAACGATAGGCTGCAAGCGTCTTTTCTTTAAGTCCGCCGATCGGGAGAACTCTGCCACGAAGGGTAACTTCACCGGTCATAGCTATCTCATGGTTAACCTTCCTTCCGGAAAGCGCCGAAATTATGGCGGTTGTCATAGTTATGCCCGCCGAGGGGCCGTCTTTAGGCACCGCGCCTTCGGGAATGTGAATATGTATATCGGTGTTTTTGTAAAAGTCGGGGTTTATTCCTAATTTCTGTGAGTTTGAACGAACATAGCTGAGCGCGGCTTTTGCCGATTCCTTCATAACATCACCGAGGTTTCCGGTAAGCTCAAGCTTTCCGTTTCCGGGCATGGTGTTTACCTCTATCGAAAGAGTATCGCCGCCCACACTTGTCCAAGCAAGACCGGTAACTATACCTACCTTATCTTTATCGTCATTTTTTTCCAAAATATAGATTTCTCTTCCCAATATTTCTTTGAGATTACCGGCCTTTACCGACACCGAGGTGTCATCTCCCTTTGCAATTTTAACCGCGGTTTTTCTGCAAATAGCGGCAATGTTCCGCTCCAGCTCACGCACGCCCGATTCTCGTGTATAACCGTTAATCAGCTGTGCATAAGCAGAGGGGGCAAGGCGAAGCTGAGTTCCCTTGAGTCCGTGAAGCCTTCTCTGTTTAGGAAGCAAGTATTTTTTAGCAATCTGTATTTTTTCGTCAACGGTATATCCCTCAACCTCGATAACGTCCATTCTATCAAGAAGCGGCGCGGGAATCGTTTCAAGAGTATTCGCCGTCGTCACAAAAATAGCTTGCGAAAGGTCAAATGGAAGTTCAAGGAAGTGATCGCGAAAGCCCTTGTTCTGTTCAGGGTCAAGAACCTCAAGCAAGGCCGAGGCCGGGTCGCCGAGACTGTCGCTTGTCATCTTATCGATTTCGTCGAACAAAATAAGAGGGTTTGCTGAACCCGAGCGTTTTAAGGCGTCGATTATTCTGCCGGGCATTGCGCCGAGATACGTCTTTCTGTGTCCGCGGATTTCAGCTTCGTTTCTTACGCCGCCGAGACTGATTCTGACATATTTCCGGCCGAGAGCCTTAGCAAGCGAAACGGCAATCGATGTCTTACCCGTTCCCGGAGGCCCGACAAGGCATATTATATTACTTTTCGGCTTGCCGCCGAGTGATTTGACCGCTACATATTCAAGAATTCTTTCTTTAACTTTTTTTAATCCGTAATGCTCTTTTTCAAGAACTGCGGCGGCATTGTCCATATCGGTACAGTCCGTTGTGAAAACATTCCACGGAAGCGAGGCCACTGTTTCGACATAGTTCAGTATGATACCGTATTCCTGAGAAATAGGGCTTGTTCTTCGCATACGCTCAAATTCTTCATTCAGCTTTTCCGAAACCTCTAAAGGAAGATTCATCCCTTCGAGTTTTTTTGTGATACGCGATATATCGGCATCCGCTTCATCCATATCGCCGAGTTCTTCGTGTATAACTTTAAGCTTCTCGTGAAGCATATAGTCGCGCTGGTTTTTATCCATATTTGTCTGAACCTTGTCCATAATTGAATGTTCAAGGGTCAGAATTTCAAGCTCGTCAGACAATATTCTGTTTAATTTTTCAAGACGAACGGCAACGTCAAGCTCACCTAAGATTATTTGCTTGCTCTGAGGCTTCAGAGGGAAGTGAGCCGCAACAATGTCAGCGAGCTCACCCGGGTCATCAACGGCGAGAAGCGCGGTAATGATTTCAGGCGGAATTCTGTCATATATATCGTTAAATTCCTCGACAAGATGAAGTGTTCGGCGCATAAGCACCTGAACCCGTGTCTCGGGTGTTTCGTCAATATTGTTTAAGCTAATGATTCCGGCCGAGGTATAATGCCCCTCATCATTATGATTAAGTAATTTAGCGCGGTCAACCCCCTCGACAAGAACACGAAGATTTCCGTCGGGAAGATTTAATATCTGGTGTATTTCAGCAATCGTTCCAACCTCAGCAAGGTCATCGGGATCGGCATCGGAAGAGCTTATATCATTTTGGTTACAGAGAAAAATAAGCTTGTCCGTGTCCATCGCTTTTTTGACCGCGGCAATCGAGCGGGGTCTTGCTACATCAAAATGCAAAACCATTCCGGGGAAAACCGAGATTCCGCGCATAGGCAGAAGCGGCATTGTATAATCGATTTCTCTCATATATAAATTTCAGTCCTTTATGTCTAATTTTACGTTTAATCGAATACATTGATTCGTTATATTCAATTTGCTATCATTTTATTATACTATTAAATGAAATAAATAGCAAGACTTTTTTCTATAAAATTATACTAAAATTGAGATAAGTATGAATACTTTAATACATATGACTTAAAATATTATAAAAAAGGCTCGCTTATCGGTCATAAACGTCAAAAGCGATTTAACTTTTGGATTTATTCCGGATGGGCGAGCCATAAAGATACTTTGATTATTGTTTTTTGATACCAATATCTGTTCGATAGTGCATATCGGTAAAA
>CADBUP010000041.1 GCA_902797885.1 uncultured Ruminococcus sp.
TCCGGTAATGATTATGCGAACATAACGGAATTAAAAAATGCAATAGAAGGCACGAAAAGCGGCGGCGGTTCAACCGGTCAGGGAGGAACAGGCGGCTCGAAAGGAACGGGCGGCAATACCACTATAGTCAGCGATGCAAAGAATACCTCGCCGAATGAACCGATTAAGGCTAAATTCTATGATATTGATGATGTTGCGTGGGCTAATGAGGCTATATATGCGTTAGCTGATAAGGGTATTATCAGCGGAAAATCAGAGGGCGTATTCGCACCCGATGACAGCATCACAAGAGAGGAATTTATTAAAATGGCTGTTTTGGCGTTCGGAATCAAGAGCAGCGATGTGTATTGCGGATTAACCGATGTAGATAAGGATATGTGGTATGCTCCGTATGTTAATGCCGCTTATGCCAACGGAATTATAAAAGGTGTTTCCGATACTCAATTTGGCATAAACCAGAAAATTTCCCGTCAGGACATGGCGGTGATAATTGCAAGAGCAACAGGACTTACATCCGAACAGCGCAAAACGTTTAACGACAGCGAAACAATAGCGGATTATGCTGCAGACGCTGTCGGCATAATGGGCTCGCTCGGAATTATCAACGGTAATGAGTCGGGTGAGTTTATGCCTGCCGAAAATACAAAACGCTGCGAAGCGGCGAAGATGATATATGAAACCTTAAAATATTTGCAGTAGGGAGTGAGTGGCAAAATGAAAAAAATAACAAGTATAGTATTAGTGCTTTTTATGCTTATTAACGGTTGCGTTATGGCTTTCGCAACAGATACCGCTAAGACCGAAGATAAGAATTTAACCGATGATAAGTATTTAAATGAGTCCATTGAGATTTTGCAGGCACTCGGCTTGCAGACTGATACCGATTTAACAAAAGTAGATTTACAAGCAAGGGTAACTCGCGCGCAGTGGGCAGAGTCGGCGGTTGAGCTTTTAAACGTTAATTTGTCCGCCAAGGCGGATGATACGGTATATTTTTACGATGTCCCCAAATCCCATTATGCCGCGCACTCAATTAACTACCTCGCGTCTCTCGGAGTTGTTAACGGTTATAATAAATTATTCAATCCCGATGATGAAATAACTCTGAACGAAGCGACGAAGATAATACTGTCTCTTGTCGGATATAGTGATTATTGTGAGGCAAGCGGCGGATATCCCCGGGGATATTACTCTGTCGCAAAAAAAGTGGATTTGTATGAGGGCATATCGGCGTCGCAATATTTAACGGAAAAAGAAATGATTATTATGCTTAGAAATGCGTTGTCACTTAATCTCTCACAAAAAATATACGCTAACGGAGAAAATACTACCACCATCAGCCGCAAAGAAAATGCTGAGGAAACATTGCTTTATGTGTATTACAAGGCGTATTTCGGAAACGGCCGCGTTACCTCTGTAGGAGATGTGGGAATAGACAGCAATAAGCTTGCGGGACTTAACAATGTTATAATTGATGATGAAACCTATGAGGCGGATAAGGTGGATATGTATTCCGTTTTAGGGGAACAGGTTGACTTTATGTACCGTGAAAATGAGATACTGTGGGCAAGGTCCAACGGAAGAACCGATGTTTTTACCCTGGAGGATACTTATGAGACCAATCTCGGATTCAGTGAATCTGATTTTTCGATAACATATACGAATGAATCAGGCAGGAAGAAGGAAATTAATCTCAGCCAAAACGCCACTATTATTTATAATAATGAAGTTTATGCCGGAAATTTAAAGGATATTATAAATGATTCCGTTTCACAAATTCGATTCTTGAAAGACGGGGGCGGCTCGGGTTATGATATTGTTATAATACGGGCATATAGGAATGTTTATGTTTCCGGCGTTGAGGCTTCTGAGGTTGTTTACGGAAGCAACAGAGAGACGGTGAAAATAGATAGCGCCAAATACAGCTTGTTGAGAGTGTTTGATGCGTCGGGTCAAAGTCAATCGGTTTCATATATTACGGCTCAAAGTCTGATTAGCGTTTTTGAGTCTGCTTCAGGAAAATATATGGATATTTATGTAAATAAAAAGCCTGTGAAAGGAAAGCTTGACCTTATCGAATCCGACAAGGTCAGCATAGACGGCGTGACGTATAAGGCAAAGGACGAGACCGTGCTGAACGGCGTGAGAGCGGGGGATAATGTGGAGGTATACTGTGATATTTCGGGGTATGTCGGCCATATTAAGGCTCTTGAATCAGCCGAGAGCTATGCGTATTTAGCAAAAATGAATATTGACGGCTATCGGTTATATCTGAAAATGTTTACCGATGGTAACGAGATGAAGCGTTATTGCGTAGAAAACAGTATAAGGGTTGACGGAAAAAAAGCGGAGCCCGAGGAGGCTTATAACCTTTTAAAATCAAA
>CADBUP010000042.1 GCA_902797885.1 uncultured Ruminococcus sp.
TACAACCTGCTCTAAATCCTTTGTATTTTCGCCTATATAACCTGGCTTATGCGATGTAAGCGTCGATACGATATGTGTGTCCATATCGAGAACGCCGCCCTTTGCACGTTCTTCTTTCTGAAGCTTTTGAAGCATTCCCCAAAGTTTATTTGTATTTTCTGTAGGACCAGATAAAAAGTCCTCATTACCGTCATACGGAGTGTAGTTCTTTTGAATAAAGTCTCTTACATTAATTTCTTCTTTCCAGATACGGCCGTCAAAGCCGTTCCATTGTTCAAAATTTTTCATCCGGATTACCTCTCTTTCGTTTTATTATACTTGTATTTTAGCATAGTTGTTATTAATTGAAAATACCCAAATTGGAATAGCGGTATTCCAATTTGGATATAACGTATATAATATTAAATTCTATGTTCTTTTTCAAGCTTGTGAATCACATTTTTCACCATACTGACAAAGAGCTTTTCCTGCCTATTCATTTTATAGCCGTTTCGATAGATAAGCACATCCTTATAGCTATTATTTTCAAGATTACACTTCTTCTCGACGAGCGGCATTGTGTTAAGAATATTGGCGGGTGTCGGCGATGTCCACATATATGTTGTGTGAATATTTCGCAATAGTTCAAACTGACTTTCACGCTCAAATACAGCAATTTCCTTTTTTTCTCGATTTCGGTTCATAATCTCGCGCGCTTTCGCCGCGGGAATAGACGGTATCGTCAGATACCCGTGTGTGATTTCAATATATTCGTCAAGGTCAGAGTATTCAATTTGCTTCTCCATAGCAAGCGGATTCTGAACCGACATAATAAGCTGATATTCAAACTCCCACAAGGGTTCAACCGCGAGATTATTTTCCTCTAAAAACTGTAGAAAATACTTCTCATAAATCGTTTGATACCTGATTATAGCAATATTATTATCATTTCCGACAACACTATTTATCGCCATAAGGGAGTTTGTCTCATGATAGCTTATATCAATGCTCTTACTGTCAGCAAGCTCAGTCACAAATTCGATAAACGCCTGAGCAACATAGCACGCCATAGGAACCGATACGCCAAACTTATGCGTATCCGAATCACGGTGCTTATACATATTTTCGACTTCGTCGATTTGGGATACAATATTTCCGGCATAGACAAGGAATTCAGCCCCATCACGGGTCGGAACAACGCCCTTTGATGTTCGGTTGAATATCGTAATCCCTATATTTTCTTCAAGTTCGCGTATAGCCTTACTTAGGTGCGGCTGGTTCAAATACAAGTTCTCCGCCGCCTTTGATATTGAACCGGTCTTTTCGACCTCAAGCGCGTATTTCAGATGTTGTATTTTCACATTCTCATCCTCTTTTGTTTCGATGATTATATCCTGATTATACCATAAACAATTAAAAAAAGTCAAGCACATATACATATTTCGCTTCTATTAGTTTCTATTATATATACATTTTCATATACATTTTTCTGATTTTTACCGGCCATTCATTGCTTCACAACAAAATTTCGCCTAAAACCATTGTTTTGTTTGACAAAGCACCTTATTTATGATAAAATTATATGGAATGTATAAAAATAACTCTATGATTATATATTTCGCAACATAGAACCTACAGGAGGAGATAAATATGCAGTTTGTTATGGACTGTCTTAATGTAAACGAACAAGGAAACCTACAGCTCGGCGGATGCGACCTGAAAAAAATCGCTGAAGAATACGGAACGCCGGCATATGTGCTCGATGAATCGACAATACGAAAAAATTGCAGAGCTTATGTTGATTCCATAAAAAATTATTATGACGGTAACGGTATCGCTATATATGCAAGCAAAGCTCTCTCCTGCAAATATATGTATAAATTGATTGCCGAAGAGGGAATGGGTGCCGATGTTGTTTCGGGCGGCGAAATCTATACGGCTTTGACCGCGGGCTTTCCGGCGGACAAGCTATACTTTCACGGAAATAACAAATCGATTGAAGAGCTTGAGTTTGCTCTAAGAAATGGAGTCGGAAGAATTGTTGCCGATAACGAACTTGAACTTACCAGAATCGATAAGATTGCCGGTGAACTCGGCATTCGTGCCAACGTCATAATAAGAATCACGCCGGGCGTTGACGCGCATACTCACGAATTTATAAGAACCGGTCAGATTGACTCAAAATTCGGTGCAACGCTTGAAAACGGCGAAGCAGATGAAATTACCGCGCTTGCTGTTTCGCTCAAAAATATAGACGTCAAAGGATACCACTGTCATATCGGTTCCCAAATTTTTGAGCTTGCTCCTTTTGAACACGCAGCTGAAATTATGATGAACTTTATCGGAGATATGAAAGATAAATATAACATCGAAATCGGTGAACTTGACCTTGGCGGCGGTTTCGGGATCAAATACACCGAAAGCGATACTCCTATAGATTACGGCGAATATATGCGCGCTGTATCCGTTGTTGTTAAGAGGGTCGCTGAGAAACGCGGCGTCAAGCTTCCGTTTATCATTGTTGAGCCGGGTCGGTCTATTGTGGCCGAAGCAGGGCTTACGCTCTATACAGTCGGCACAATCAAGGATATTCCCGGTATTCGTAAGTATGTTTCGATTGACGGCGGAATGGGCGATAACCCCCGCTATATCTTATACCAATCGGAATATACGGCTATATCCGTAGAAAACCCCCTCGCCGCACAGGAAGATGTAATCACTCTGGCAGGCAAGTGCTGTGAATCCGGTGACCTTATAGGTGAAAACATGAAGGTATCCGAGTTTAAAACCGGTGAGATTGTCGCTGTGTTATCAACCGGCGCATATAATTACTCGATGGCGAGCAACTATAATCGTATTCCGCGCCCTCCTGTCATTATGGTAAACGACGGAAAGGCTAAGCTTGCCGTCCGCCGCGAAACATACGAGGATCTTGTTCGCTGTGACTTATAATAAACTATTTTCGGAGGAAATAAAAATATTATGCTGCTCTCTTTGTTAGGTAATACCTCGCTCACAATACAGGAAAAGCTTGTATATGTACTTGTAATGGTATTTTGCGTACTGCTTTCGCTATCTGTACACGAAATGTCACACGGGCTTGCCGCATACGCAATAGGCGACCGCACGGCAAGCAACAGCGGAAGACTCTCGCTAAATCCGCTTCACCATCTTGACCCGTTCGGTGCGCTGTGCCTTTTTCTCTTCGGCTTTGGATGGGCAAAGCCGGTACCGATAAATCCGTGGAACTTTCGCCACAAAAAGGGCGGAATGGCGTTTACCGCGCTTGCGGGCCCGCTGTCGAATTTCATCCTTGCATTTATCGCCGAAGTATTTGTGGTAATTCTCGGAAGAATGAGCTTTAAATCATCAGCGATATTTGCATTTAACGTTGCGAGCGTTTGCTATATCATATCAACATATATGGTTACCGTAAACCTTGGCTTGGGACTTTTTAATCTTATTCCCATTCCTCCGCTTGACGGCTCAAAGATTTTAAACGCCATACTTCCGCAGAGGTTCTATTTTAAAATTATGGAATACGAAAGATACGGATTTCTGATTTTAATTATACTGATTAACCTGCCCGGATTTAATACGTTCTTGTATTTTTGTAGACAGGCTGTTCAGAACTTTTATGATATGATAATAACAATGTTTATATAAGCAGGGTGTAAAAATGGAGCAGTTAAAATTCAAATTGGACAGCTTTGAAGGTCCGCTTGACCTTCTTCTTATGCTGATTCGGAAAAATAAGGTAAGTATTTATGATATTCCTATCTCATTGATATTGGACCAATACTTAGCTGTTATGAAC
Organism: uncultured Ruminococcus sp.; assembly: GCA_902797885.1. Taxonomy (GTDB): domain Bacteria; phylum Bacillota; class Clostridia; order Monoglobales; family Monoglobaceae; genus UMGS1820. The sequence continues at coordinate 3,797 of CADBUP010000042.1, forward strand.
GAGATGAAAGAAATGGATCTTGAAATATCCAGCGAATTTCTTGTACTTGCCGCCACTCTTCTGCAGATTAAATCCAAGATGCTCCTTCCGAAACCCGAAGAAGAAACCGATGACGATATTGACCCCAGGGAGGAGCTGGTAAGGCGCCTTACCGAATACAAAAAAGTTAAGGAATCAATTGGTTTCTTTAAGGAACGCGAAAATATAGGTACATCGATGTTCTATAAATCACCGGATGCAATCGAAAGGCCTCCGGCCGAACTTAACTATGCCTCGCTTACGCCCGAAAACCTCTTGCTTGCCTATCGGCGGGCATATCAGCGGCTTGAACGTAAGACTCCTCCGCCTAAACAATCATTCAGAGGAATTGTCGGCCACGAAAAGGTATCAATTCGTTCGCGGGTTGCCGCAATATGGCACAGGCTTAAGACTAAAACCGCAACATTATTTAAAGATTTATTTTCGGGTGTCAAAAGCCGCCCCGAGGCTGTTGCTTCCTTTCTGGCATCGCTTGAACTTATAAAGCTGAATAAAATCAGAGTTGAATATAATGAAAACGGCGATATTTCTAACCCTAAGGTTTTTCGTACCGATGATAAAGACTTTGACTTTAATATAATCGAAGATTGATATATCTAACATGTAAGACAAAGCGAAAGATTTAGCTTATGCCTCTTACAGAATGGAGATTTATATGGAAATACGTGAAATTCAGGCTATTATAGAAGCCGTCTTGTTTGCTTCCGGTGACCCTGTTGAAATTGAACGCCTCGCCGATATTGTTGATGTTGACAAACGTTCGCTCAGAGAAATTCTCAAGAAGATGATGGACAACTATAATTATGAGCGCAGAGGAATTCACATAATTCGTATGGAAGACAGCTATCAGATGTGTACCCGCGGCGAATACTTTGAATATGTGTCCCGGCTTGCTGAGCCGCCGCGAAAACAAAATCTTTCAAACGCTGCGCTTGAGGTTTTATCGATTGTTGCTTATAAACAGCCTGTTACAAGAAGTTCAATCGAACACATACGCGGCGTGAACTGTGACTATATAGTAAACCGCCTGATTGAACGTAATTTTATTGAAGAAAAAGGCAGACTCGACGCCCCGGGCAGACCGATATTATTCGGAACAACTCAGCACTTCCTCCGCTCTTTCGGCGTTGCATCTCTTGATGAGCTTCCTGAATTTGATTCGCTCGGTGAAACTCTTGAAGATGCGGAACAAATCGAAATGAGCGAGGTTCTTGATTACAGGCAGACAGCTATGGATATAAGTAACCCTGAACCTGAAATAAATAATTCCGAATCCGAAGATGATATAACCGAGAATCAGATTGATAACGCTTCGGGTTCCGACAGCCTTGAAAATGAATGCGACTCAAATCAACCCGTGACTAAAACCGAATAATTTAATACTGTCGATTAGTGAAGAAAAAATAAAAGCGAGGCGAAGGTATGCTGTATTTTATTATTATAGTTTTGTTTATTGCCCTGCTTCTTTTTGCAATTTTTCTTCCGTATGTGACAATAAAGCTTAACTTAAAAAACGACCTTCTTGTTGTTATCTTAATATTTTGGTTTTATAAAAAGGAATTTAAAATAGATTTCGGTGATGAAACCAAAGATGATAAACAAGAGAATTCCGATAAAATCACATCAGATGAATATAAAAATGAAAAGGACTTTAACATAAAAGCCAAATTGATTGAAATAAAAGAGCGTATATTTAATCCTGAAACCGGTTTTAATATTGATGAGGCACGCGCTATTAAAAATGAATTTATCGAAACATATTCACAAGTGATGAATATTATTAAAAACTTTCTCAGTAAAATGCGTCATAGGATATGCGTTCCTCTGTTAAGCATAACGCTTGATTACGGAACAGGTAACCCGGCCGATACCGGAATGCTATATGCCTCCTTTTGGTCGCTTATAGGTATGCTATATCCGCTTATTTCAAGATATGCGAAAATTCGCTATCCGGCGATAGACATAACTCCTGACTTTTATGAGAAAAGATTCAATATTGAAGTAAAGAGTATAATTAAGGTAAGACCCGCACATATTATAAATGCTTCATTTCTTGCTTTTGTAAAATTCGGACTTACCTATTTAAAAAATAATTTCCGAAAGGAACGTGAAAAATAATGGCAGATAAACATCCGATTGAAGGTATAATGTATACCGCTCTTCAGGGACTAAAGGATATGATTGACGTAAACACCATCGTCGGTGACGCAATCACAACTCCTGACGGTTCGGTCATAATACCTATCTCAAAGGTTGCGCTTGGTTTTGGCGTGGGCGGAACCGAATTTGAAAAGTACAATGCTAAAAAATATGACAATGAAGAACCTAAAAATATGTTCGGCGGCGGTACCGGCGGCGGTATCTCACTTACCCCGGAAGCATTTTTAGTTGTGGGAAACGGTAAAATCAGAATGATTTCCGTTACACCCCAGAATGGAATTTATGACCGGCTTTTAGACCTTGCTCCTTCTGCAATCGATAAAGTTGCCGAACTATTTAAAGGCGGCGGTAAAAATTCTGACCCCGATATTTCGGTTGAGTATGCCGAAACTCAAGAAGAAACAAATGACTAAATAGCCCAAGCGCGGCAAAGCGCTAATTATTATCAGGCTTCTGAAATTAGCTTCAATTAAAATAAGCATACTGCTTTTCACGGCGGTATGCTTGTTTTAATTGAGATTTATTTATATAAATAAAAACTTTTCACGCCCTATGCCCGCCGATCATCTCGTTTCGTTCACGCTGAGTGGCGGCCTTAAGCAAGTCCGTTCCTCGAAGCACAGCGTTTTTTCCGTACATATCTTTAAGCTTTAACACAGCCCTTTCTCTTGCCTTTTCTTCTTCCTCCGCCTTAATGTCGGTAAGCATGTCATAACACTCGTACTTCTCATCCAAAATGTCCGAAAATACTATTTCGAGTCTTCGTATAGAGGCGTTATAAACTGCGATTCTTCGGAATAATTTCTCCGCCGGTTCACGCATTATCGAATACGTTTGCACCGCTCTCATTAACCTGACCCCTCCGCGTGTCGTTTCATACGCACAGCCCGAATATCCGATTCCGACGCTTATTTTTCCCGCAATAACTTTTCTTCGCATTAATTCCTGACAACCATTTAAAAGCATCTCACGAAACACAAGAATTGCATCGCCTTGGCTATAGTTGTGGGGTAAGATTTGTGAAAAAGATATTGATTTTGACTTTCGCTCATAGTTTTTTATATCTTTAATCAGACAGCTTTCCCTCCCGAAAGCATGATCTATAAGAAGTTCGGCGTTTATGCCGAAATTTCTGTACAACAGCTCAGACGGCGCTTCCGCAATCCCGCGCATCGTCCTTATTCCATACTTTTCAAGCCGCCGCGCCGTTCCGCCTGCCACCTGCCAAAAATCCGTTATCGGCTGATGATTCCAAAGCGTTTTTCTATACAATTCTTCATTCAGATAGCCGATGTTCGACTTTGAATTTTTGGCGGTTATGTCAAGCGCAATCTTAGCAAGATACAGATTTGTACCTACCCCCGCTGTTGCCGGAATATTCATTTTTTCCGCTATCTCACAGATTAACTTCCTCGCAAGAGAAATCGAGTCTGTTTTATATGCGAAAAGGTAATCGGTAACATCGATAAACATTTCATCTATCGAATATACATGAATATCGTCAGGCGAAAAGTAGTCAAGATATATCGAGTATATCTCAGCCGTATAGTCAATATAAAGCTGCATCCTCGGCAGAGCGGTAATATAGCTGATGCCTTTAGGAATCTCTGATAAACGACAGCGGTTTCTGATACCATGCGCCTTAAGATGCGGAGTTATCGCAAGGCATAGTGCATTTCTTCCCCTTGACTTATCAGTAACAACAAGATTGGTTTCAAACGGATTAAGCCCGCGTTCGGCGCACTCTACCGACGCGTAAAATGTTTTCATATCAATGCATATATAGCTGCGTTCTTCTTTCATTATACTACCCTCGACTGTATGAATTTTCTAAACGGAAATTTATTTCCATATAGAAATTATACAACCTTTTGACTTGTTTGTCAAGATGAAATTTATGTAAAAGGCAGCAGTATCACCGAGCGTGTCGAAAAAGTTATTTTCAGCAAGAATTGCTTTGAATTCCGGCCAAGGTAATATTTTTTATGTAGGGAACGGTTCGTAACCGTTCCCTACATAAGGTTAGATTATTTTATTTCAAAAAGTTTTTGACCTATATCCACCATATTTTCGGCGAGAAGCTTTAATCTTTTTTCATCCGAAATGCCTGCCGCAATAATCGGAGTTGTTAGCTTATATCCCGCCTCTTTTATTTTATTAATATCAAATTTCATCAGAAGGTCGCCTGCTGAAATTCGGTCTCCCTCCTTGACACAGTATTCAAAGAACTTTCCGTTAAGTTTTACCGTATCGATGCCTACATGAATTAGGATATCATAACCGTTATCACTTGTGACGCCTATCGCGTGAGCGGTTTTGACGGTGTTAGACACCACCCCGTCCACAGGAGCGTGAACCTCGCCTATATTCGGCTCTATCGCTGTTCCGAAACCAAGTATGCCGCTTGAAAAAGCGTCATCTTCCACCTTTTTAAGCGGAACAATGTCACCACGCATAGGCGACATAATTGTTATACTTTCTTGCATCTTACGCTGACCTTTATCTTCAACCGTTTTAATCTCGATATCTACAGGATTTCCCTCAAGGTAATCCTCCAGCTCCGACTTTATAACGGTCACTTTAGGCCCGAACACTATCTGAACGCCGTTGCCTTTTTGAATCACTCCCGACGCGCCGCTCTGTCGCAAAATAGACTCGGTTACCTTTTTACTGTCAGCAACCGTTATACGAAGTCTTGTAGCACAGCAGTCAATATCCCGAATGTTTCCGCTTCCGCCAAGTCCCTTTACTATAAGCGCACTAACCGTTCCGTTTTTTGTTGCTGTCTCGCCGTTTTCCTTGCGGGCATTAACATCCGCACGAGTATATAACTTTGTTTCCTCGTCATCGGCTTCACGTCCCGGTGTGACATAATTAAACCGTCTTATCATATAGCCGAATACAAAGAAATATATAAAAAAGTATACTACCCCGACGAACACAATATAAATCCAATGGGTTTTGGCCTCGCCCTGTAAGATTCCGAACAAGAACAAGTCAATCAGTCCACCCGAGAAAGTCATTCCTACGCCAACCTTAAAGATATGCATAAGCATAAACGAAAGTCCGGCTAAAACACAATGAACCCCATACATGAGCGGCGCAACAAAAATAAAGGTAAACTCAAGAGGCTCAGTTATACCCGTCAGCATCGATGTCAGCGCCGCTGAAAGCAGAAGCCCGCCCGCGGCCTTACGCTTTTGGGGTTTGGCACATTGATACATCGCAAGCGCGGCACCCGGTAGACCGAATATCATAAACGGGAACTTTCCTGCCATAAACCTTGTGGCTGATACGCTGAATTCAGTCGTATTTTTAGAAGCCAGCTCGGCAAAAAAGATATTTTGAGCACCCTGAACTACATTTCCGTCTATCACCGCCGTGCCGCCTACCGCTGTCTGCCAGAAAGGCATATAAAACACATGATGGAGGCCGAATGGAATCAGCGCGCGTTCAATAATGCCGTATATCCAGGTTCCCGCATACCCGGATGATAGAACCAAACCGCCGAGCATGGCTATCCACCCCTGAATAACAGGCCAAATATAGAACATGACAATTCCGACAAGGACATAGGTCACCGCCGAAATAATTGGAACAAAACGCGTTCCTCCAAAGAACGCAATTAACTGAGGCAGCTGAATCTTATAAAACCTGTTATGAAGCGCAGCAACGCCCAGACCCACTATAATTCCGCCGAAAACGCCCATCTGAAGCGTTGTTATACCGAGAACATCTGCCGTTGTGTTTTCAAGAAGCTTTTCAACACCGCCGGTATTTTCAATCATTGCTTCTATCGTCTTGTTCATCACAAGAAATGCAACAGCTCCCGACAGCGCCGCAACTTCCTTCTCGCGCTTTGCCATACCTATCGCCACACCCATGGCAAAAAGCAAAGCAAGGTTATCAAATATAACCGTTCCGGCCTTGCTCATTACGTTAAGAAGAGAATATAAAAAGTTACCCTGATGTATTATTCCTGTAAGGTTGTATGCTTCAAGCATAGTTTCGTTTGTGAACGAGCTTCCTATACCGAGAAGAAGCCCTGCAATGGGAAGTATCGCAATAGGCAGCATAAACGACCTGCCCACCCTCTGCAGAACGCCAAATATCTTATCCTTCATTGTCTGAATCTCCTTGTAAAATATAATTTATTCTTATTTTGTCATATCAGGCAATAAAAATACAGACTGATAAAAATTTTATCAGTCTGTATAAAGCTTCAAACCGCCTCTTTGCGATGCCGATACTTTTCGCGCGTCGCAAAGCCGCCGCGAATATGGCGTTCCTGCTTGTTTTCGGTCAGAATTGCCCGCACGTCCTCAGCAAGACTTCTGTTGATTTCAAGCAGCCGCTCTGTTATATCCTTATGTACGGTGGATTTTGAAATTCCGAATTTCTTCGCCGCATCTCTCACAGTACATCTGTTTTTTATTATGTAATTCGCAAGTTCAACTGTCCTTTCTTCAATATAACATCTCACATACAATGCCTCCCATTTCGCAATCAAATTGCGGTCTTTGGTTCATTATATGCAATTTTAACCTTATATAGTACAGTATCCGCCTTGCTTTGAATCCCGTTCCTTGTTTCGTTCTTACGTTCGCATATTTCTTAACAAGCTGCTCAAAATGCCGGGATATTTATATTATTTCTGAAATTGATAAGGTTTAGCCGTTTCACGGTTTCTGTATTCATGCTTTTCATAATAGCCGATTAAACTTCCATCTCCATCGCGAAGTGCAACCATATATACATCTTTGTTTTCTTTTTCATTATAATATGTGTATATAATGTTATTGTCCTTGCTTTCCCGAAACCACGCCAGAACCTTTTCAATCATTTCGTTGGATTTCGCATTATGACAATCCTTAAGGCTTTTTCCGGTTAAGTCATGATGATAGCGCTTTATAGCAGACGGATTCATATACACAATGGTCGAATTCATATCACAAACAACAATAGCTGTATCATCTTGGTCAATAATACTTTTAAACAATAATTTTAGCATTTCATCTTTCAGCATATTATTATAAATCCTCCATATTACATCTTATCAAACCATGAACCTTACAAAATATTCAGCCTTGATATATTCGCTTCTTAATCATATTATTTAAACATATGATTAAGCGGTCCCGCACCCTTACCTAAGTTAAGCATTGCCGCAAGAGCCCCGGTAAGATACTCCTTTGCACAAGCTATGCTTTCATCAAGGCTCTTGCCGGCGGCGAGGTTACAAGCAATGGCTGACGAAAGCGTACAGCCGGTTCCATGGGTGTTAGGATTGTTTATTTTCTTCGCCCTAAACCATTTGTAAGAGCCGTCTTTATAAAGCAGGTCAACCGCATCATTTATAAGATGTCCGCCCTTTACCAAAATTGCACCGCTGTACTTTTTAGCAATGATTTCAGCAGCCCGAATCATATCATCCTCATTTTTTATCGAAATTTCGCTTAAAACCTCTGCTTCGGGAATGTTCGGCGTAATCACCGTTCCGAGCGGAAGGAGTACCTCCAGCAGAGTGTTCTGTGCTTCTTCCGAAATAAGCCTGCACCCGCTTGTAGAAACCATAACCGGGTCCACTACAATATTTTTCGCATTGTATTCGTTAAGCTTTTGAGCAATAACCTTGATAATCTCGCTGTTCGATACCATTCCTATCTTTACCGCATCGGGAAAGATGTCGCTAAACACCGCATCAAGCTGTGCCGCAACAAATTCGGGTGTCGCTTCCATAATATCAAATACCCCGGTTGTGTTCTGTGCCGTCAGGGCGGTAATCACGCTTTCGGCATACATTTTATGTGCAGTTATTGTCTTTATATCCGCCTGGATTCCCGCACCGCCGCTCGAGTCCGAGCCGGCAATCGTCAATACCTTTTTCATTTTATTAAAACCTCCGCTTCATAAAAGTTCATAAAACACCAATCTGAAATACTTTTTAATTCATCCTGTTCGTTCTCGGCGGAATCATACATCGCTGCAACTTTAAATCCCGCCCTTTTTGCGGTTTTCGCCGCATTATAAGAATCCTCAAAAATAACCGTGTCCTCTCTGTTTGTGCCGAGATATAAAAGTGCATTTTCATAAATTTCAGGTGAGCTTTTGCTTGCTCCGACCCCGGCACAGGTGAAAATCCGATTAAAGTATGAAGAAATTCCGTTTCGCTCCAAGGCGGCTCTGATAAGCCGTTCATCCGTCGCGGTGGCAATACACATACGTGTGCCGATTTTCTTCAGCATAAACAAAAATTCTTCCACTCCCGGTTTAATCAAAATGTCGTTCTTGTACCTTCCATCGATTAGCCGATTTACGCCGTCGATAATTTCGCCGACTGAAAGCCTCAGCCCGTACTCATCGCGATAAAATTCGGCCGAATCCTGCATACTCATATTCTTAAATCTTTCGGTTAAGTTTTCTCTTGGCTCAATTCCGAGGGAGCGAAGATATTCCTCCGCCGCCCCGTCCCACACAGACATCGAATCGAAAAGAGTTCCGTCGGCGTCAAAGATAGCGCCCCTTATCTTCACGAGACCACCTCGCGGGTCAGCTTCTTTAAAATTTCACATTCCCTTTCGATGTCCTCCGCGCCGAATATGGCAGAGACAAGCGCAACGCCATCGATACCGCTACCCGAAAGTTTTTTTATATTTTCCGTACAGATTCCGCCGATTGCAACAACGGGAA
>CADBUP010000043.1 GCA_902797885.1 uncultured Ruminococcus sp.
CTCGGAAAAAAATGACCCGAATGATAATATCCATCTCCATGCCTGCTGTGAGATTCTGTTTTGCCTGTCGGGCGGAAAAAGTTTTTTTATTAACGACAGAATCTATGAGGTTCAAGACGGAGACGTATTTGTCATGAATCAATTTGAAGCGCACCGAATTACGACGTATGATGACATTCCGTTCAGAAGATATGTTATGCAAATTCATCCCGAATTTCTCTATGAGAATTCCACTCCGGAAACAAATATCGGCTATTGCTTTGACATAAGAGGGAAAAACATTTCAAACCGCCTCCCTATGACCCCGGACGAACAGAAAAGGCTCCTGCATATGTTCAGAAAGTTCAGCTATGACAACAAATTCGGAGATGATATTTTAAAGACAAGTGCCGCGCTTGAAATAATAACAAACATAAACCGCTGTTTTATCGAAAAAAACAAAGGGTATACCTATCATTCTGATTTTAAAAACAAGACTCTTGCCGCCGCAGTTGATTATATAAACAAAAACTTTTCGAAACATATCTCTCTTGAGATTGTTGCAAAAAACACCTTTGTATCGGTAAACACACTTTGCAGTCTTTTTAAAACGCACATGGGAACAACGGTGACCAAGTACATAACATCAAAACGAATGACCGAGGCGAAAAAGCTTCTCCAAGACGGAGAAAGTGTATCGATGACCGCTGAGAAATGCGGTTTTAGTGATTATACAACTTTCATTCGTGCATTTCGCCGCTCTATAGGCATGTCACCGGGAAACTATCAGAAAATGCTTAAAAAATGAAAATTTAAAATAATTCGGTATCATACTATAAATATATGCCGCTTCTTCTTGACACATACGCCGAAGTGGTATAAAATAAGATATTATAGCTTACCTTTCGGCTATTATTGAAACTTAACAGAGCCGAAGGCGGAAACGAGGAGATTTATAATGCGTGTTCTAATGACTACAATGCAGCTTGATATAGGCGGTGCGGAAACACATATAATCGAGCTTTCAAAGGCTTTAACCCGTCGCGGGATTGAAGTTACCGTTGCTTCAAACGGCGGCGCTTATGAGGCGGAGCTTGCTGAAGCCGGAATCCGTCATGTGAAGATACCTTTTCACAGTAAAAATCCATTGTGTATACTTAAAGCGTACAAGCTTTTAAAAGAACTCATATTCGAGGGGAAGTTTGACGTTGTTCACGCTCATGCCAGAATTCCCGCATTTCTTTGCGCCCTTTTACACAAACGTTATCACTTTCGCTTTGTAACAACGGCTCACTGGGTATTTTCGACGCGGTTCCCCTATAACCTTTTAACAAGATGGGGTGACAGGTCGCTCGCGGTAAGCGATGACATTAAGTCGTACCTGATTGAAAACTATGACATAAAATTCGAAAACATACGCGTTACCATTAACGGAATCGACCTTAACAAGTTTTCTAAGGACACCGACTATTCGGATATATCAAGGGAGTTCTCTCTCGGTGAAAACAAAATGCGCGTTGTATATGTCAGCCGAATGGATGTTGACAGAAGCTATGCCGCACATAAATTAATCGAAGCCGCCGAGGACATCTCAAGGGCAATAGACAATCTCGAAATAGTAATAGTGGGCGGCGGAAACGACTATGAAAATATCAAGGCGGAGGCAGACGCTGTGAACCAAAAACTCGGCAAGCGCCTGATTATTACAACCGGCGGAAGGACGGACATAAATAAGTTCACAGCATCCGGCAATATATTTATCGGAGTAAGCCGTGCCGCCCTTGAGGCTATGGCTTGTGAAAAGCCATCAATAATAGCCGGAAACGAGGGATATATCGGCATATTCGATGAGGGCAAGCTCAAAACGGCGATTGACACAAATTTCTGCTGCCGCGGCTGTGGTGAAACAACATCGGAGGCTCTTAAACGTGACGTTATAAAACTTTTAAGCGCTCCCGCCGCCGAGCGCGAAAGACTCGGAGGGTACGCGCGCGCTATTGTTGCCAAACATTATTCGATGGATACAATGGCTGACGACGCGGTTAAAATGTATGTTTCAATCATCAAAAATACGCCGATAAACGAAACGTCAGCCGATGAGCTTGAAACAATTGACGAATACCTTGTCAACAACCCTCTTAGAACCCGCGGAGCGGATTCTGATGTTGTTATATCCGGATACTATGGCTTCGGAAACAGCGGTGACGATTCGATTTTATATGCAATCGTCCGCGAGCTGAAGTCTATGAACCCTTCGATTCGAATAGTCACTCTCTCGAACACGCCTAAGGCAACCGAAGAGATGTACGGCGTTGACGCGGTTCACCGATTCAATGTTTTTAGCGTTTTAAGACGGCTTAGACGGACTAAGCTTCTGATAAGCGGCGGCGGAAGCCTGATTCAGGACGTAACGTCAAATAAGTCGCTTGCATATTACCTGTCGGTTATCTGCCTTGCAAAAAGATTCGGCAAGAAGGTTATGCTTTATGCAAACGGAATAGGCCCAATAAGCAACAACGCAAACGCTAAGAAAATTCACAGGGCCTTAAACAATGTCGATTTGATAACCCTTCGTGAGCCGTCATCTCTTGAGGAACTAAAACGTTTTGGAGTCGATAAACCCGAAATACGCGTTACATCAGACCCCGCATTTAACCTATTTCCGGCTGACAAAGCTGAGGTCTCTGACGTTCTTTCGTCCTGCGGCCTGAGCAACGGCTCAAAGTACTGTGTTATCGCGCTCAGGCCTTGGAAGACAATGAAGAGCGGCTTTACCGAGGCTATTGCACAAGCCGCCGACTATATAAACGACAAATACAAAATCAGTCCTGTATTTGTTTGTATGCAGCCGGCACGCGATACAAAGATAACCGAGGCCGCCGAAAATGCAATGAAAAACAAAGGCTATATTCTAAATAGGGCACATACAACCGCTCAGCTTCTCGGTGTTATAGACGGTGCCGAATTCGTTATAGGTATGCGCCTTCACGCGCTGATTTATGCCGCAAGCGTCGAAACGCCTGTAATAGGAATTGCTTATGACCCGAAAATAAACGCAATGATGGACTATATGAAGCAGGAATACAGACTTCCGGTTGAAAATCCAAATCCGCTTACCATATGCGCGTATGTCGACAAGATTATAGAAAACAAAGAAGATATTTCAAGGAAACTTGCTGTTGTTGCGCGCGACGCGGGCGAAAAGGCGAGCGAAAACGCAAGACTCGCTCTCTCACTTATAGAAAATTAAATCACAGAGGTGACATCTATGTTAAATTTATTTATTTTCAATCACATAACAGACGATGAGGTTATTTCGGCTCTTTTGAGATTTAGAGACGAATGCCGCGAAGAGGATTATTGTACAGCTATACGCGGACTTATTGCCTTTTCAGAACATCGCCTGACCAACAAAAACATAATAGGCGAATACGTTTTAAGACAGATGCTTGAAACCGAACAGATTGCCGATATTTCGAACCTGCGCGACTTCCTTCGTCACGACGTTAAGATTATCTATAACGAGCTCTTGGCATATGACTGGAACTCTCTGTTTTCAGAGTGCGGATGTATTCTTCCCGATAGTATAACTCTTCCGCCCGTCGACACCGGACTTGGCGGATATGTTCAGTCTATTGAGGCCATGCTCTCGTGTGAATCGAACGAGGCTCTCGGCGGAGCAATCCTCGCTCATACCGATAGTTTCGGAACAGGAAGCTCATCAGCGTTTTCTGCCCTAAAATGGCAGGACGGAAGACTTGTCGGAATTCTCCGCCCGGACGAGATTTTGTTTGACGCCCTGACCGGCCTTGAACATCAGAAAAAGGTTCTTATCGAAAATACCGAGAGCTTTGTCCTCGGTAAGCCCGCGAACGATGTTCTTCTGACCGGAAGCTCAGGCACAGGTAAGTCGTCTTGTGTTAAGGCCTGTCTTAATATGTTTAAAAACAGCGGTTTAAGGCTTATCGAGCTTAATAAATCCGACCTTGGTGACCTTTCATCTGTATTTGGCTGCATAAAAAACAATGTACTTAAATATATTATTTTTATAGACGACTTGTCATTTGAACCGGGAGATATGAGCTATAAGATTTTAAAATCCGCTCTTGACGGTCAAGCCGAGGCAAGGGGAAGCAATATTCTTATCTATGCAACATCAAACCGCCGCGGCCTGATAAAAGAAACCTGGACTGAGCGCGAGGGATATATGGGAGATGAGGTTCACAGAAACGAAGGTATTCAAGAACGAAAGTCGCTCTCGGCACGTTTCGGAATCAATTTAAGCTTCCTCACCCCCACTCAAAACGAATATCTTAGGATTGTGGGAGATATGCTATCGGCACGCAATATAGAAATGACTGACGAAATCAGGGCTGAAGCCCTAAAGTGGCAGATAAACTATAACGGATTTTCGGGAAGAACAGCAAAGCAATTTGTTCTTAGCCTTCTCGGGAGATAACTCCGTAAAAAAATCGGAAGAAAATATAAATATTCTGTCATTTGTATACATAGAAAATATATAATTTTTCATAAATGAAAAATTTGTCATACCTTGGATAAATTTTTTATCATAAACTATTGCTTTTTATCGAAATTTGTGAGATAATATTAACGTATCAGAAATAAAAGTTTAAGATATTATTTAACCTATGGGAGAGGATATAAATGGCAGATACCAAAATGCCACAAAAGCACAGCAGTTCGGTTGCCAATACGGGTAAGAATGTTCCTAAACACGCGGCGCCGCAGAGGGAAACACATACCTTTCGCAATACACTTTTAGTTCTTGCTTTTATCTTTATAGCGGCCGCGGCGGCGGTTGTTGTTTATGCCAATACATATGCGGGGATTTACCCAAACACATATGTTGAGGAACAAAATGTAAGCGGTATGACCGATAATGAGGTAGTAGATTTTCTCTCCAAAATATATAACCCGGACAGCCTTAAAGGTGCAAGCCTAACCATATCGTGTAAGGACACAACTATTCAACTTCCTATTGAACAGTTAAACATAAAGTTTGATAATGTTGCTCTTACACAAAAGGTTATATCCTCCGGCAAGGAAGGAAATCCGATTGACAAAACCGTTTCGTTTATTTCGAGACTGTTTGGCGAATACCGCGTCAGCCCCGAAGTATCATATGATAAAGACAGACTGTTAAAAGCCTTTGATGAAGCCGCTTCAAAATATGAAACAAAGCCGGTAGGTCATACTTTTGTTATCGGAAGCGATTCGGTTACCATTCACGGACCGGTAAACGGTCTTATGGCTGACCGTGACAAATCCGCTAAAGAATTCGAATCTCAGCTTGCTTTAATGCGTTTCAGTATAATAATACTTGACCCACAGCCTGTTCAGCCTGAAAAGCTTGACTTTGACGAGTTTTATACCTGGCTGACCTCTGATGCTCAGGACGCATATTATGAGAAAAATAACGGCGTTGTTCAGGTTCACGACTCAAAGCCGAAATGCGAAGTCAGCCGCGAAACGGTACAAAAGGGCCTTGATGATTTAAAGAATTCAAGCGACAACACCGCTGTAATATCCGTTAACGTTATTCAGCCCGAAAACACAAAGGAAAAGCTTAGTCAGATTCTCTATAAGGATGAACTCAGCAAGTATTCCACCAACTTCGGCGGAAGCACCGTGGCGCGTGCAAACAATGTTCGGCTTGCCGCATCAAGAGTCAACGGAACAGAGCTTCTTCCCGGCGAAGAATTTTCATATGATAAGACGATAAAGCCGCGTACCGCGGCAAACGGGTATATGGCGGCGCCGGTATACGTCGGAAACAAAGTAGAAAGCGGTATGGGCGGCGGAATCTGTCAGGTTTCGTCCACGTTATATTCGGCTTTACTCTATGCTAATCTTGAAATATTAGAACGTCATAATCATTCTCTTCCGGTTGGGTATATTCCCCTCGGAATGGATGCAACTATTGCCGAGGGCTTACTGGACTTAAGATTTCGTAATAATACAAATTATCCGTTAAAGCTTTCCGCTTCCGCCGATGGCGGCGTTATATCTTTCAGTATTCTCGGATATAACCCCGACGGCATAAGCGTCAGCATAGAAAGAAGCAACAAGGGTGACACATACTATGTAACCCGTGTTGTCAAGAAAAACGGCGAGGTTGTAAACCGCGAAAAAATGCGTTCAAGCACATACGCTAAGCCGGAAAAGAAAGAAGATTAAAACTTTTAAACTGAATAAAACGATATACTTCAGGGTTCGGTGTAATTCCGTACCGGCGGTAAAGCCCGCGAGCGAAAGCTGATTTGGTGAAATTCCAAAGCCGACAGTTAAAGTCTGGATGAAAGAAGTAAAATTATGATTTTTGCTATGCAGAAATTTTATTATAACCCCGAAGGATAAGGCTTCGGGGTTTATTTTATTTTAATGATTGGAGAGATTTTTAATGAACCAAAACAAAAACACCAAAACAAGAACTATTACAACCATCGCCGTTATGGCCGCCGCCGCATTTATTCTTCAGCTTTTGGGGACAGTTTTACCCTTTAAAGTCGGCGGCTTTTTAGAGATTGAATTCTCGGACCTGCCCGCAATCATAGGAACATTATCTCTTGGTCCCGTCTCGGGTGTCGTAATCGAACTTCTAAAGAATATTTTAAAATGCGGGGTTACAACCACAGGTTTTGTCGGAGAACTTGCAAACTTTGTGATAAACGGAATATTTGTGCTTGTTATCGGCTTGGTCTATAAGTATAATAAAACACGCAGAGGAGCGATTCTCGCTCTTCTCGCCGGAACTTTAACGATTGCCTTGAGCGGAATACTGGCGAACATCCTTATACTCCTTCCTCTTTATATGCCGTCGGCGGACTTTTCTTCAAGACTCACCCTTGCACTTACTGTCATAACACCGTTTAACATAGTAAAAGGAATAGTATTATCGATTATAACATTCTATATATACAAGCCTTTATCCCGCATAATACATAACCGCTGATTATGCAAAATAACTAAATTTTTCTCTTCCTTCCGCCGTTTAGTCTTGCTTGACAAAGCAGTAAAAATAAGTTAAAATATACAGTAAAAACAGAATATAACGCGCGGAGGGGAGATGCATTTTATGAACAGAGAAACACATATCAGCACGCGTGTTGCGGTTATAGAAAAAATTAAGGAATCGGCATACTCGGTTATACCGATTGTTATTATTGTGCTTCTTCTCTGTCTAAGCATCGTTCCTATTAACGCCGACCTTCTTTTATGTTTTTTAATCGGCGCAGTTATGCTTATCTTTGGAATGGGTTTTTTCTCACTCGGTGCTGAGATTTCTATGACCCCGATAGGAAACAAAGTCGGTACAGCTCTGACAAAAACCAAGAACCTACCGCTTATTTTATCGGTCAGCTTTGTTCTGGGCTTTGCTGTTACTATAGCCGAACCTGATTTACAGGTGCTGGCCGAAACCGTTCCCCATATAAGTAATATCGTTCTTCTTGTCGCCGTCGGTGTCGGCGTCGGTTTCTTCCTCTCTGTCTGTATGCTTAGAATCCTGACCGGTTTTAAGCTAAGAATTCTGTTGATTGCCTTTTACTTAGTATTATTCACTCTGGCGGCTTTTACCGATAAAGACTTTTTAAGCATTGCATTTGACTCCGGCGGAGTCACAACGGGCCCTATGACCGTTCCGTTTATTCTTGCGATGGGAATAGGTGTCTCTAACATCCGAAGCGATAAAAAGGCTGAATCCGACAGTTTCGGTTTGGTTGCGCTGTGTTCAATCGGTCCTGTACTTGCAGTATTGATTCTCGGCTTTTTCTACTCTAAGTCGAATTCTTCCGCTGAAATCACAAGAGCGTATTATGCCACTACTCCTGAAATCGGCCGCGCCTATATAACCGCTTTTCCTTCCTGTATGAAAGAAATGTCTGTATCTCTCCTTCCGATTATCGGCATATTTGCTTTATTTCAGATTTTTTCACTAAAGCTATCACGGCGTAATCTTATCAAAATCATAATCGGTATCATATATACATACATCGGACTTGTACTGTTTTTAACAGGCGTAAACGTCGGTTTTTCAGCGCTTGGAGCCGTCCTCGGCGAAGAGCTTGCGTCAGGATGGACGCGGTGGATTCTAATTCCGCTGTCTATGCTTCTCGGCTGGTTCATAATCTCGGCCGAACCGGCCGTTGCCGTCCTCGAAAAACAAATCGAAGAGGTCAGCGCCGGCGCTATTTCAGGCAGGGCGGTCAAGTTTAGTCTTTCTGTTGCTATTTCACTTGCAATGGGAATTTCTATGCTTCGGGTACTAACGGGAATTTCACTTTTATACTTTCTGGTTCCCGGCTATACACTTTCACTGATTCTCTCTTTCTTTGTTCCCGATATATATACGGCCATTGCGTTTGACTCGGGCGGAGTTGCCTCCGGCCCGATGACATCCACCTTTATGCTTCAGTTTGCAATAGGCGCAAGCACCGCTGTCGGCGGAAACACCTTATCCGACGCCTTTGGAATAGTTGCTGTTGTGGCTATGCTTCCGCTTATCTCGATTCAGGCAGTTGGTTTTATAAGCAAAATTAAAACCATGAGACATGCCCCGGATATCCCCGATAAATACGGAGACTTTGATATTATTGAACTATGGAAGGAGGACGCGGCATGAACTATGTAATATCGGTATGCGAGTCAAACGCAATAAAAAAGCTAACGGATATTTGCGCCGAACTTGAGCTTGTGATGACAACCGTTTTTAACGCAAGAGGTACCGCCGTGCGCAGTATGCTTGATATTCTTGGCATAGAAAGCACAAAGCGCCGCGTTGCGCTTACAGTCGCAAATGAAGAAAAAACAAAAAGACTTATTGAACTTCAAAAGGAACGAATGTTCATCGGCGTTCCCGGGCACGGAATTGTTATCGCCGTTCCCATAAAAAGTATCGGAGGTGGAAAAACGGTGGCTTATTTAAACGGTGGAGAAATGAATTCTAAATATGTTCCTAAATTAAATTATTCATATGAGCTTATAATTGCCATCACAAACGAAGGCAGAACAGATATGGTGATGAATGCGGCGCGAAGTGTCGGCGCAAAAGGCGGAACGGTTCTCCATGGAAAGGGAACCGGTACAGAAAATCAACAAAAATTCTTTAATGTATCTATCGCTCAGGAAAAAGAGGTTATACTAATACTGTCCGAAGCAAGTCAAAAGGCGTCCATAATGAAGGCAATAATAGAAAAGGCAGGTCCCGACACAGAGGCAGGTGCTGTTGTTTTCTCGCTTCCCACAAGCGCCGCCGCCGGCTTTGGAATTTTAAACTAACAACTATATTACCGGATAAGAAAGTGAAAATATGAAAAAAACGGATAATTCCGAAAAACAAAAAACATTATATAGATTTACCCCTGATCCAAATCAAGGTCTGAATGACAATCAAGTTGCCGAAAGAATAAAGGCCGGACTTAACAATAAGACTCCATCGGATAATCAAAATTCCATATCAAAAATTATCGCAAAGAATGTGTTTACCTACTTTAACTTAATTTTCTTTATCTTTGCGATAGCTCTTATAGTTGAAAAATCATATAACCACCTTGCCTTTTTAGGAGTTATATTCTCAAACACTATTATAGGAATCATCCAGGAAGTACGGTCAAAAAAGATTTTGGGCAGGCTCAACCTCGTATCCGCACCGGTCAGTAAGGTCGTCAGAAACGGAACGGAAAATGTTATTAAGAGTGATGGACTTGTTCTCGACGACATAATTATATTGGAAACAGGGAACCAAATTTCGGCCGACGCCACTATATGCAGCGGCGAAGTATTCGTAAACGAATCGCTTGTAACAGGCGAAGCCGACGAAATAAGAAAGAAAAAGGGGGACAATCTTTTATCTGGAAGCTTCGTCATATCCGGAAGCTGTCGCGCCCGCCTTGACGCAGTCGGAAGTGATTCCTTCGCAGCAAGGCTGACTATAGATGCAAAAAAAATAAAAAAGAGACAACGCCCCGGAATGATGAAATCTCTTAATATTCTGATTATGATGATAGGCGTTGTTATAATTCCCTTTGGTGCTATAATGTATATAAACCAAAATTATACCCTTGGTCTCTCCGTAAAGGAAAGCGTAGAAAATGCCGTTGCTTCATCGTTGGGTATGATTCCCGAAGGACTATATCTTTTAACAAGCATCGCCCTTATGGCAAGCACAATCCGTCTGGCTAAGGGTAAAACCCTTGTTCACGATATGAAGTGTATCGAAAGCCTTGCGCGTGTTGATATTATATGCGTTGACAAAACAGGTACGATTACCGAACCGGATATGACCGTCAAGGCCATTCTTCCGCAGGGTAATGACTTATCAATCGGAAACAAAATCAGAGATTTTGTGTTCGGAATGGACACCGATAATATTACACAAACGGCAATCAAAAATTACTTCGGTGATGCCGAAACCGAAAACCGTGTTGTCAAGAAAAAGGAATTCTCTTCCTTTTTTAAGTTCAGCGCTGCTGAATTCGAAAACGGTGATGTATACGTTCTCGGCGCCCCAGAAATACTTCTTAAAGAAAACTATCCAAAATATAAAAACAATCTCGAAGAACACTTTGCCGCAGGCGAAAGGGTGCTTCTTTTCGGTATGCCTCAGAGCCCTGCCGATGCAAAAACTATTTTTACCGCAACCGAGCTTTCGATAAAAATCAAACCTCTTGCATTCATAATACTTTCAAATCCAATTCGTGAAAATGCTCAAAAAACGTTTGAATATTTCGCAAATCAAGGTGTAACTGTAAAGGTGATTTCGGGTGACAATGCGCGTACCGTATCTTATATTGCATCTCAGGCCGGCATCAAGAATGCTGAAAAATATATTGATGTTTCGGAGCTTAGCGACGATGAAATATCTTCCGAAAAAATGCTTGAATATACAGTATTTGGGAGGGTTAGTCCAACCCAAAAACGTCTTCTTGTCAGAATGTTCAAAAAGGCAAGGCATACTGTCGCTATGACGGGTGACGGTGTAAACGATGTTCTCGCTTTAAAGGACGCAGATTGCAGTATTGCCATGGCGTCCGGAAGCGAAGCAGCGTCAAGTGTATCAGATCTTGTTCTCGTTAATTCAGATTTCGCCAATATGCCTCAGGTTGTGGACGAAGGAAGGCGAGTAATAAATAATATAGAAAGAAGTGCGTCACTCTTTCTGGTAAAAAACATCTTTTCGTTTATTATGACGGTTATATCCATTCTTGCCGTCACGTATTATCCGCTTAAACCCGTGCAGATTTCTCTTGTATCGTGTATGATGATAGGAACTCCGTCATTCTTTCTTGCGCTTGAACCAAATAAAAATCTCGTTAAAGGAAAGTTTCTAAGAAACGTGCTTTATTGCGCTTTTCCCAGCGCTTTCTCAGCTGTTATACTGATTGAAGGATGGCTTCTTATCTCAGGTGCCTTTAATATTGAGTATGCAAAAATAACAACGGTCTCTTGTATGCTTTATGGCTTTTGCTCATATTTGATGCTTTTAAAGGTATGCCGTCCTATGAACGTATGGCACGGAATTCTGTTTACTCTGATGGGTGTCGGATTTATATCCTGCGTTATGCTTCTTCCATGGTTCTTTGACATTACCAAGCTTGATATCGGTTGTATGATCATAATGGTTCTGTTAATGATTCCGGCCTATCCCCTTCAGCTTGGCACCGAAAAACTTCTCGAACTTATATTTCACACAAAATCCGCCTGAGAAAAAGCTTCCCCGCCCATTAAAACGAAGCTTTTTCTCAAATTCTCTTATTTTTTGAAAAAAATTAGATTTTTTTCAAAAAAACACTTGCATTTTCTTTTGAAATAGTGTATAATATTATCTGTTGTGAATA
>CADBUP010000044.1 GCA_902797885.1 uncultured Ruminococcus sp.
ATTTTTATCTTTGCGATTCTTTTCCCTAAAATCTCTCGGAGATATTTCAGTATATTCCTTAAAAATTTTAGAAAAATGCGCATAATCACCATATCCTACCATAGTGCCTATATCCACAATTTTAAAATCCGTTTCCGCCAAAAAACGTTTTGCTCTTTCGATTCTTGTTTCGATAAGCAGCTCAGCAAAACTTTTTTTATATTTATTTTTAAATGCCCTTGAAAGATAACTCGAATTAAAATGATACTTTTTCGCATAATCATAAATTTTCAGATTTGAATAGTATTTGTGCAAAATATCATTATATATTTCTGTTAAAACACTATCAATGTTTAGATTTTCAACCGAAGCGCCCTGATTATCGTTCTCAATTTTGCACCTGACTCTTTTTAAGGTGTCTATCAGCTCATTTGCGTCAAGCGGTTTAAGTAAATAATTAATTACATTATTCTTCATTGCGGATTTAGCATACTCAAATTCCGAATGTGCACTAAGTATTACAATGCTCATATCAGGATCAAATTTGCGGAAGCGTTCTATAATTTCAAGACCGTTCATTTCCGGCATCATAATATCGGTTATTATCAGTTCCGGACGAAGCTTCTTTATAACCGCCTCCGCGAGCGATGCATGCTTTACGTGAGCAATAAGCTGAAAACCGTATTCTTCCCACGGAATTATGCTTTTTAAATCCTCATAAACCCAATCCTCATCCTCGATTACAATAACTTTATACATAATAATTATCCCCGTTCATTAGTTTGAGTCCATATCTCTTTTAGGAATTACAACTTTTATTATAGTTCCTATACCCTCAAAGCTTTTTATTGACAGTCCGTATTCCTCGCCGTAATAAATCTTCAATCTTCGATTTATATTTTTCAGCCCGATACCGTGGCTCTTATCCCGGTCAGACATTTCCTCGATGTCGGCAATTGTATTTTCACTCAGTTCTTGGTTAAGTTTTTTAAGCTTATCCTTATCTATTCCCTGTCCAGTATCCATAACTTTTATTTGTACTTTCTCATTATCCATACTGGTGCATACGATTTTAAGTGAAAAACTCGTACACCTGCCGTCGATATACCCATGTACAATGGAATTTTCGACCAATGGCTGAATAACCAGCCTCAGCATTTTACAATTTTTTAAATTATTGTCGCATTCGACGCTGTATTTTATACTTCCCCCCGTTCTGTCAAAAACAATTTCCACATAATAACGTATGTTCTCCAATTCCTCATATAACTTTACATATTGCTTAGCCTCAACCGCATATCGCAGAAAACTACAAAGATTATCAATCGCATTTCCCGCTTTTTTTGCATCTCCGATTCGGACCTCCGTCTTTATATAGTAAAGCGTATTAAAGAGAAAATGTGAATTAATCTGAGTTTGCAGACCCACAAGCTCAAACTTATTCTTTTCTATTTCAAGCTCATAAAACTGCTTCTGTGTATTCATAATTTTCTCGGTCAATTTTCGTATTTCGGCATTCATCTCGTTAAAGGTATCGCCGATATCCGAAATTTCATTTCTGCATTTAAGCTCTATCCTGTTTTTCATTCTGCTGCTTGCCGCATTTTTCATACCTTCCAGAATTTTTAAAATAGGTCCTGTAAATTCATGATTTATTTTTTGCAGCAGATATATCATTATAATAACGTTAATTCCGAAAAATACCGCCAGAATAACAAAAATTGTATTAATCGCCTTATCGACATCCTTTTTATCGCGTACTATATATACGTCCCAGTTTAGGTTTGTGATATGTTTCTTATATACATCACAATTTTTTGAATCGATTCTGATATTCTTGGGTTCTTCGGTAATATCTGATTCCAAAAGCTTCTGTATTCCTTTGATTTTCCCGTTTGTTTCGTAAATACACATCTGCTCCTTGTCGGTTACAAATACAGAAAATAATTCCTTGTCCATTTCCGGAATAAGCCGGTCTATAAGTTTATTTATATTAAGATGTATTATTCCAAGTCCGATTTTTTGTCCGCTTGCACTCGTTGCCGAGATACCGCGTACCTCTCTGAATGCTATGCCCGAATATTTCCCTTTTGAATTCATTGAACTCATATCACTGTAAATAATCTTGCCGTTGCTGTCGTGCGCCATTTCGGAAAGATAATTTACCTCTTCCGTTCTGAGACGCATATTTTCATCATTTCGTGTGAAATAACTTCTTCCGTTCAAATCATAGAAATCAATCCCTAATATCAACTCGCTGCTTGCCGTAAAACCCGCAAAGTAATTGCTTATCTGCTGAGACTTCTCTTCAAATTCCAATGCGCTGCTGTCCTTCGAATTAATCATGCCGACAAATATGTTGTTGTAAAAAATTGTGTATGATAAATTATTTACGTCATCAAAATAATTATCCATATTTTTGGAGGTGTTTTCGACGGTTAGTTTAAGTTCCGAACGCAGCTGTTCGTTATATATATATCTGCACCCGCAGTATATTATAATCTCCATTCCCAAAAGAACCAACATTGAAACAGTAAAAATGCGAAGCATACTGTTTCTTAAAGTATGTCTTTTGTTTATGCCGCGTTTTTTCACCGAATCCACCTCCGTACCGATATATTAATTTGCTATAATAATATTCATAATTGTACTGTACGAGCACACCAGAAACAGCTCCGATGCATTATTTCCTTTGAGGCGATAATCATACACATCACTCAGATCGCCGCGTTCGAGCTTCTTTTTGTCCGAATTATACTTAAATACCGGAACAGAATCGGTGAACGACATATATCTTATTTTTGAAGTATCCGTCTTACCCGAATCATCAACCGCTTTTTTATCCACCATCACCTGCATCATACTTGTGCTCTTTACATAGCATTTTCCATACAGGCAGGCAAACTGTTTTTCAAATAAAATATCCTGTCCGTATTCTCTCGGATGTATTTTATTATCCTGTATACTGAATTTTATTTTATAGTCTGTTATATATCCGGTCTGTGAATTTGCTCCGTATTGCAGAATATCTCCGCATTTTATCGGGGTTTTTTCAAATATATCATCCTCGACAAAATAAGATTTTTCTTCTCCCTTTACAAAGCCTTCGACCAGCTTTACAATTTCATCACTTGCCTCATCATATGCTTCACCCACATTTGAAACAACAAATGCGTCATTGCTTGTTCCCTGACCTATGCCCTTTATAACAAACAGTTCAGCTTCGCAATTGTCATTTCTGTTATATACGGAATCTATGTACAGATTTGTATTATTAGCAATCCCTTTAATATTCATTATAGAAAAACGGCTTGCATTATTATAGTCTTTTTCATCATCCGGTATACACATCATTATTGAGTTATCGCCTACATTATAAACTCTTCCGAGAGTGTTGTTTGAGAAGTATTTTCCCAATGAAGAATACTGCATTGTTTTGTTTCCGAAGCCTTGTACCGAAACGGTATCATTCGAAAGACTGTTACTTCCCTCTTTGTCGCTTCGTATCGTCGTATCTATTACGCACACTTCATTTTCACTATTTAAACGGAACTTGATAACCCTGTCGCAATTGAATTTTCCGTCCTTTCGGATATAATCATACAGCTTTTTCGTATCCTTAAACGTATATTCGTCAACTCTTACCGAATCCGCAAGTTTATTCTGCATAACCTCACCGGCTGTTGTATATGTTTTTAATATCAGTTTTTCATACGGTCCATTGTCCGAGCCGAAGGCCATAATAAAGCCTGTATATACTGAATTGTCAGGAACACTCTTTTTTGCAAATACCGCTTCGTTATTGAAGTCAAGATATACTGTCACACTATCTCCGGGAGCTATATTCTTTACGTATTTCTTGTAATAATCCGATTTTCTGATTTTTTCTCCTCCGATTGTTACATAGTCTTCCCAATCCGATGTTAAAGTTCCTTTTGCCGTTCTGTCAGACACTATGACATTTATAATCTTGCTGCCGTCCGCCACCTTTGCCTCCGCAACAGATAACACAGAATTTGCTTTAATATCAGTAAGCTGTATTGAATTTCCCAGAGAATCAACCACAGCATAAGAAACCAGCGAATCATCAGTATCGAATTTAAACATTTCATTTCTGTTTTTGTCATATACGCCTATACTTCCTGACGCAACATCGGTAAAATACATCTTAAATGAATTTATAACCACAAGCGAATATTTGCCGTTGTTATCAACAAGCGTAACGGTCCCTGTTTCCGGAATAAGTATATCGTCCGTATATGTTGTTGTAACTGCTCCGTTATAGATATAATCGGCATCAGATGTTACCTTTGCATATTTCACCCTTCCTTTTTCGTCATAGTAGGAATATGTTCCATTCGCATAGTCAATTATGTCATCGGATGAAATTTCAATGCTATTTTCATTATTTTTCCACAATACTAAAAGTGTATCCCGGTCATTATCTTCCGTGTAATAGAACTCAACGGCATATCCGAGAAGGTAATAAACATTCAGCTTACCGCTTTCATAGCTTTCTCCCGAAATCGAAACACAGTTTTCGGAAACACTCGGGGCTCCGGAAAGAGAGCTGTATTGTGTTGAATCCATTATACCAAGTTTGTGATAAATTTTCAAGCGTCCGCTCAAAAAAGTTCTGCTTTCATCTAAACGATATCTTATCTTCCCCTGTGACTTCGTCTCAAACTCCAAATATGTTGAATTAAGCGCTTCATATATAAGCCTTAATGCATCATCCCTGACAAGCGTCCCATTCTTACCGGTTGCCGAAGCTGTGATTCCCACTTGGCGTGCCAGCTTTTCGTAACCCGATTGTGATTTTCCATAATCGCCGTAACCCATTGCATCAATTAAAATCTTTAGGGCCTCCTTGCGCGTTATCGCCGCATTCCAGCCGCTGTTTTCCGCAAACCCAAGTCTAACCGCTTTCTGTGAGCTTTCCGTATACGGATAATCATTTTCGACATCTTTTATAATTACATCCGCCGAATCTGCCCATTCTCCCGCTCTTGTCGCTTTTATTACAATATCGGTAAATTCGCCCTTCGTGATATTTTCATCCGCATTTTCTGCCGAATATGCCTGCATTACAGTAAGTAAATCCACCGCTTTCTGCGCTTTTCCGACATCATTTGACGTTGTTTTTGCAAATATTTGCACATTAACTGTGCTTAATATCACAAGTACTGAAATAAAACAAGATAAAATTTTTCGCATCATATTACTAATCGTTACTCCTTTCACCCGCTATACTTACCGGCTTTTTAATTTGTACAGACGATACAGCATGACCGTTGCTTCCGCACGCGTCGCCGGGTTTTCCGGCATAAATTTATTATTGCTTCCGGTAATTATCCCCTCTGCCGAAAGTACGTCTGCGGCCCCACGCGCGTATTCCGCAATATCTGCCGAATCTTCGTAATCAGTCTCTGTGCCTCCTGTCAATCTGTACCCCTTCTTTACAGCGGTTCTATAAATCATAACCGCTATATCCTGACGCGTAATATCCATTCCGCTTCCAAACATATCCTCGCCTATTCCGCTGCAAATTCCTTCTTTTAATGCCCCGCAGACATAGCCGCTAAACCACTCATCAGCGTCCACATCCTTAAATTCTTTGTTATTTTCAGCCTTGGGAATATCAAACGCATTCATGAGTATTTTTAGAAATTCTTCTCTCTTTATCGGGTCATTCGGCGCAAATGTCTTTTCATCTTTTCCGTTTATGAAGCCTTTTTTGAAAAATTCCGTTATTGCTTCCTTTGCCCAGCTTACACTATCAATATCCGTAAAGTTCTTTGCTTCCTCGGGTGTATACTCCGGTGTATAGCCTGTTTCGGAGGCGCTTGGCACTACGGTTAGCCTGCTGCGTGTGCCGCCCGAGCCCGAGCCCGAGCCCGAACCTGAACCTGAACCTGAGTTTCCTCCCGAGCTGCTGTTTGAAGATGTTTCTGCTTTTATTGCCTCCGTAAGGATTCTTCTGAAATCCGCGATATTCGATACCTTATTTTTTTCATTTACAACACGATTACAGATTCCGCGCTTTGTATTTTCGGTGTATTTGCTCATAACGGAGCTGTCTGCACCTATTATATCTTTATACGCACTTACGAGCTTATCTACATCTCCCCATGCGACAGTATTATTTCTGAGCTCTCCGACAATTATCGTCTCGGTAAACGCATCATTAAACTTATCGGCGGTTACATCGCTCATTTCATCAAATATATTTAAAATTTTATTTTTTGTTTCATTTTTTTCGGATGAATACATTTCCCAAACTTCGAGCTTGTCAAGCTCGAAATATTTTACGGCATATTTATCAATCAGCCATGCCTTTTCCGCGTTTTTAAGCTTCTTTATAAGCACACAAACGGTATTCTTTTCGATTGAACGATTTAACTCCGCCGCATCCGCATACGGCGCTCCCGCCGCCGACAAAGCATACATTTCGTCCAGACCGCCTGCTTCCTCCAACTTTTGATACGTTTCTTCTTTCAGAGAAAATGTACGTCCGTTTTCTTCAATATAAGCTTTTACATCATCGGCTGTTTTTATATTCTTCGCCGCTGTATTTGCGTTTGTCAAATCTTGCGGGCTGTAATAATAAAAGCTTTTCATATTTTCCGCTGATGTTACATGGCTTCCGCCTATTCCGATTGTATAATCACCTTTATCGAAATTCGGCATAAAAGTATATGAAAAGCTTCCGTCCGCATTAGCTTCAAGCTCCTTTAAATGTACTATTTCAGATGCCGATGAATTATCCGTTTCTAAATCAGCGAGGCTTTTATCTTTTTCAATCACATACAGAAGCACTTTGTCGCTTGACGTATAATCATCCAGCTTTCCCTCTATCGTCAGCGACTGATCCTCCACAGACTCCGCGGCATTTGTAATGCTTGCTTTCTTCTGTGTATCCTTTCCGTAAAAACGAAATCCGTCGGCGGAGCTTAACAGGTATGATTTGATTTCCGGTTTTTCCGCTTCCACTATCATTACCGTGCCGATTTTTCCGCTCACCGCGCCTGACATTGCATACGCATTGTGCGTGGTATATGTATGACTTATAAATTCATGTTCGCCTATCTCATAGCCCTTATATTTCGGTTCAAATATACCGTTTTGATAGCTTGTGCAGACAAATTTCCCATCGTCATATAAAGCGTTTAATATTCCTGCCGATATATTGTCCGCATTATCGTCAAGTTTAATATTTGTAATAGTGTATGATGTTCTTATTTTTCCTTTTTCCGGCTGTTGTATTTCGTTATATCTGTCCTCTGTTTCATCATACTTTTCAATTATAGGCCCGTTAATATCTTTTATTGAATCATCAAATACGCTTTTCGCCTTGAAATAAGACAGGTCCAATGCTCCACTTCCGGTAACCGACATAATCATCGGAGCAACCGACGGATTGAACCATGAACCTCCCGGGAATACCGTTCTGAAATCAGAATATGAATTTTCAAACAGCGTCTTTTCATCATCATCGCTTATTTTAAATTTGCCTATATTTGTTGTAAAATCAATGCTTATATCAAATGTATACCATTTTCCGTATACATCTTCTTTAATTACCTCCTGCGGCTGTGGCTTTTGTCCTCCGCCGAACAAAACTATTCCATTTTCAGAAAGCGTTAAAAGCGTATGAACACCACCGCCGGAGTACATCGTAATTTTTCCGACAGCGCCGCTGTCCGAAGTCATACGGAGCCGAAAGCTTAAGTCCATGGGAACACTAAAATCATATATACCGTTGCAGACAAAACCGCGGCTTCCGCTCGCTGTCTCCGCGTGTATACTTTTATCTCCGTCCTCATTCTTTATGATTACCTGTCCTCCGTTCTGGTTCCACATATTCTTTGAAGGCGCCTGTCCTCTTACACCCAATCCGGCTTGCACTACCGCGTCATCAATCGTTATATTGCTTTTCCATGATTCAAAATCATCATCGTATATATACGATTTATTGTTTTTATAATAAATATACGGCGACATTTCTGCATTTTCCGTATCTTCTCCGTAAACGCACGCACCACTGATGCTTAACACGCATGCTATAGCCGCCGACAAAAGTCGTTTGGGCATTTTTGTCTTTTTTACCATTGTCTCTGCTCCTTTCATAACTTAACTCTGCTGTACCGTTTTTCATTTATTACGATATTTGCCTCATCTGCTTTCCTGTCAATGAGTTTTTTATACTCATCCTCACGATAGCTGTATTCAACCTGTATACTGTCAATACTTTTTTCCGGCTCGGCGCTTTCTGTACAGATATAAATTGCCGCGCTGAAATTTTCGTCAAGTATCTCGCTTATATCGCCCTTTTTCATATTAGGGGCCGTTACGCTTCCCTCCGGATATGCCATTTCATTACTGCCGGCATATTCATTTGAAAACACCTGCGATGTATAAAGCTTTACTTCAGGGCTGTTATATTCGTCAACAATTTTCTTCGCACTTTCGCCGTCTGTCAGCCGTTTCCGAACCCGCTCCGCTTCTTCAAATACACTTTTTTTATCATCTTCATCTTTATAATGTATCTGCAAAATGTCGCAGGTTACGTTGTATTTCAAAGTTTCAAAGCGTTCTCGGTTTTCCTCTGTATACCGCTTAAGCTCATCCTCCGTTACATTGATAAGCTTTTCACGAAGCTGAGTATCTATATTGGAAAACACATATGCATCCCAGGTTTTGCGGCTATAGCTTTTGGCGCCATAAACAACCTCGCCGGAATCGATTTTCGACTTGCGCTTTTTGTTCTCTTCTTCCATTTCCGAGTAAAAGCTCTTAAAATCCGTCGGATAATCAAAACCGTTTTCATTAGCAAGTATTAGCTTTATCTTTTTCTCAACAAGCTTGTTCTTTGCGGCGTCGCGCAAATATGCCATCGGCACTACTCCGTCAAATTCCCTGTTCCAGTCCTTTGACGAAAGATTTATATTATATTTTCTGTAAAACTCGCCGGAAATATCGGGTTTTAAGTCCTGCATTTCGGCTTTAAGCTCTTCTGCCGTTACTGTAATGTCATTTATTTTAAGAACCTCGCCGCCGCTTTGTGTTCCGTACCGAATCACCCCTGCCGCCGCCGCGGCAATCACCGCGGCAGCTATGCATACAATACACAATTTTTTCATACGTTTTCTCCGTTTATTCCTCTATTACCAGCTGAGGATAATTTGCATATGCTCTTGTTCCCACATTAAGTATAATATCGTCATAATCCGAACCGGTAATCATAAACGAGAGCGTCTTATCACCGGCAAACTCCTGCTGCGCAAGCTCTGTGATGTCAAAATCATAATACCTTCGTACATCTGTAATCGGATTGCCTTTTAAAGCTCGCCGTACAATCTTCGGAGCATTGTCCCACGTAATTGTATCAACCGCCCAGTTATCATTTTCGATTTCATAAAGCGAAAGCTTGCCTTTCTTACCTCCATTTATATACAATCTGAGCGTTGCCTTTTTAACGCTTTTTAACGATGAAAGGTCAAATTTCAGATAACCGTTTACAAAGTAGTCTGTACCCTCCTTTGTGTTTAATGCCTCGCGGATATTTAGGAACGGTCCCATCTCGTCCTTCCAGCAGGTTGCGGCATGGCGGCCGCTGCGCGTCTGTGCATTATCGACGGCTCTCAGCGTAACATCACCGTAGCCCGCGTCAAAGTTATCACACTTTACGCCTTCCTTCGAAAACGCTGTCAGCCCCAGCTTATTGATGTTGTAATACTTTTTGTCGCTTTCCGTAAGGTTATAGAGAAGCTGTGCGGTAATGCCGCGCGTAACCTCTGTATTTTCGCTTATATCCTCCAGATTTTCAAGCAGTCCCATTTCCTTTGCCTGTGCAATTACATCATCGGACTTCTGCGTTCCCGAATCACCGATTGCCGTACTTAATGCCCACGAAACCGCAGTTTTAAAATCAATTATTTTTTCGCTTTCCGCCGTTGTGGTCTTAGCGTCGAGCACTCTGAAATCGCGTGCCGCATCAAAATATCCGGCTGTATTCATATCCTTATCGGTGTCTTCGAAATAATGCCCGAATTTAAAGGTGGACGCATGATTTCTCAAACCCATTGCATCAAGCAGCGCCGTAATATATCCGCCGCGGGTTACCTTTGCTTCCGGATTGAATTTCTTGCCTGAATCCGCCTTATAGATATTAAGGAAATTCATAAGCTCCATAGCCTTTTCATACTTGTGGCCGCCAATATCAATCGGAGTTTTGTCCTCCTCAACATAATACTCTGCCGCACCTATATCCGGCTTGTTATTGTAGAGCTTGTTTCCGAAATAATCTCTGCCGCCGTTATTTTCGATAACCATTCCGGTATCAATGCACGGTGAATCGGGCTGAAGCTTATATCCCTCAACGGTTTCGATGCCTGCTCTTCCGCTTCCGGCTCTTACAAATTTCGGATCACCGATAATCTTCTTGCTATCCTCCGGAATAAGCTTTTCCGTTTTCTCGGACGTAAGCCACAGGTTATTTTCAAAGGTTGGTTTTACAAGAGGTGTCTCAGAATAAAAAATCGGCATTCCCGTGCCCTCATCGGCAAAAATGTTGTTGTAATATCTCATTGTTCCGCCAATCCAGTCTTCTCCCCATGAGAATATGCCTATATTTCTTACATTTCTTTCCTTGCTGAAATAAAGTGTATTATTGTAAATATCCGTATCGTCAATTCTTCCGTTTATACGGAACCCGTCAGCAAGGTCGTTCTGGCTTATGTTATATCTTACGATATTTCCGCTGTTGATACCGTCCTTGACACAGCAAATAAGCAAAAATCCGCCGCCGTTATTATGGCTGTAATTATACTGGAAGGTTGTCCTCTGCGTACAGTGGTCAATATCATATCCCTCCATGTCTCCGCCGCCCGGTACGGTATCATATGCCTCATTAAACTGCATCAGCGAGTCATCCGCCGCATATACCCATATACCGGCATTTGCCGCCTCTACCTTAGTGCAGCAATGTATCGCCGTATTATATTCAATGAGCGGCGCATTTGCTCCCGTTATAACTATACCGTCTCCGGCAACATCTTTTACCACATTATTTCTTACCAAGACATTTTCGTGCAGTTTCCAGCGCCAGCGGTGCACCTCCGCCCACGAAGAGCCCGTGCTTATTCCCGTTCGGTCGCAATCCTCAACAAAGTTATTTTCTATCGTTATTCCGTTAAACCATGTTTCCTTAGCGGTTCCCGATACAGTAACCCCCAACGCTCTGGAGGTCTTTGAATGCTTATTATCAACATCATGTACAAAACAGTTTCTTATTACAATGTCATGAAGCTCTCCTGCATTCTCTCCCGAAACAACTATTCCGCCTATGCCGTCGCGCTGTTCGTTGTCAATATCGAAGTTGTCATCGTTTGTGACCTCAAGATCCTCAATCGTCCAGTATTCCTGATTATATAGCTTCACCACAGGCTCCTGCATACCTCCGCCGTTTATGACCGGACGGTTTCCCCTGCCGTACATTCCAAGCGTAATCACTCTGTCTTTTTTACCGCTGCCTTTCGGCCAAAGCTGTCCGTTATAAACGGTGTCCGCTTTCAGCAAAACGCTGTCGCCGGCGGCAAATTCGGTACTGTTAACTTTTTCGAGCGTCTGCCACGCTTCTTTTTCGCTCCTGCCGCTGTTGCTGTCACTTCCGTTTTCAGCATCAACATAATATGTCTTAACATTTATCTGAGTATAGCCTACATTAATTCCGATAAGTCCGGCAGCCTCCGCCGGAAATGTCAAGCAGAATGTCATGCATAAAGCCATAATAAAAGCAACATATTTTTTTGCCATTATCACTTTCTCCTTCTTTTATAGGTTCATTCCGAACTCGCATGTTCAGTTTTGGCTGCGGTTCAGTATTCCGAGACAGCTTCCGTTATACAACAGCTGTGCCGCCTCACGGTGGGTCAGTATTCGGTTATGTGTTAAATCAACGCCCTCTGCCAGTCCGGTTTCAGAGGTATATTTTAAAATTTCTGTGTCGGTGTCTGCAACAGAATAATTCCCTCCTATACGGATTATATACCTGAGCGCGTCATAAACGCTTATGT
Organism: uncultured Ruminococcus sp.; assembly: GCA_902797885.1. Classification (GTDB taxonomy): domain Bacteria; phylum Bacillota; class Clostridia; order Monoglobales; family Monoglobaceae; genus UMGS1820. The sequence continues at coordinate 12,057 of CADBUP010000044.1, forward strand.
CCTGCCAGAATGAAATTTTACATTCATCAGTCCCGAGCAGTTTTTTCAGAGTGTTAAACTGCGACAGCATATAAAAATTCTCTGCCACATCCGAAAAGCTTGTATGCCCTCCGCTTTTTTCGGCATAACGGTCAAACCCCGCCGCTTTTACCGCCGCCAGTCCGAAATACAACTCGCTCATTTTCTTTTCATAATCAAAATGTACTCCGTCCGCCGCCGAAAGCCAGCCGCTTCGATACGCATATATCGACGCTTCATCACTCGCTTCAATATCCGAAGGATATTCGGAAAATCCACTATAATATTCTGCCGCGCCTATGTCCGGTTTGTTATTGTATAGCTTGTTTCCGAAATAATCTCTTCCGCCGTTGTTTTCGATAACCATTCCGGCATCAATACATGGCGAATCGGATTTAAGCATATAACCTTTAACGGTTTCAATCCCGATTTTGCCGCTTCCCGGCAAAAGGAATCCCGGTTCTGTATCAAAAATTCCGTCTGTATCCTTCTTTATCGCCTCGTTAATGCTGCCTTTTCCGTAATACAAATTATGAGAGGCCTCCGGCAAGCCGTTTCCCGACTCTATAAGCTCATTGCCATAGTACAGATAACCTCCTCCACCGCGGTTATCAAAGATATTGTTATATATCTTTACATTATGCGGAAGAACTTTATTCCACGGCTTTATGAAAATACACTGTCTCGGGTTGTTCTCATCCGAATAGAATGTATTGTTGTAAATGGTCAGATTCGTTACCTCTCCGTTAATCGTAATTCCGGATTTTTTATCATTCTGACTTATATTATACCGCACAATGCTTCCGTCATTCTGTGTTACACCGTCGTTTCCGTATATAACGCGGCTTTTGAGCGAACACACATTCAGGAAACCCGTTGCGTTGTCATGACTGTAATTATATTGAACTGTTGTTTGTGTTGTGCAATGGTCTATGTCAAAGCCTTCTCCATCATAAGGTGCCGGAGCACAAGCGTATGCTTCATTAAACTGCATAACCGCATTGTTCGTCGCATATACCCAAATTCCGCAGCTTGCGATATTTGTTTTTGTGCAGCAATGTATTGCCGTATTATATTCAATAAGTGGCGCTTCACAGCAGGATACTATAATTCCGTTTCCCGTAACGTCCTTTACAATGTTATTGCGCACAACAACATTCTCGGAAATGTATCCTTTCCAGTGCCAGCGCTGTGGTTCAACCTGTTCATTGCCGCATATATATATTGCATTCCGATCCGTGTTTTCCACGTAACAGCCCTCCGTCAGCACGTCGCTGTAGTGTGTCGGAATATCTTTGCTGCTTGTCTTTTTTACCGAAATGCTGATTCCTGCACTTCCCTTATTTGCCGCGCCGTCAACATTAACAATTTCAAGCCCCTTCAGATAAATATGCTTTGCTTCACCCATATTGCTTATAACAATCCTGACTCCGTAACGTGTGCTGTCCTCATAATCAGTATTGAGATCATCATCATTTGTAAGCCTGAGATTTGAAATTTCCCAGCCTTGCTGATTATACATATATAGTGCTGATTCATTTTCGCCGCGGGCGTCTATTATCGGCTTGGCGCCGTTTCCGTACATATCTATTTTTATAGGGGTATCGGGAGTGCCCGAGCCCTTCGGCTCAAGCATTCCCGTATACGAAGTATTGGCTTTAAATCTTATTTCATCACCCGGAAAAAATTCGGTACTGTTAACACGTTCAAGACTCTTCCATGCATTTTTTTGCGAAATACCGTCGTTATTATCATTTCCGTTTTCAGCATCCACATAGTATATACACCCTGCCGCTGTTTCCTCTGCATCGGCTTTATATGTGTTTATGCCGCTTATCGGGATGATGACAGCAATAAGAAACGAACATATTCTTTTTATATTCATATACACCTCTTAATTTGCTGCGCCATTGCTGAACGCGCCCATTATCGGACGCATATTGTTTTCGCCGTCCCATATGTACGATACCGCTTTATATTTATCGCTGTCAACGCTGAATTTTCCTACAATACTGCTAAGCGTTCCGTTTCCGCTGTTTTCAGCGTTATTTATTCTTATATTCTTTAATTCGCCTTTTTCATCGTAAAGCGCCGTTATCAGAATAAATTTCATTGGGTCACCGTTATTTTTTATACATGTTTCTGTACTTAACGTGCCCTGCTCTCCCCCCGCCGCGGGTGCGGTGTATTCCGCGTTTTTGCCGTAAACCTCCAAACCGCTTGTCCTTTGATAATTTGAAAAACTTACATCATACAGCATTATGCTGCTTGTTTCACCATCAACCGGTACTGCGGAAAAACGCAAACATGTATTATTAAGTTTAAACAGCTTTGCTCTTTCTTCCGAATCTGCCTTGCCTGTCAGCTTTTCTGAAAAGCTTCCGCCGTTATTCACCGCCGAACCGACACGTTCGCCTGTATCTGCATCATATATATCGACGCTATACTGTCCGGTTTCGCCGCAAATACCTATTCTGAATCTGAGGTTGTCAGAGAGTTTTTCACCTTCCGCCGATTTTGCAATTATTTTTTCTTTGTTCTCAAGCGTATCGTTATCCGGGAAAAGCATAATCTGATCTTCACTTATCTTCATAAAAGCGAATACATTTTTATCCGTTTCACCCGAAAACGCTATTTTACCCGTTTTCCTGCCGCCCGTAAGTTTTATTCCGAAATCTATGTACTGCCAGTCTCCCGACAAATCCTTGACCGGCTTATACTGCGCTATACTTTCGGCTGTTTTGGCGCTTGCTATTGTAACGGCTTCGCTGTCTTTTTTATACCATGTGCCGCTCCACGAAATCCAGTTTTCCGCCCATTTCTTATTTGCTTCACCCGCCACATGATGCTGAAGCTGTTTTCCCTCGGCGCCGTCATACAAAACAAAATCATCATATGTATAGCGTCCGGGTTTTAATTCTTCGTTATTTGTTATAGTAAAATCCTGCAAATACAACGACGCATCCTCTGACACATCAGTTTTTGTAAGTCCAAATGACAGAGTGCAGGCTTTTGAATTCATCCATATATTGGTTATTTCAACATTTTTTTTGGAGTAAATCGGCATACCGGCACCATCCTTGTATATTTCCGCGTCAACCTGATTTTTTGCTACATTAAATTTAAACACCGCGTAATATGTATGTCCGACAGCTGTATCAGTATCAACCGTAACATGCTTATCAACGTCATCTTGCCAACTGTTGAAAAGACTTACGCCGGCCGTTGACAGATTAAGGATATTTATGCTTTTACCCGCCGTATATAAAGCAAATTGTGCTTCACTTTTAGCCGTTTTTTCCAAGGTCAGCTTCATACGTATCGTAACCGGCTTTGTAAAGTCACTAAAAGCATTGTAGCTGATGCTCTGTCCATTGGATTTGTTCCATTTAAAAATTCCGAGCGATTTGTCTCCATTATACGCCGAAGCATTTCCCTGTCCGCCTTGAACCCATATCTTCTTACCGTCAGGGTCTTTGTTGACCGCGTCCTCATTAACCGAACCACTTCCCCAACCGTCAAAGCTGTCACTGTAATAAAAGCCGTCATCATTTTTTACAAAAGCATACGGTGCTGTTTCCGTATCGGCAAAGCCTACCGTTCCCGCCGTCAGTATTACCGCCGCAGCCATCAAAGCTGCCATGGTTTTTTTAGTAACATTTGATAACATTTTTTCGCCCTCCATTACTATATTTGAATTTTTTATTATAATCCGAGGTTTTTTGCGCCTTCGTTAAGCGCCTTTGTGTAATTATCGCCGCCGACTTCTCTCCAGTTCTTTACATATGCTTCAAAGTCCGCATCAAAATTCGATGACTGTGTAATCAGCTTTGCCAGTCCCTGATAAACAGCGTCCTTGAGCTGTTTAATTTCCGCCGAATCAACCTTATCGGTAACTGATACAAAGTACAGCGGATCTGTCTTCGCGGCAGAGTCAAACGCCTTGATAGACCCTGTCACATCCTCAATGTTCTGCGAATTTTTGCAAATGTATTTGTAATCGTTCCAAGCCACAAGGTTTAAGAAATTTGCCGAATTATTTTTCTCACCGATTGTCATAGGCATACCCTGTGATGACTCCGGCAGCAGACTGATGTACTCGCCGTTTTCCTCCTTGTAATCCACGTTCGGTTCGCCGAGTGAACAAAGCTTTGCGCCCTCATCGGAGCATAAAAATTCGAGCAAATCCAATGCCTTATCTCTTTTTTTATCATCTATATCCCCTCTGATTGCCGTAGCTGTATAATACCCGTAACTGCCCATCACGCGTTTTGTTCCGTCAAATCCTTCAAGCGGCTCCTTGAGATATGTAAACATCGTTTTCGGATCCTTGTCGGGATATGCACTCTTAAACTGATTATATATTGTATTGTAACCGGATTCTCCGTTATGGAATATAATTCCGTCACGTCCCGACACAAAGTTTTCCAACTTCTGATCATTGGTTATACTTACAAAGTCAGGGTCAAGGAGTTTTTCATCATAACACTGCTTTAAGAATTTGGCTGCTTTCTTCATATTTTCATTTATACATTCCGGCTTCCATTCGCCGTTGTCTTTGTAATAGTATTCATATGATGTATTGAAAGCGTTTACTATCGGGTACAGCCACCATACTCCGCCTACACAGAACCCATATGTATCCTTCTTGCCCGAACCGTTGGGGTCATTTTCTCTGAACGCCTTAGCAACATTATAAAATTCTTCAAGTGTTTTCGGTTCTTCCAAGCCCAGCTTTTGGAGCCAGTCCGTGCGGATATATATTGCATGACCAAGTGATTTTTCGGCAGTAGTCGAATTTAAGTCTTTACCAACCGGCAGCGAATAATGCTTATCGCCCTGTAACATCTTTAAATCATCAAATTTATCAAGCTGTCTTGAAATATTCGGATATTTACTCTTATCCACATAATCAGACAGGCAAAGAAGAATTCCGTCATTAAGCCATTTATTATATACCTCTTTATTTTCCAGTCCTTTGTTCACAAACAGATCCGGTATATCTCCCGACGCTATAAGAACGCCGAGTCTTTCCTCCCAGTTACTCTGACTTGCATTTATCGGCTTGATGTTTACGCCTACCTTCTTCTGTATCTGCTCATAAATATAATCGCCGCTGCTCTGCGCCGCCTTTTCATATTTATAGCCGAACACCGAAAGCTCCGGAACGTCACCGGATTCCGCCTCCTTTGTCTTTCCGCAGCCCGCGAGGCAGCCTGCTGTCATCACGCACGCCATCGTCAGCGCCGCGAATCTCTTTTTCCTGGTCAACATTTTTTTCACTTTAATCTTCCTTTCTTATATTAATATTATATTTTTTAACCTTTAACAGCTCCGAGGGTTACACCCTTTACAAAATACTTCTGAATAAACGGATAAATTATCATAACGGGGAAAATAGAAACAATTACCGCCGCCATTTTAATCGAATCTCCCACCATATATTCTTGATTTACATAATTCGACTGCATGCTTTCCGTATCGTTTGATATGAGTATTTCACGCAGAACCATAACGAACGGCCATTTTGATTTGTCATTTATATAAATCATGGCATTATACCAGCCGTTCCATCTGTCTACCGCAAAAAACAGCGCAAACGTTGCCACAACCGGAATTGACAGCGGAAGAATAATGCTAAAAAATACCCTGAACGTATCCGCCCCGTCTATTCTTGCCGATTCCTCCATATCCGACGGCAATCCCTCAAAAAAGCTCTTTATAATCAGCATATTATAACAGCTTATACCAAACGGCAGAATCAGCACAAGTACGTTGTTAATCATTTTAAGTCCGCGCATAAGCAAATAATTTGCTATAAGTCCTCCGTTAAAGAACATCGTCACTATAAACATCGTAAAAAACAGTTTCCGTCCCGGAAGCGTCTTCTTTGTCAGAGCAAACGCCGCAAAGGTTGTCATAGCAAGCTGATATACAGTTCCTGTCACAGTAACTATAAACGATATTCCCAATGAAGATACAAACCGCTCCGAACGTAATATGTATTTATACGCTTCAAAGGTTGTCTTTTTCGGAAAAAGAACAAATGATGATTTTATCGCTTCATCATACGGAAGAACCGACCTCACCACTACGTGCCAGAACGGTGCAAGCATACTCAGTCCTATCAGAATAAGAATCACCGTATTTACAATATCAAAAATATTATCTCCTAAGCTTTTTCTTTTAAATGACATATTCTCACCTCAATAAAGTCCGCTTCCGCTTATTTTTTTAGAAATAGTATCGCCCGCAACCAGCATAGCACAATTAATTATATTAAGGAATAGGCTGACTGCACTCGCCATGCTGAATCTTCCGTCTACTATACCTATTCTGTACACATATGTATCGATAACGTCTCCGACATCATAGACCGACGGATTAAGCAAATTAAACATCTGGTCAAAGCCGCTGTTCATAATCTGTCCCATTCGGAGAATCAGCATTATCGAAATTGTCGGAAGTATGCATGGTATTGTTATATAGATAAGCTGCTTTATGCGGCTCGCACCGTCTATCATTGCCGCTTCATAAAATTCGGGTGATATATTAATAAGCGCAGCAAGATAGATTATCGTGCCCCAGCCCGCTTCCTTCCATATCTGTGATATAACCACCAGCGGCCGGAATGTATCCGGATTCGCCAGGAATTTTACGGGAGTTCCTCCGAAATGTGATATTATTGTATTTATAACTCCGTCAGTAGACAGGATGTTAAACATGATTCCCGCTATAACAACCCATGACATAAAATGCGGCAGATAAACAACCGTCTGTGTTATACGCTGAAACCAATGGCATCTTACTTCGTTAAGCATCAAAGCAAGAATTATAGGCGCCGGGAAATCAAATATCAATCTGATAAAATTTAAAACAATCGTGTTTTTGAAAACCTGCCAGAATTTACTAAGATTAAACAATTTTACGAAATTTTCAAAGCCTACCCACGCGCTTCCCGTTATCCCTCGCATCGGTGAGTAATTTTTAAACGCCACGGTCACTCCATACATAGGGGCATAACAAAATATTAATACAAAAATAAGCGCCGGTGCCAAGAAAACATAATACTGCCAGTGGTCAAGTATTCGTTTTCCGAGAGGCTTTGCTGATATCTTGCCTTGCTGTGCTCTTGTTTTTAAATATTTCATAAGCTTTCATCTCCATTATGAATTAGTAATATATTGCAATACATCCGCTTTTGATACTATTATACAATTTTTTATCCGTTTTTTATATGTATTTTTTTGATTTTTTATATGTGTTTTGCTTACTCTTTGTCACTTACAGCCTCTTTCTCCGATTAATTCGTCCTATTACATTCAACTTTTTAACTTTGTTTCTTTTCGGTAAAGCAGCAAAGCTATATAATAAACCGCAGGACTTTTTTCTCTCATTTCGAGGGAATATCAAAAGGTGCTTTGTATGATGCCGGCACCGAAACTTTTACAGATATTCGAAACAACTCTATGTTGTATTATGCCGACATAGCCGAAGCAGCCAACACGCACCCTGCAAACTCGGCTAATAATACTGAAACTTGGGTAAAATAACCCTTTGTGCAATTGTGAGAAACCGGTCTGAAACGATTGCTTTCTCGTTGCTTTTGTGATATAATAAATAACAAATCTCTTTATGTTAAAAGAGGCGTTAGAAATGATTTATAAAAAACAGATGTTAAAAATACTGATGGTTGTTATAGGGACTGCTGTTGCCGCGCTTGGTATGGATATGGCTATATATGCAGGTTTTGGTTCTGTAACTCTTGCTGTGTTGTGGCAAGGGATAGCACAGAGCGTAAATATAACTATCGGGCAAGCTTCTTTAATCATTGCGGCAGCAATGGTGTTATTTTGCCTGTTTTATGATAGAAGCCAGATACACATAGGAACTATATTATATCAAGTTATATACAGTCTTTGCATAGATTGGTTTGCCCCATACATACAATATGGTTCTTCCAAAATGATTAACTTTCTTTTGATGATATTGGGGCTTGTAATATTCAGTTTAGGTTCAGCTCTTTATTCTGTTGCTGATTTTGGAAAGGGCTCGTATGAAGCATTAACTTTTGCCATTGTGAATAAGAATAAATTTTCAATTCAAAAAGTGAGAATCGTTTTAGATATACTATGTGTTCTTGTAGGTGTATTGTTGGGCGGCAAGGTTGGATTATGCACAGTAACTACAATTTTATTATCGGGTGTATTGTTACAACAGTTTGTAAAATTGTTAAAACCGACTGTCAACAAAATTGTAAATTGAGTGTAAACGCTTGAATTTATAATAACTTTAAGGCAATCCTCACGGGTTGTCTTTTTCGTTTCAAAAATTTTTTACAGTATTTACGGCTTTCACAGCAATGCTCATTTTATCAATCGCAGTTACCGCAAAAGCGGCACGCATGCACGAATATACAAGACAAAATTCAAAGGTTTATGTATGTGAGTGCGGAAAAGAAAAAGCACCGCAAAAGCGGTGCAAATGGCGTCCCGGACAGGAATCGAACCTGCGACGTTTCGCTTAGGAGGCGAACCCTCTATCCTACTGAGGTACCGGGACAAAATCAAATTATTAAAAACACAATATATATAATAATCCATTCTCGGTCATTTGTCAAGAAAAACTTTATTCACACAAGCAGATTTTCGGCATATACCTTATATTAGGAGGTTTGATGCAGATGAATAACAGAAAAAATGACTTTGCGGAATTTAACGCCGCTCTTGACCGACTTATGCGTGGCGGAAGCTTTACAGAGCCTGCCGTTCCGACCGCCACTCTCTCAGAGGGCGCAGATTTCAAAGACGGAACGGCACCGCACCAAAACGCCGCTCTCGGGACCCTTATACTTCAGGTTTCAACAGCAAGCGGTTCCGTCCCCATTCAGGGGGCAAGGGTCACGGTTATGCAAACAGGCGGCTCAGTTCTTGACACTCTTACAACAAACAACAGCGGAAAGACCGCACCGATTAGCCTATACGCTCCCGCGCTTCAATATTCTCAAACGCCGGGAAATGTTATTCCATACTCTACATATAATATCCGAATCGAAAAGCCCGGCTATTATACCCAGGAATTTTTAAACGTTCCGATATTCGCGGGGATAGAATCAATCCAATACGTATCTCTCGACCCGCTCGGCGAGGACGCCTTACCCGGCGACCGCCTGACCGTAAACGAGTCACAGCCGAACGTTCTTATGTCCGGCGAGGGGGTGGAAAAATGAAATTTAACTTTACCATTCCCGAAAATATAGTCGTTCATCTCGGCTCACCCGATGACCCGACCGCACGCAATGTAACCGTTCCCTTCACCGATTATATCAAGAATGTTGCGTCCAGCGAGATATATCCCACCTGGCCCGAGAACGCTATCCGCGCAAACATTTATGCCCAGATAAGCTTCGCCCTGAACAGGATTTTTACCGAATATTATCGCGCAAGGGGATATAACTTTGACATAACAAATTCGACCCAATATGACCAGTCATTTGTATACGAACGAGATATTTTTGACAACATCAGCCGAATCGTGGACGATATATTCAATAGCTATATCGTTCGCTCGGGCGATATAACGCCGCTTTACGCCCGTTATTGTAACGGTACGACATCCACCTGTCCCGGCGGAATGTCGCAATGGGGAAGTGTATCTCTCGCCAACCAGGGCTATACACCGTTTCGGATTCTGACGTCGTATTACGGCGACATTTCACTTGTCGAGAACGCACCCGTCGCAAATGTTCCGGAAAGCTATCCCGGAACTCCGCTCAGAGTGGGTGACAGCGGCCTTGATGTAAAGCTTTTACAGATTGCGCTTAACCGAATCTCAAAAAATTATCCCGCAATCCCCAAAATTGCATATCCCGACGGCTTCTTTGACCCGGTGACTGAGTCCGCCGTAAAAGAATTTCAGAACATATTCAATTTAACACAGGACGGCGTCGTCGGCAGGGCAACCTGGTACAAAGTTGCCTCGGTCATTGCCGGAATAAAACGGCTCTCTGAGCTTGACCCGGAAAGGATTCCGTCAGAGCTTGTAAGCGGACAGTTCAAAGAGGTTTTAGAGGAGGGCGACAGCGGAACGGGAGTTATCGCTCTTCAATACTTTTTGACCTTCATAGCCGAATTTAATGACTTTATTCCTCAGGTAGCCATTGACGGAAGCTTCGGTCCTCAAACCACTAACGCAGTAAAACAATTTCAACGTTCTGTCGGCCTTCCCGAAACCGGCATAGTTGACAAGACAACGTGGGACTCACTATATTCCTCATTTTTAACTAAATATAACTCTCTCCCCGCCGAGTACCGAACCTCTGCCACCGCTCCGTATCCGGGCGAGCCGCTGACCATCGGTTCAAGCGGCGAAAGCGTAACCACTCTCCAACGCTATCTTCAGCTTATAGGCAGGACCTTTCCCGAGATTCCGGAGGTTGAGATTACCGGAACCTTTGACACTCAAACTCTCAATGCGGTAAACGCATACGCAAGGGAATTCGGCCTTCCCGAGCGCGGAGATGTCAATTATGTGCTTTGGAACAGCATCTCGAACCTGTATTCAGACCTGCTTCAAGGTGAGGAAAAATCCTTCGGGCAGTACCCCGGCTATCCACTCTCGGAAAACAGCGGCACACAAAACGCATGACAGGAGGAAATCAGCTATGAAAACTTCAATGTATGACAACAGACAAAACGTTGCCGAGCTTCAGACCGCACTTCGGCATGTGCACGCCATGGGAACGACAATTCCGCTTATAAACCCCGACGGATTTTTCGGGCCGGAAACCACCGCAGCAGTAGTAGCGGCACAACGATTCTTTTCGATTCCCGATACCGGAGTTGTGGACTTTGAAACGTGGACACTTATTTTTAGTGATTACCTCGACTTTCTGAGCCGAAATATCTTTATATAATGCAAGGCGCGAAATACTCCGAGAATTATTGAAATTTCCCATTGCATATTATACTTAAATATGTTATACTGATTTAAGCAGTATATAAAACTGAATTCATCTAAAGCTAAAGGAAGGTAAGTGCAGATTATGGAAAATTATAAAAAGTACCAAAAAGGTTATTTTATGCCCCCTGTTTGTGAAATGAAATGGGCTAAAAAGGACGCTGTTACAAAGGCTCCGTCATGGTGTAGTGTTGACCTGAGAGACGGCAACCAGGCATTGGTTGTTCCTATGAGCCTTGACGACAAGATTGAGTTTTTCAAGTATCTGCTAAAGCTTGGCTTTAAAGAAATAGAGGTTGGCTTTCCCGCCGCGTCAGAAACAGAATATCTGTTTCTGCGCAGGCTGATAGAGGACAACCTTATCCCCGATGACGTCACCATTCAGGTTTTGACACAGGCGCGCGAGCATATTATCAAAAAGACCTTCGATGCGTTAAAAGGCGCTAAATCCGCCATTGTCCACCTGTATAACTCCACCTCTGTTGCTCAGAGAGAACAGGTCTTTAGAAAGTCAAAGGAAGAGATTTTAAAGCTTGCGGTTGACGGTGCGGTTATGCTTAATGACTTCGCCAAAAACACCGAGGGTAACTTCCGCTTTGAATACAGCCCCGAGAGCTTTACCGGTACGGAAATAGACTATGCTCTTGAGGTGTGCAACGCCGTTCTTGACGTTTGGAAGCCGACCCCTGACAAAAAGGCGATTATTAACCTCCCCGTTACGGTCGAAATGTCACTTCCTCACGTTTATGCGTCTCAGGTTGAATATATGAACGACAACCTCAAATACCGCGACTGTGTTGAGCTTTCGCTTCATCCGCACAACGACCGCGGCTGCGGCGTTGCTGATACCGAGCTTGGACTTCTTGCCGGTGCCGACCGTGTTGAAGGAACGCTTTTCGGAAACGGCGAGCGCACGGGTAATGTTGACATTGTTACCGTTGCGCTTAATATGTACGTTCTCGGCGTTGACCCAAAGCTTGACTTTTCGAACCTTCCCGAGGTCATCGAGACATATGAAAGGCTCACCAATATGAGCATCGACCCGCGTCATCCGTACAGCGGAAAGCTTGTCTTCGCCGCGTTCTCCGGTTCACATCAGGACGCTATCGCCAAGGGTATGAAATGGCGCGAAGAAAAGCATCTTGACACATGGACGGTTCCTTACCTTCCGATTGACCCGAAAGACCTCGGAAGAGAATACGAGGGCGATGTCATCAGAATCAACAGCCAGTCGGGCAAGGGCGGAATCGGCTTTCTTATGGAACAGCGGTTCGGCTATGTCCTTCCTAAGGATATGCGCGAGGACTTTGGCTATTGTGTAAAGAACGTCTCTGACCACCTTCACAAAGAGCTTCACCCTGATGAGATACATAAGATATTCAATAATGAATATGTAAATATAGATACACCGATTAAGCTTATCTCCTGTCACTTTGAACAGAAGAACGGCATTATCGCCCATGTTACCATTGATGAGAACGGAAGTGTTCATGAACTTACCGGTTGCGGAAACGGTCGCCTTGACGCTGTCTATGCGGCGCTCGGCGAAATCCTCCCCACGGGATACTCGGTCGGAAGCTATAGCGAACACGCTATCGGTCAAGGCTCAAATTCACAGGCTTGCGCTTACATATGCCTGACCTCGGATACCGAAAAACCCGTTTGGGGCGTCGGAACCGATAACGATATTATTGTTGCTTCTCTTCATGCCCTGCTTAGTGCGGTGAACCGTGCAAAGCAACAGCGTAAGGATTAACGAGCCGTTTTTCTCGGTAATCACACATTCTTAAATATAAATTATGAATTTAATTAACGGAGCTGATGAAATGAAACGTCTTTTATCATTAATTATGACACTAATGATTGCGTTATGTTCGTCCGCTCCTTTTGTATATGCGAATGAGGGAAAGTATACATCCGGAAGCGGCTATAACGCCTATGAAGGCTATGCCACACGCGAGCAGGCGGTTTCGTGCTTTATCAAGGCTGTGGGAATCGACCGCTTTCGTTCCGACCGTAAGATTCTTGATAAATTTTCGGACAAGTCAAAGGTTTCTTATCCTTATATAGAAGAGATGTCCGCCGCAGTATATTCGGGTTTAATCAACGGCTATGAGGACGGAACGCTTCGTCCTCAAGAGCCGATTAAACGAATTGAGGCTCTTGTTATCTTAAGCCGTGCGTTGAGTCACACCGACCTGTCCGCTCGCTATGACACAAGCTTTTCGGATACCCCGAAATGGGCAAGCAAGCAGGTAAACCGCCTTGCGGCCGCGGGGATAATTCAAGGCTATGGCGACGGAAGGCTCGGTGCAGACGACTTCTTGACCCTTGAACAGGTCAATATGATATGCGGCCGCATAGGTCACTTCACAGGCCCAGCCGGCGACTTTTACACCTATGTGAATTCCGAATGGCTAAACTCGACCGAACTTTCGAGCGGCGAATCGGTTGTATCCGATATAAACAAGCTCTCACAGGATACAAACCGCCGAATCGGCGATATAATATTTTCGCTTTATCGAAAGCATTATAATGACGGTAAGAAGTTTGACAGAGATTCTGACGAATTCAGAATCATCTCCGTCTACTCCGCCGCGGCAAATCAAGGCTATCGTGACAAAATCGGTTTTGAACCGATTAAAAAATACATTTCGGATATTGATGGTGCAAAAACCGCGGAAGAGCTTCTGACCGTTATGGCGGAACTTGAAAAATGCGGCTTTACGACCTTGCTTCCTCTCGGTCTTGACACAAATATATATGACTCTTCCTCTTATACCCTCTCGCTTTCACACAGCTATACCGGTATAGGAAGCGCAATGTGGGAAAGTGATTCCGCCGATAAATACGAACAGTATTATATAGACTATATAGAGGCGCTGCTTACGCTTATTGGGGACTCTGACCCGAGTAATTCAGCCGAGAAAGCCGCCGGGGTCTGCAAAAAGCTTGCCGCCGCTGTCTCCGGCGGAAAGGGCAGCATTGATACAGAAACAACCGTATACAGCGTAAGTGATTTCGAAAGGCTTGTTTCCGAAATCAATATTACGAAGTATCTCAAGGCTTTAGGCTTTGAAAAGGCAAAAACCATTATGGTTTATAACAAAAAATACCTATCGGCGGTCTCAGAATACTTAACCGATAAATCGCTCGGCGAAGCAAAGGCATATCTTAAGGCATCGCTTCTCGACAGTACCTCGGCATATTTAACCACCGCTTCGTTTAACGCCCGTCAGGACTATTATAACAAGCTATACGGTACAAAATCAAACTTTATTCCATCGGATTACGCAGTAGGGGCGGTTCAAAGCCTTATGGGCTGGGAACTCGGAAGGCTCTATGTCAATATGTATCTTCCCGAATATATAAAAAGCTCGGTTGAGGATATGACCCAAAAGATTATCAATGAGTACGAAAAGCTTATAAATTCCTGTACCCGTATGACTCCTCAGACCCGTTTAAACGCGGTTAAAAAGCTGAAAGCCATAACCGTAAACGCCGCTTTTCCCGATGATTTTGACAGATATATTGACAAAAGCTATTCAATACGCCCCATTGAGGAGGGCGGAAGCCTTGTTGAATATATGACCGAATCGTCAAAAAGCTATCATTTGTTCTGTGCGGACGTTATAAACAAGGGTGCCAAAGCAGCGTCAAAAGGGTGGACAATCTATCCCCAGACGGTGAACGCAATGTATGATCCAACGTCAAACAGCATAACTATTCCCGCCGCAATTCTTCAGCAGCCATACTATGACTCAACGGCGTCGTTTGAGGAAAACCTCGGCGGAATCGGCACGGTTATCGCACATGAGATAAGTCACGCTTTTGATTCACTCGGCTCACAATTTGATGAAAATGGCAACGTGAAGAATTGGTGGAACGATTCCGACCGCACGGCGTTTGAGTCGCTCTGCAGGCAAACAGCGGACGAGTACAACGACATTTCCGTAGACGGTATAAAGGTCAACGGCGACCTGGCCCTTGACGAAAACCTCGCCGACCTCGCCGGAATGTCGTGTATATTAAGCCTTGCCGGCAAGGACAATCCGAACCTCGAAACCCTCTTCCGCTCTTATGCAAGGCTGTGGCGTACAAAAATGACCGATGACTATGCAAGGCTTTCACGGATAAGCGATGTTCACGCACCGCCAAAGGTTCGCGTTAACCGTGTTTTGTCGAACTTTGATACATTCTTAAACTTCTATGATGTCAAGGAGGGTGACGGAATGTTCGTCCCCGCAGACAAACGAATAAACTTCTGGAAGTAACCAAGGAGGAAGCCTATATGAAAATCACATTTTTAGACGCTGCAACTCTCGGCGATGATTTGGTACGCAAGATACCCGAGCTTTTCGGCCGATTCGGTGAGGTTGTAATCCGAAATTCCACCGCCCCGAACGAGGTCGAAGCCGCAATATCCGACAGCGAGGCAGTTGTAGTCAACAAGATCAAACTTAACTCATCAAACCTCAAAAATGCCGAATCGCTTCGGCTTATCTGCGAAGCGGCAACGGGATTTGACAACATAGACACAGAATTTTGCTCGGCGGCAGGCATCGCCGTCTGCAATGTTAAGGCATATTCGACGCACAGCGTCGCACAGCTCACGCTTGCGCTTGCAATGACGCTTATGTGCCATATTCCTCAATATACAGACTATGTGGAATGCGGGGCATACACAGACAGCGGTATAGCCAATATGCTGTCGCCCGTATATCACGAAATCTGCGGCAGGGTATGGGGAATTGTCGGCGCGGGCAACATCGGTATGCAGGTGGCTAAGGTTGCTGAAGCAATGGGCTGTCGGGTTATAGTAAACAAAAGACACCCTGTTTCGGATATGGAATGCAC
>CADBUP010000045.1 GCA_902797885.1 uncultured Ruminococcus sp.
TGTTTCTGCATAAATCTTTTTAAATTTTTTTCTAAAAAACTCTTGACTTTTTATTTGCAGGCTGTTTTTGTGTTTATTTTATTATATTATATTTTGCATATTTGTGTCTACTTTTTTAGTATAGCACCAAAGATCATAGTAAAAGAAATGAATCAATAAGGAAAGAGACTAAGGATATAAAATGATAATTAAAGTTTTTGATAATGAATACCGGAGGGGTGAGGTAATAACGTAGCATTATACACAACTAAATACAACGATATAACTACAAGAATATAATTACAAAACGGAGGAAACAGAATGAAACCAAAAATAATATTTATGCCGCACGCGAATATACAGTATTCACAGCTGCCGCCCGAAAAGAGGGAGTGGGTAATTAAAAATTGCTATGAAAAGCTTTTTGATTTAATAGACGGAGGAGAGTACAAGATAGGCTTTGAAGCGAGCGGAATAACGATAGATGAGATTGCTGAAAAAGCGCCGGAGGTTATGGAAAAGCTTAAAAGGCTGATTGCCGAAGGAAAAATCGAACCCGTTGCGTCGCCGTATATTCATTTTATGCTTGCGAACATCTCGTATGAAGTATGCGTGGATTCGCTTATACATTCGCGTGATGTGTGGGAGAAGCACACAGGGGTTCGCCCGAGGGTCGGCTGGAATCCGGAATGCGGCTGGGCGGGGTATATTCCCGACGCGTATAAAGAGGCGGGCTTTGAGTCACTTGTTATGGATGCGGACTCATTCCTGCTGTCATTTGATGAAATCAGAAAGGCGACCGGTCTTGAATATGACGTGGCAGGACACAGCAACAAAAACCATCTATTTAAAATAGAGGAATATATAAAGGATAAGCCCGAATTCTTAAAGTACATAACAAACCCGTCGGTTGCGCCGAACGGACTTAAAATGATTTTCAGAAGCGACTGTATGGCGAATCTCCTCTTGTGGTATTTGATGGGTGCGACAGAGGGGCTGAGAAGCGAGCCGATAAGTATGGACGAGATAAACAAAATGCTTCAGAATTGGAAGGAAAGAATAGCGAAAAGCGGTTCATTCAGTATGCCTTATGCTGAGGACGCGGAATATATCGGTTCGAGCGCATACTTCTATGTGAAACAGTTTAATCAGGCGAGGTTCTTTGAGCCTGAGCCGGAGGCGGTTGAGAGATTTAAAGAAATTCTTGATACGGCAAGGGAAAACGGCTATGAGTTTGCCCTTCCGTCGGAGGTCATAGAAAGCTCTGAGAATATAATAGAAAATAACTATATAGATTGTATCGAAAACGGAGTGGCATGGCACGGCGGAACGGCAAAGGCGTGGGCGAATACTGATTATTCGAGAATAATGGACCCAGTTTGCCTATCAATATTGAACGGAATCAAGGCCGTCGCTGATAAACTCGGTGAAGATATGAATAACCTTGACAGTGAGTTAGACAATGCGATGAAGGCTCTTGCGAGCGCGTGGGTGTCGGACAGCCGCTGGCCTCCGGAACCGACAAGCCCGGGAAGGTTTAATGTGCGCGAGAGTCTTGATGATATGTACCGGGCGAACGAGGCAATAAAAAGGGCAATGGAAAATGGCGGAATCTCGGATAAGCGTGGGATATACTCGCCGAATCTTATGCACACACAGATAAAGGCGATAGACGATAAGCTGATGAGCCTTAAATACTTCGGCGAGTGATGTCATCTTTTTATGATAAATTTGTTCAATTGATATTTAGAGAGGTGCAAAACACATGAAATAAAAAGCAAATAAAATATCAACAAATGTAAACAAAGCAACAAAAGCAAATAAAGGTAAAAAAAGGGTATGGCAAACAAGCCTGCCCGGCAAGACGAAAAATATTAAGCTGAGGCACTTCTGAGCGCATAAACAGCCTTAAATGCGATTGAACTTCTATCGATTGAGAGTCTGTAGTCATCGGGAAGTGTTACGTACTTGGTGCAGCCACGGTTTTTCTTGCCGTTATTCCAGCATTTGTGATTGCAAGGACAAATGCCGCTTTTAGAACGTTTAAACGGACAGCTGTACTTTTGTCGTGTTCGACGAGAGTGTGAAAAAAAGTCTGTATGATGGATGGCTCTTTTAGCACAAATTTTCCACCATGTACAAGGGTAAAACACGGTCTCTTGCGAGACCGCCCTTGACATGCCGGAAATTTTATGCTAAATTATAGCTAAGTGCTGAAAGCCGAAATCCGGCTCTCAGCCCGCAAAAACTACTTAGATTATATTATCATTTTGGAGTAATTTTTGAGGTTTACACAAAA
>CADBUP010000046.1 GCA_902797885.1 uncultured Ruminococcus sp.
CCTTTGGCAAGGAGAACGCAAAGAAGCTTTTGAAGCATTATCCGTATGTGTATTGCCCTACGATGGCAAGTTTGTTTAAACTGTATTCCAATCCGGAGGTGGGCGATATTGTGATTTTTAAGCACAACGGTGAGTTTACCCACACGGGAATTGTAACAGGCGTAAACGGCGATTATTTCACAACAATTGAGGGCAACACCTCGGGAGGCAGTACGATTATAGCCAACGGCGGCGGAGTATGCAAAAAAGGGTATTATAACTCACGCCTTCCCGGAACAAAGTTCTGCCGCCCCGATTATGATTTAATAAAGGAGAATTTAACAATGTCACAGTATGAGGAATTAAAGAACGAAATATCACAGCTGACCGAAACGGTAAAGATTTTGGCAACGGAGTTAAACAATGTCAAACACCCTATGATATATAACTACATAGATGATAATATGCCCGAATGGGCGCGCGGCGCGGTCAAATGGGCGGTCGATAACGGAATCCTCAAAGGCGACGAATCCGGCCTTAACCTTGACGATAAGGATTTAAGATACATCACAATGCTGTGGAGGATGAGGGGATAGGTGAAGATAAAATTAAATTTATTAAAAAAATCGTGTAAAAATCGTGTAAGCAAACAAAAAACCGCCTTTTTACAGGCGGTTTTAATAACGTGGTCGGGGCGACAGGATTCGAACCTGCGGCATCTTGGTCCCAAACCAAGTGCGCTACCAAACTGCGCCACGCCCCGAATAACTTGTTTATTATACACTATTTTTTTAGATATGTCAACCATTTTGAAAAAATTTTTGAAAAATTCTAATTTTAAATCTTTATTTAATATTAGATAAAGATTGATTTGACAGAAGTTCTCAAATGTGCTATAATAATATTTATTGAGTTGCATGACGTATCCTTGGGGAATGGAGGTAGCATTATGATTATAAAGGAATCAGCGGAAAATTATCTTGAAGCAATTCTTATGATTAAACAAAAAAAGGGCTATGTTAGAAGTATTGACATTGCTAACCTTTTGAACTTTACTAAACCGAGCGTTTCAGTAGCAATGAAAGCCTTCCGCGAGGAACACTATATTACCGTCGATGGCGATGGAAATATAAATCTTACTGATAAAGGAATGGAAATTGCTGCGAAAGTTTATGAACGCCATGAGATAATTGCTATGGCGCTTATGGCTCTCGGGGTTGAAGAAAATATTGCGTATGAGGATAGTTGTAAGATTGAACACGATATAAGCGATCAGACATTTTTGAAGATTAAACAACATTTAAAAAAGCATAATATTCTAAAATAAAGGTGCTATGATTTAAAACAGCACCTTTTCTCATTTCTGAAAACTATTCTAGCGGTATTTTTATTGTTACAACACAACCGTTATCATTTTGTATGTCCAGCGTACCGCCGTGTGCCTTGACAATTTTCCCTGTCAGAGAGAGGCCTAAACCGTGTTTGCCTTGCAATATTTCATCTTACATAATGCGGCAGGAAGAAAATAATCATAATTGGAATAAGGTTTTATCTATGCCTGTGTGTAAGAGCGGGAAAAATGTGGTTTGTGGTTGCTCTTTGAGCATTTATGCGGACGAAGGAGTAGTTGTTAATCGGTATTGGATTGAGCTGTAATACTGATTTGACAATAGCGCTGTTACAAAATGAAGATAAACAGGAAGTTTTTGCTTGACATTTGGCTGAAATAGTGTTATTATTTTAAATAAATGAAACAGGGGAGCTTGTTTTTCGGGCTGAGAGGAAGTAATTGAGCTTCGACCCTTTACCTGATGCGGATAATGCCGCCGTAGGGAGTGAGATTGTTTATATGTTTTGACTGCTTTTACGGAGGGTTACCGCGTTTTGGGGTTTCTCTCTATTTTTATATCGAAAGAGGTAGGTCAGATGGAAAAGAAAAAAACTTCACTTATCACAAACGCAATGATATGGTTTGGTGCGGGCGTCTCAATATCTGAGATTCTGACGGGAACATACTTTGCATCGCTTGGCTTTGGCAAGGGTATGGCCGCAATTTTAATCGGTCACATAATCGGCTGTGTTCTATTTTGCCTTGCGGGAATCATCGGCGGTAAAAACGGTAAAAGTTCTATGGAATCGGCTAAGATGTCTTTTGGCGGAAAGGGTGCCTTGATATTCCCGGTTCTGAATATTGTTCAGCTTGTAGGCTGGACTTCCGTAATGATTTCGAGCGGTGCAGCTGCGGCGGAGAATGTCTATGCGATAGGTATGTCTGTATGGAGCATAATTATCGGAGTTTTGGTTATCGTATGGCTTTTTGTTGGGGCGAAAAATGTCAATGCGGTCAACACAATCGCGTTGTCGCTTTTGTTTGTTCTTACGATAATCCTAAGCTTTGTGGTTTTCCGCGGCGGTGTTTCGACTTTGGTGAGCGGAGAGGCAATAACTTTCGGTGCGGCGGTTGAAATGGCTGTGGCAATGCCGCTTTCGTGGCTTCCGCTTATATCGGATTATACAAAAGAGGCCGAGAAGCCGGTTAAGGCATCGGTTGTCAGCTCGGTTGTGTACTTTATCATTAGTTGCTGGATGTATGTAATAGGTATGGGAATGGCGCTCTTTACCAACGAGACCGACATAGCGGTTATTATGGTCAAGGCGGGACTCGGTATAGCGGGGCTTATCATTGTTATTTTTGCAACCGTTACTACTACATTCCTTGACGTTTATTCGGCCGGAATAAGCAGCGGAAGTCTGTCAAATAAGATAAATCAACAAGCCGCGGCGGTTATAGTCTGCATAATAGGTACAATTCTCGCCATATTCACTCAAACAAATTATTTTGAAAGCTTTTTGTATTTTATCGGTTCGGTATTTGCGCCGATGATTGCTGTACAGATTGTAGACTGGTTCATATTTAAAAATGACAGCTCTGACAAAGGCGTAAATATAATTAATCTTGTGGTATGGGCAGTCGGCTTTGTGCTTTACAGAATTTCAATGAACTTTGACATTATTTTGGGAAATACATTTCCTGTTATGCTGATAACAGGGATAATATGCTTTATCGCAAATAAAGTTTGGAGGAGTAAAAATGTTTAAAGAAGTGTTTGAGAACATAGCAAAAAAATCACCGCTTATACATAACATAACGAATTATGTAACGGTGAATGATTGTGCGAATATTCTGCTTGCCGCAAAGGCGTCGCCGATTATGGCGGACGAGCCTTCCGAGGCGGCCGAGATAACCTCGATATGCTCGGGACTTAACATCAATATAGGAACGCTTAACGAAAGAACAATTAAGTCGATGTTTATATCGGGCGAAAGGGCAAACGATATAAACATACCGGTTCTTCTTGACCCGGTCGGTGCCGGTGCGTCAACACTTCGCACAAATACCGCGAAGGAGCTTATCGAAAAGGTGAAATTCTCGGTTATAAGAGGAAATGTTTCAGAAATAAAGACGCTTGCCTGCGGCGGCGGTGCAACAAAGGGTGTTGATGCCGCGGAGGAGGACGCTATAAATAATAACACGATTGACAAAACGCTTGAACTTGCCGTGGAGTTTGCCAAAAACACAGGGGCAGTTATCGTGATAACAGGAAAGACCGACATAGTCACCGATGGCGAAAAATCTTTTTTAATATACAACGGAAACAAGCTGATGAGCAGCGTGACAGGAACGGGGTGTATGCTTTCGGCGCTTATGACGGCGTTTATAGCCGCAAACAATGATAATGTTTTACTTGCGGCGGCCGCCGCTGTATGTGCGATGGGCTTATGCGGCGAGAAGGCAATCGACAGAATGACCGCAGCAGACGGAAATTCGTCGTATCGAAATTATATAATTGACGCGGTTTTCAATCTGAGAGCCGATGAGCTTGAAAGAGGTGCAAGGTATGAGATTAGATAAAAACTCTATGCTTCTCTACGCCGTGACCGACCGTGCTTTTGCAAAAAAGGAGACGCTTTATGAACAGGTTGATTCCGCCATAAAAGGCGGAATCACAATGCTTCAGCTCCGCGAGAAGGAACTTAGCGAGGCGGAATTTTTAAAAGAGGCTGAGAGAATTAAACCGTTGTGCAAGGCGAACCATATTCCTTTTATAATAAATGATGATGTTGATGTTGCGCTGAAATGCGGAGCGGACGGCGTTCATATCGGTCAGAATGATATGGCGGCGGAAAAGGTGAGACAAATTATCGGAAACAAGATGATTTTGGGAGTTTCGGCTCAGACAGTAGAACAGGCAATCAAGGCAGAGAATGCCGGGGCCGATTATCTTGGCGTAGGCGCGGTATTCCCGACGTCGACAAAGACTGACGCTTTAAGCGTTTCGTATGAAACGCTTAAAGCAATATGCGCGGCGGTTTCAATTCCCGTTGTTGCAATCGGCGGAA
>CADBUP010000047.1 GCA_902797885.1 uncultured Ruminococcus sp.
CGCCGCGGTAGGCATGGCGGAATCCGGGGACGGCGTTTTAATAAAAATGAAATTTTTCGTTTATCGGAGTTTATCGACACGCTCAAACCGCGGCGAGTGCCGCGGTTTTTTTCGTATTATTTACCTAAATATGTGAAGTGCATATAATCAACGGTTCCGTTAATCCATGCGTTTCCGCCCCAAAGCCATCCGTACTTCGCGAATGTCTGAACAACCGTTCCATCAGACGGGAATGAATATACCGACTTAGACGGATCATAGAATGTCCCTATTGTTGTTCCGCTTGCATATACGGTATAGTTTTCGTTATAGTTAAGGTCGATAACCGTTCCGTAGTTATGGTCGGAATACAGTCCGCTCGCCATTGAATTACGCCAAGCATATGCGGTCGCATTCTTTATCGGCGGTTTGTCATCGGAATTAAATATCTCGTCAAATATCGCAATAACGTCATCCTTTAAAACAGAATTAATCTTAAACGTAAGGGTCGACGCATACTTCTCATTTGCATCATTCAGCTTCCATACGTTCACGGTAACCTCAGTCATATGTGCTTCGGCTTCTTCCTTTGAAGTATACTTAACACCGTCCGGAAAGATACGTGCCTCTTTTTCAGCCGCCTCGCCCGAGGCAAGGGTCTCGGTATATGTCTTTAAGCGATACTTTCCGTCCTTACCCGGAATCTGAAGCGGTGTTCCGCTTGGCGCGGTCTCTGTGCTTCCTTTCCACGTTGTGTCCTCATCGGCGGCGGAGGGGTTATTCGCATAACGAAGTGCCACAGTCGCCCCCGATGGAAGAATTATCGTCTTTATCAGGGTATAAATCGTCTTGCCGCTTGAATCTTTATTGTCACGCATCGTGGTTTTAATCTGGCCATCATAATTCTTACCATATAGAATATAACAACGATAAGCGATTATTGCGGCCTCCTCTCGGGTAACCGGGTCTTTGGGTCTGAACATTCCCGTATCGCCGTCGCCGGCCATAAGGTGGTTATCAAGCATAAACGCAACATGATTCTTCGCCCAATAGTCAATATCATCAGCGTCGGTAACATCTGAAAAGACGTTCTCAGACGGGAAGTAAGGGCTCAAAACGCCTGCTGAGTCGAGAAGGCTTGTCACAATCTTGCACATTTCCTGTCGGGTAAGCGTCCCCTGCGGGAAGAAATGCCCTTCTCCGTCACCGCTGACCAATCCGGTGTAAAACGCCATATTGGCAAACGGGTTATCCGTATCGTTAAACGGATTTTTGGGGTTCGTTGAAACATTCTCCGCGGTAAGCGTAGCATAAAGATTAATTGCCACGTTTACAAAGTCCGCCCTTGAAATCGGCAGGCTGAACGACTTTGTCGAATATTCTTCTGATATAATACTGAGATTTGTTGCGCTTTTAACGGCGTCCGCCGCCCATGAATTAGGCTCAAACGCCAAAGCAGATAACTGCGGAATAAGCATCGCGAAAGCGGCCGCGAGACTGATAAGTCTCTTTGCATATCTTCTCATTATAGTCACCTCTGTAATTAAAATTTTAAAATAATCAAATCTATTTTAACATATTTCAAAGAAAAATGCAACTCCCATCCTCTTATTGTAGCAGAAATGCCTTTGTTTTGTAGCAAACCTGTAATCTGGAGCTCACTCTAAAGCAATCTTACGCTCTGAATCTGCGTAAGCGTTTCGCCAGTACCGCAGCGACAAAACAGGTCACAATATCCTTAGGCGCGGTCAAAATAAAGAAGCTGAATATAAAATTTTTTATTTCAACCCCATCACCAAAGTAAAATACCTTCATTAAATAATAATACAGCATACCGAAAAAGTATATTATCCCCATAGCGGCAAACGCCGCGCCGAGAAGTCTCGGATATGAGCTGTTACTCGCAATCAATCCGCTGACAAACGCGCCGACAGCAAAGCCTATTATGTACCCGAATGTAGGCATAAGCACACTTCCTATTCCGCCGCTTCCGCCCGCAAACACGGGAAGCCCCGCAAAGCCGAGCAGCATATATACCAATACGCTGAGCGTTCCGAACCTTGCGCCGAGAACAAGTCCCGAAAGCACAACAAACAGTGTCTGAAGGGTAAACGGCACCGGCGGAACGGGTATCTTAATATACGCGCCAACAATAATTAAGGCCGCAAACAACGCGCTCATCACATATCCCACAAGCGGATTTTTTTTACTGGGTTTTGACATTTTCGTTACCTCCGAATATTCCAAATTTCAGCTTATTATACCATTTTTCGTGCGGTCAGTCAACACAAACCCGTTCAGTAGTCTAACTTTCATATTAAAACAATACTTATTTTAGCTATTCCGCCACTTTTATTTATTGTCTCTGTATGCTATAATATATATTGTATAATTATAACTAATTTTTAATCAGATGGGAGGTCGGACAAAATTAAAGATAAGCTACTGTCATTTATCCAAAAAATCATAGTCCTCTTTTTAGCGTGCCTTATGATTATTTTTGTTGTACCCATCTGGATATTTCCGGATTCTGATGTCCCAAGCGCAGAGGGTGACTTTGTACGTATTTCGCCTTCATCCGCTGTATATGCTGACAAATCATACGAAAACTCTCCGACCATTCCCATCGGGAACGGTTCATCGGTATACCTTAAATTCAACCTTTCAAGATTTTTAAAAATAAACCTTGATGAAATCAATACCGTTAAGCTTCGTCTCTCATTCCTTGCAGGCAGCGGAAGCGTCCGCAACTCGGTCTTTATCGGGGCCACCGACAGCGAAAGCCGTATGACATCGGATAAGTCAGCCTCGTTGTCCTACGCGGTACGTCCCACCCTTGCCGTGCTCCATCCTTACACCATGGGTTCTGACGACAGCCTTGCTGAACTGGACATAACCGAATATACAAAATCTGCGCTTTCCGAAAAGAAAACCGATATTATTCTGATGATATACTCAACAGACTCGATTCCATCGTTAATGGCGGGTCTTTCATATGATGACAGCGGATACCGTCCGTACCTGAAGGTCATAACAGGTATGGCGAGTGATACCGACCCGACGACACTCAACAAATCAGAGCTTTCAGACTGTACCTTTGTATCACAGAATCAGCCGGACAAGCGTGGTGTCGCCCTGACATCAGGCGGAGTCATCACTATAGGTGGCGGCAACGAAGCTTATTTAAAGTTTAAACTGAATCGCGCCGCCATACGTGACACCCTTTACAGCGCACGGCTGAAACTCACTAAGGACAGCGGTAAGGGTAAGATTAACGTCTGTCTCGTCGATAACAACGAATGGTCAAGCGAGCTGATTTCGTATTCCTCCCGTCCGCAGGGAACCCAATCCCTCGGCGCCGAATATACTGTTTTAAACAGCGGCGAGGTTCTGATTGATGTATCACAGCAGGTATGCAACGCCGCCGCTTCATCGGATATAATTACGCTTAAGATAACCGGTGCCGAAAATAGTGAAATAAACTTCTTAGGAAATACGTCTCAGTACGCTCCGAAGCTTTATCTGCGCAC
>CADBUP010000048.1 GCA_902797885.1 uncultured Ruminococcus sp.
TACCGCTACTTCGGTTAGCATAACTGTTCAGGCTCTTCGTGAAATGGGGCACTTAAAAGGAAAAATAGGGACGACTATAGTAAGCGCCGCCGTTATCGATGATGTTATCGGAATAATTGTTCTTACATTTGTTATCGGACTTAAAACACCTGATTCAAGTGTTGGAAAAGTGGTAATAAACACCGCTTTGTTTTTTGCTGTATCGGGCATAGGCGGATTTATTGCTTACAAGCTGTTCAGACTATTTGATTCAAAATATCCGCACACAAGAAGAATACCAATCATTGGTTTGGCTTTATGCCTGTTCATGGCATATGCGGCAGAGACATTTTTCGGCATTGCTGATATTACAGGTGCATATGTTGCCGGAATAATTTTATGTAGTATTCGTGATTCTGATTACATCGCAGAAAAGATGGATATAAACTCATATATGATATTCGGACCGCTTTTCTTTGCCAGCATAGGCCTTAAAACAAATATTGAAAGTTTTAATATGTCAATACTTGTTTTTTCAATTGCTTTTGTTATTGTCGGAATGCTGACAAAGATTATAGGCTGTGGTTTGGCAGCAAAGCTCTGCAGAAATTCGTGGTCTGACTCTTTAAAGATAGGCGTTGGTATGATGGCACGCGGAGAGGTCGCGCTGATTGTATCTCAAAAGGGTCTCGCTGTAGGAATGTTATCGCCGGTATACTTTACATCGGTTATTCTGCTTATAATTGTCTCGTCAATCTTAAGCCCGATTATCTTGAAGTTTTTGTATTCGAGATCTTGATACAAAAGTAAAATAGCAGGCTGATTATAAAACAAAAGAAACCCCGTGGAGATTTAAGCATTTCCGCGGGGTTTCAGAATGCCAAAAAATGTTTTCAGCAAGATATTGTAAAAATGCAAAGAAATTTCATTAAAGACAGAAACAAGGGCGAAGCAACAGCCACGACAGATAAAATCGAATATATCGAAAACTTGGGTAAAGTAAACGTTGTGTAAATGGGAGAAAGCAGTCGGAAACGATTGCTTTCTCGCGGCTTTTGTGATATAATTAATAAAATGCATAGAAAACGGTGAGTGAACAAATGTTAGGATTAGGGACAATAATAAATAGTGTCAGCATAATAGCAGGCGGTCTGATTGGGCAGTTTACGGGAAAATTATTTAAGCAGGAACAGCAAGACGCTTTGAATAAGGCTTGCGGAATATGTGTCATCTTTATAGCAATTGCAGGGGCTATGGAAGGAATGCTGAAAAATGAAGATCTGAAAATCACAAGCGGATAATCAATGCTTGTTGTACTGTGCGTCGCTATAGGAACCATAATCGGCGAACTGCTATGTATCGAAAAAAGATTTGAGCAATTTGGCGATTGGCTAAAAAAGAAAACAGGAAACAGCAGTGATGCCGGGTTTGTTAATGCTTTTGTAACCGCTTCACTCACAGTATCAATAGGGGCAATGGCTATTGTGGGTGCTATACAGGACGGAATTATGAATGATTATTCAACACTTGCGGTAAAATCAGTTTTGGATTTTATTATTATTGCGGTGATGACATCATCTATGGGTAAAGGGTGTACGTTCGCCGCAATTCCGGTATTTGTTTTTGAGGAGTGTATGACCTTGCTTGCACGCTGAATATCCCCGATTATGACCGAAAACGCCATTGCATATGTATCTTTGATTGGCTCTGTTTTAATTTTTTGTATCGGGGTAAATTTGGTTTGGGGCAAAAAAATTAATGTTGCAAATATGCTGTCCGCTGTTTTATTTGCAATTCTGGCGGCGTATCTGCCATGGAATTTTTAAGCAAGGGGGTTGTACTATGAATAATATAAAAATACGTTTGATTACTCCTGAAGACAATTTTGGGATTGCCGAGATTATAAGAATGAATCTGAAAAAGTTTCATCTTGATATTCCCGGAACTGCCTACTTCGATCCTGAACTGGATTGCTTGAGTAAATATTATTCCGCTTTGCCGGAAAAAAGAGCATATTTTATTGCGGAGGATGATAATAAGCAAATTATCGGCGGCGTAGGTGTTGCGGAATTTGAAAAGATTGATTGCTGTGCCGAAATACAAAAGCTCTATTTAACAGACTCTGCAAAGGGAAAAGGATTGGGAAGAATGTTAATGCAAATAGCAGAGGATTTTGCAAAAGATAGGAATTATAAAAAGTTATATCTTGAAACACATTCGAGTTTGAAGGCGGCCATACGTTTATATGAAAAAATCGGTTTTAAGGGAATAGACCGCCCGGCGTTTGTCCTTCATAGTACAATGGATAGGTTTTATTTGAAAGACCTTTAATGATGAAAAGAATACAGAATTTAAGGCAACCTACACGGGTCGTCTTTTTTCATACCCAAAATTTTCGAGGAGGTGTTGCCTATTGCAGGAAGAAATTGAAGAGATGCATAAATAGGAATTGCGTAGCCGGCTTCACAGAAATTATTTGCAACAAAAGGAAACGACATGCAAAAGGGATATTTAATCGAGAACTCCAAAAGATTTATATAAATATTGACTAATCTGAAAATATATGCTATAATGAAATTATAAAAAATGCAGCAAGAATATTTAATTTATGAGGAGTAGGTAAATATGAAATCAAGAAAATTGTTGTTTGCAGTAATGATGGTGTTTTTGGTGTCAACGTTTAATATTGCTGCTTTTGCGGCGGGTGAAGATTTAAGCGGATACTCAGAAGCTGACGTTAGGGCTGTCAACAATATTATTGAGAACAATGGTTTACTGGGGTATGAAAAGGACGCTCCGAAGGCATGGGGAACAAGCGGCTTGGTTTTTTGGAGAGCCGGTAGTGATGGAAAACAATATGTTCAAAACTTAACATTAAATAAAAAAGAATTGCACGGTACGCTTGATGTTTCAGGAATGAGCAAATTGGCTTATTTAAAATGCGATAATAACGATCTGAACGGGTTGAATGTATCGGGACTTACGAATATAAAAACCATACAGTGCGCAAACAATAAACTAACAAGCATAGATGTTTCAGGTCTGACCACATTAGAAACGCTTCAATGCTACAATAATCTTTTGACAACGATAGATTTGACGGGACTTACCGAGTTGAAAGATTTTCGCTGCCACCAAAACAGCAACTTAACAGAGATAAAAGGGCTTTCAGACTGTACAAGTTTAGAGTTGTTGCTTTGCGCCGAGTGTAATCTGCAAGGGACTTTAGATGTAACCAATTTAACAAAATTGACTCGGTTAGCATGCCATACAAATAAACTAACAACGCTTATTGGCCTGACAAACAAAGTTGACATGAAAGAATTGGAGGTATATACCAATAGCTTGCAACAACTCGATGTTTCGGGCTGTAAGAAATTGGAAAAGTTTTGGTGCAATGTAAATGAACTTAGGGAAATAAAAGGCTTAACTGATTGCACGGTTTTGAAGAGTTTTAAATGTGACAGAAACAACCTTACTGCATTGGACCTTTCGGGTTTGCCGAATTCGTGCGATTTAACATATTATAACAAAAGAGGATTTACGGAGAATAACAGTTTTACTAAGGTTACTTTGAAGACCGGTATTCTTGAAATAGAAAACAGTATCGGCGGAGAAGGTTACATAAGCGAAATTATGTTAGCGGATAATAAAGTTTCATTGGCAACAAAGCCGAATACAGGCTATGTATTCGACGGATGGTATACGGGTGCATCTATAACCGAGGGAAGCAAAATAGATTTTGACGGAAATGTTTCGGGAATCACAAAGCTTTATCCTAAATTTTCTCCGATTATTTCAAATGTAATCATAAGCGACTTGCCTACGAACATCACTTATGGAGATAACCTTGAGTTGGCAATTTCGGAAATAGAAGTTGCAAGCGGTTACAATGCTACGGACGCCACTTACAAATGGTATGAAGGCGAAAATGACTTTGGGACAGTTTCGTCAAACTACACATATACTGTTAACGATACAAATGAACATACTATCAGTTGTGACATTACACTTGGCGGGTGCAAGGTGACAAAAACATTTACATTTACTGCCTCTCCGAAAATGATAAATACGGAGATTTCTCTTACGGCACCTGTGAAAAATGCAGTTCCGCAGACAAACATTGAAACGGATGAATATACAGCAACTGTTGTTTGGTCACCCGAGGTTACAAGTACTTTTGCAAAGAGTACCGACTATACAGCAACAATAACAATAACTCCAAAAGCAAATTATACAACAAACGGAATTGCCCAAAATGGCTACACGGTAAGCGGTGCAACAACAGTAGCAAACAATGAAAATTCAAATATTGTGACAGCAGTATTTCCAAGAACGGCAGGAAGTTCCGGCGGTGGCGGCGGCTCAACCAGATATACCGTTTCGTTTGACACAAACGGCGGAAGCAAGCTGGCGAATCAGAGGGTTAAAAGAAATTCTGTGATAACAGAGCCGACAGCGCCGACAAAAGAGGGCTTTGATTTCGCCGGCTGGTACACCGATAAAGAA
>CADBUP010000049.1 GCA_902797885.1 uncultured Ruminococcus sp.
TCCGCTTATCATAAGCGCGGCGGTCATAAGTCCGATAATCAATTTTTTTATTCTCATAATAATCTCCATTCCGCCGCCCTGTGTCGGCACAAGCTGATAAAAGGGCGAGCCAACCGGCCCGCCCACTTTCTATTTTGAATTAACCGCCAAGATATGCCTTCTTTATTTCGTCACTCTGAGCAAGTTCTAAGCCGGTACCCGAAAGCTTAATTCTTCCGGATTCCAAAACATACGCACGGTCCGCAACCTCAAGAGCCATCTCTGCGTTCTGTTCAACCAATAAGATGGTTGTTCCCGCCTTATGAAGCTCTTTAATAATATCAAATATCTGCTGAACCAAAATAGGAGCAAGGCCCATCGACGGCTCATCCAGCATCAAAAGTTTAGGACGGCTCATAAGCGCACGGCCCATAGCAAGCATCTGCTGCTCTCCGCCGGAAAGCGTTCCCGCAATCTGATTCTTTCTGTGCTTTAATCTGGGAAAGCGCTCATATACATCGGCAATACCTTCTTTTGTATAGGAACCGTTTGTATATGCACCCATTTCGAGATTTTCCTGTACTGTCATCTGCAGGAATACGTGACGGCCCTCCGGAACGTGTGCTATTCCTTCAGACACGAGCTTATACGCCGGCGTCTGTGAAATATCCTGATCCATAAAGCTTATACTTCCTGTCTTTGAACGAAGCAATCCGGAAATTGTCCTCAATGTTGTTGTCTTACCGGCGCCGTTCGCACCGATAAGAGCAACAATTTCGCCCTGTTTAACATCAAGCGAGACATCCTTCAGGGTGTGAATCTGTCCGTAATAAACGTTTATATTATCAACCTTTAACATATCACCCATTATTTTGCCTCCTTCTTCTTGCCAAGGTATGCTTCGATTACCTTCGGGTTGGATTTAATCTCCTCCGGAGTACCCTTAGCGATGACCTTACCGTGGTCTAACACACATATACCTTCACAAATATTCATAACAAGGTTCATATCGTGTTCGATAAGCATAACAGCAATATTAAAGTTATCTCTGATACGTCTGATGTTTTCCATGAGTTCGGCGGTTTCTGACGGGTTCATACCAGCGGCAGGTTCGTCAAGCAATATAATTCCCGGATGCGTCGCAAGAGCTCTCGCTATTTCAAGCCGTCTCTGAGCTCCGTATGGAAGCGAACCCGCCTGATGATTCGCCATATCCTCCATCTTAAAGAATTTGAGAAGCTCCATAGCCTCATCTCTTGATTTCTTTTCAGACGCTCTGTAACCGAACAATCGGGTTATAGATGATATAAGCGGCTGTTTTATAGAGTTGTGAAGTCCAACCTTTACGTTATCCAGAACCGACATATTCGAGAACAGTCTAATATTCTGGAATGTTCTGGCAATACCCATTCTGTTTACCTGTTCGGTATTCTTTCTCGCTGTTGATTTACCGTCAAGCATTATCGTGCCTCTTGTTGGCTGATAAACATTTGTAAGAAGGTTAAATACCGTTGTCTTACCGGCTCCGTTCGGGCCGATAAGACCGGCGATTTCGGTCCTGCCTACTGCTAATGTCAGTTCATCGACAGCAGTAAGTCCGCCGAAATCAATACCGAGATGATGCGTCTCGAGAATAGGGGTTTTGTCAACATCGCGTTCGGGAACAATCGAGTTGCTCGGAACCGGAACCATTTTATCCTTAGCCATTTGAAACATCCCCCTCTCCGTCCGTTTCATTGTTCTTCTTGAAAATACCAACTATTTTATTTGCAAAAACCTTTGCCCTCGGGCTGTTTGTAGCAAGCATTACCAAAATCAGTACAATCGCATAAATCAGCATACGGTAATCCGAGAACTGTCTGAGCATCTCGGGAAGCATATACAAAAGCGTTGTAGCAATAATTGTACCCGGGATATTACCCATTCCGCCGAGAACGACAAATACAAGTATTAAAATCGACGTGTTAAAATCGAATTTCTTAGCCGCGATTGTGGAGAAATTCAAACCGTAAAGCGCACCCGCCATACCTGCGATAACCGCAGAGATTATAAACGCCGTCAGCTTATATTTGGTGATATTGATTCCGACAGACTCAGCCGCAATTCTGTTATCGCGGATTGCGGTAACCGCACGGCCCGTCTTACTGTTTACCAAGTTAAGCACCACGAAAAGCGCAAATAGTATCAGAAGAACCCCCGCAAAAAACGTGGCTATCTTACTGACGCCAACCGCACCCTGAGGTCCGTTCAATATAATCTTTCCGTCGGAAAGATTGAGCGCCTCTGCGCTCTTCATACTAAAGTGAAGTCCCGAACCGTCAACGCCTATATACAGACAGTTTATAATATTCTTTATAATCTCACCGAAAGCAAGTGTGACAATCGCCAGATAGTCACCCTTAAGACGAATAACCGGAATACCGATTATCAGGCCGAGTATGCCTGCCATAATTCCGCCGATTATGATGGCCGCAAGAAGCTTAACCGGTGCGGGAAGACCGCTCTGCATACAAGCGACGGTAATAACACCGCTGAATGCGCCGACGCTCATAAATCCGGCATGGCCAAGGCTCAGCTCGCCGAGAAATCCGACAGTCAGATTAAGTGAAATCGCCATAACGATGTAGGCACAAATCGGAATGAGCAGACCGCTTATCTTATTGCTTATCATATTCATTTTAAGCATAGGATATAAAACCGCAAAGGCAACGATAATCATTCCGTAGCATTTAATGTTTGTCAGTGTGAACTTGCTTAATTTTCTTGTTTTATTCATATTCAACACCTCACACCTTCTCTGTAATCTTCTTGCCGAGCAAGCCGGTAGGCTTAACCAGCAATACAACAATCAATACAGCAAAAACGATTGCGTCGGACAATGCAGTAGAAATATAAGACTTACTGAAAATCTCGATTATACCGAGCAAAATACCGCCTATCATAGCCCCCGGAATCGAACCGATTCCGCCGAATACCGCCGCGGTAAAGGCCTTGATGCCCGGCATAGAACCGGTTGTCGGCTGAAGCGTCGGATAAGCCGAACAAAGCAGAACACCGGCGATTGCCGCAAGCGCACTTCCTATCGCAAAGGTAAGCGAAATAGTAACGTTTACGTTAATACCCATGAGTTCAGCCGCGTCCTTATCCTCTGATACGGCACGCATTGCCTTACCCATCTTACTCTTCTTTGTGAAGAGCGAAAGCCCAACCATAATAATTATACAAGCTATTACGGTTACGATTGACTCAGCGGTAATAATCAGCTTCCCGTCAAAGAGTGAAATCGAGCCGAAAGTAACAAGCGACTTAAACGCCTTTGGGTTACTTCCCCAAATAAGCAGGGCAACGTTCTGCAAGAGATAACTGACGCCTATCGCGGTAATAAGTACCGCCAGCGAGCCCGAACGTCTGAGCGGTCTGTAGGCAAACGCCTCTATTGCCACACCCAGGACAGTACAAACGACCATAGCAAGCAAAACCGAAAGCACGGGCGAAAATCCCAGGTAAGATGATGCACAGTAAGAGATATAAGCGCCGACCATAATTACATCACCGTGTGCAAAGTTCAGCATCTTAGCGATGCCATAAACCATTGTGTAACCCAATGCGATAATGGCATAAACACTTCCGAGGCTTATACCGTTTATCAAGTTTGAAATAAAAGTCATATTCACACCTTCTTTTACAGTTTCTGATTTTGCGCCGTTCGTACAGACAAAAGTCATTTTACAATTTTCGTTTGGTCCGTCTCTATTCTTTAAACAAATAAATGCGTTTTCCGAACGCTTCACCGGGAAACGCATTTATTTGTCTAAACGCCGGCGCAATATAACTAATCCATAAAACGGTTAAAGAAGGCACCTTATAAAAAGCGCCTTCTTTAACTTCAAAAACGAAATTACATACCTACGTATGCGCCGTTTTTAATTACCATACCCTTAGGCTCCTTAGAAACCTCACCGTCTTTCGACCATGTCATACCCGTACCGGTGATACCGTCGATCTTAAAGTCTGCGCTTGTGAATGTATCAACAAGTTTCTTGCCGATTTCTTCAGATGTCATATCGCCTGTGATGCCTGCTTTCTTGCAAGCCTCATAGATTGCATTTACAACGTCATAGCCGTCAGCGGCAAACTGGTTCGGAGTTTCTTTATATTTTTCATTGTACTTCTTAACAAAGCTCTTGGTCGCTTCGTCCTGAGCATCAGCCGTAAACGGTGTAAGAAGCATCACGCCCTCAGCCAAAGACTTGTCAAAGCCTTCAAGTGTGAGGATACCGTCCATACCGTCAACGCCGAAGAACTTAGGCTCATACTGCATCTTCTTAGCCTGAGTAAGGATAAGTGAAGCAGGTGTATAGTAAATCGGGAGGTATACAAGATCAGCGCCCGCAGCCTTAATCTCGTTAAGCTGTGAGGTAAAGTCGTTTGCCGAGTCATCGGTAAATGTCTTTACGCAAACAACGTTAAGTCCCTGATTCTGAGCTTCTGAAGTAAACTTCTGATAAATACCCGTTGAATATACATCAGAGTTGTTATAGATGATAGCGATTTTCTCACCCAAGTTCTGTTCCTTGATGTATTTAGCCGAAGCAACACCCTGGTTAGGATCCGAGAAGCACATCTGGAACATAAAGTCCTTATCCTTAACAACATCAGGAGCCGATGCCGAAGGAGTCAGCGCAAACATACCGTCGCTGTTTGATTCGGCTGAAACCGCGATACACGGCTGTGTCGTAACGGTTCCCATAGATACCTGCATGCCCCAGTCCTTGAGGTTGTTATAAGCGTTTACCGCCTTCTCGGCGTCGTTTTCATCATCCTCAAACTTAAGCTCGAACTTAAGATCGCCCTTTGCGTTAACCTCGTCAAGAGCAATTTCAGCGCCGTTTTTAACGGCCTGTCCGTATATTGCGGCCGCGCCTGTCAAAGGTCCGATACCGCCGATTTTAATAACCTTTTTGTCTTCGCTTGCCGAACCGCTTGTGCTTGAACCCGCACCGCAGCCCGCAAGGCATGTAGCCGCCATAACAGCCGTTAAAGCTAAGCTTGCAATTTTGGTGAACTTTTTCATTGTTCATTACCTCTTTCTGATAAGATATTTATTTTTAGCCCTAAGGCAAAAATACTAAATTAATGTCAGCGGAAATATAGACGCACCGCAGAGCATAAAGGCTATGCAGCACATATGGTAAAAATAAAAACTAAAAAACTATCCCCGTAAAAAATTACTCCCTAATAAATAATTTTTTAAATTTTACCACATTTTTCGGCATATGTCAAGAAAATCATTTTATAAAATGTAACAATATTTAATGACAAAATTCCCGCTAAACTTTACAATCTGTTAACGCATTATTAATATTGCGTCCCTTTATATCTTTCTCGGAATCAGCTAAGCGGCTTTTCCGCCAAAGCATATCCGATTTTATATACATCGCCCGCGCCCATAGTGATAAGCATATCGCCCTTTCCTACGTTTTGTTTTAAGTATCTCTCCGCCGCCTTCATATCGCTCATATACACAGCGCCG
Source organism: uncultured Ruminococcus sp. (assembly GCA_902797885.1). GTDB lineage: Bacteria > Bacillota > Clostridia > Monoglobales > Monoglobaceae > UMGS1820. The sequence continues at coordinate 5,513 of CADBUP010000049.1, forward strand.
GGAATTTTTATCGCCAAGTCACATGAATGAATTGTTCCATCATACTTTTCCCTCGCCGGATATATGTCGCATATCAGCACTCTGTCGGCAAGAGAAAGAACCTCAGCGAATTTATCCAAAAGCGATTTGGTACGGCTGTATGTGTGCGGCTGAAATACAACCCATAGCTTGTTGATTTTCATTGCCTTTGCTCCCGTAAGTGTCGCACGGATTTCGGTCGGATGATGGGCATAGTCGTCAATAATCTCACAGCCGTTGACCTCGCCGATGTGTTCAAACCTGCGCTTTGTTCCGGTAAACCCGTGAAGTCCATCTCTGACAGCGCTCATATCTATGCCTAAAAAGTCCGCCGCCGCACAAACGCCGAGAGCGTTAAGCACATTGTGACTTCCCGGAACATTAAGCTTAATTTCAACCAGCTTTTCGCCGTGCTTATAGACAGAAAATTCAGCGCAATCTCTGTCATCATACTCAATATTCTTTGCTAAATAATCTGCATTTTCATCATTTATTGCATATTTTAACACTTTTTTATCTACATTTTGCACAACTTGAGGAGCATATTTATCGTCAGAACAAACAATAATGCATCCAAATGGTGATGTAAGGCTTGCAAATTTTCTAAAAGATGATATAATATGGTTAATGCCACTAAAATAATCAAGGTGGTCTTCCTCAACATTTGTTATTATAGACAAAAACGGTTTAAAATGTAAAAAGCTTTCAACATACTCACAGGCTTCAAACGGGAGGTAATCTCTCTTGCCTATGCGATAGTTACCGCCGATTTGAGGAAGCTCGCCGCCGACTAAAATTGTGGGGTCCTTATCTGCCGCAAGAAGCACAAGCGACAGCATTGACGTTGCTGTTGTCTTGCCGTGAGTTCCCGCTACTGCGATAGGATATTTATAAAGCTCCATCAGAGCGCCGAGAAGTTCCGCCCTCTCAATCGTGGGTATACCGAGCGAACGCGCTGCTGTCAGTTCCGGATTATTTTGGGCTATTGCTGCCGTGTAACAAACCAAATCGGGGTTTTTAATATTCTCGGCGCACTGACCGATATTTATTTCTGCACCCATTGACTCAAGCTCGTCTGTCAGTTCAGAACGCTTTGCGTCCGAACCCGATACCTTATAGCCAAAATTTATCAGCATTCCGGCAAGACCGCTCATACTGATGCCGCCAATGCCTATCATATGAACTTTGGCTCCGTTCGGAAGGTCCGACATTTTAAAATTACTCATTATGATTGCCTTCTTTCAAAAATTTATTTATATTTAGAGAATAATTAAAAATAATATATTATACTTATCTACATAAGTGGCCGCATATAGCGGCAAGGAGGATTTGAAATGTTAATAACTGACATCAGAGTACGCAAAATCAATTCAGAGGGTCGTATGAAGGCGGTTGTATCCGTAACCTTTGATAATGCCTTTGTTGTTCATGACATCAAGGTTATCGAGGGTCAGGATAAGCTCTTCATCGCAATGCCGAGCCGAAAGACTCCGGACGGAGAATTCAAGGACATTGCTCACCCGATAAACGCTGAAACACGCGAGCTTCTTCATAGCCAGATACTTGAAAAGTATATGGAGGCATTGAATGAACCGGCGGAGGCTATCGAGGCCTAACGTGCAGAAATTAAATTTCAAAGTTTTTACATGGGATTGCCGTAAGTCATCACCGGATAAGGAAGCATTGGTTTTGAAGCCGTATTAATGCCGCCTTGTCCGGTGGTGGCTTATGCGCCAATCCCTTGTTTTTATTGAGGAATAATCTTTTTATTTACGGTTTTTCTTATTATCTCTATTACATTCACATTGCCCATACTCCCGGCAATGGTCATTCTGGTGAGATTTTCGACCCCCTCTGACGGAAGGTTTACATCATAGTCATTTTCTGTTGTTTTATCATCAACCAAAAGCTGAACCGAGTATCCCGAATCTCTCGCCTCTTGTTTTACACTTTCGTCATAGTCTCCGTAAGGATATGCAATCATATCGCATTTATGACCGAGATTTTTTTCTATCTCATACTTTGATTTTCTGAGCTGTCTTATCTGTTCTCCGGCGTCTACCGTTGTCATTCCTATATGTCCCGCCGTATGCGACTGAATTTCGATAAGTCCGCTTGACTCCATCTCCCTTGCTTGTTCCCAAGTAAAGTGTGAATAGTGAACCCTGCCGCCGCTTGACTGTTCGCCCACCGTGTCGGTAACAACAAAGATTGTCGCCGGTATTTCAAGCTGTTTCAGTATCGGATACGCTATTTCATAATTGCTTGAATACCCATCGTCAAAGGTGACCACAATCGGGTTTTCTGGAATGGTCACGCTTCCGTCATCACACTTGACATATTCTATATACTTTCGAAGACTTATCGGGTTATAGTGAACTTTAATAGCCGTCATATGCAGACGAAAATCATCGGGTGAAATATGCGAAATCGACTCTTCTGTCGTAAACGTATCATTCGTAATGTGGTGATACAGAAGAATGGGAACCTTTACGTTCTTCTTTTCCTCACGCCATTTTTCAAGTTCCTCGTTTTTCTCCTGCTGCTCGGGATCGTCCTTGATTCCGTCGGCGTGCTTGATCCAATCGGGCGGGGTTGACGCGGCCGGTGCCGCCGATACCGCTCCCCCGCCCGTAACAAGCACGAGGGCAAGCAGCGCCGCAAAAATCTTAGTAAGCTTTCTTTTCAAAATCACTGAATATCTTTCCTGCATTATCAACAAACTCCTCGTTATTTTTTGTTCTTATAAGCCAGTTTATTATATTCTCGGTAACATCGGCCGCGTTCCTGTCCGCAAAAGCTCTGCGGATTCTCCACATCGTCTCAAGTTCCTGCCTGTTAAGCAGGAGCTCTTCCTTTCTCGTCCCCGACTTAGCAATATCAATCGCCGGAAAGATTCTCTTTTCCTGAAGTCTCCTGTCAAGGTGGATTTCCATATTGCCGGTACCCTTAAATTCCTCAAATATTACATCGTCCATGCGGCTTCCCGTTTCGATAAGCGCAGTAGCCAGAATCGTCAGGCTTCCGCCTTCTTCTATATTTCTCGCCGCTCCGAAGAATCTTTTCGGTCGATACAGTGCGCCCGGGTCAAGGCCGCCCGACAGCGTTCTTCCCGTCGGGGAAATAACAAGGTTGTACGCACGCGAAAGACGCGTCAGACTGTCCAAAAGGATAACTACGTCTTTCTTATGCTCGACCAAGCGTTTCGCCCTCTCAAGCACAATTTCGGCAACCTTAGCGTGATTCTGAGGTTCCTCATCGAATGTCGAATATATAACATCGCCCTTTATGCTTCTCTGCATATCGGTAACCTCTTCCGGACGTTCATCTATCAAAAGAACAATCAGCGAAACATCGGGGTTGTTCTTCGTGATGCTGTTTGCAAGGCTTTTAAGAAGGGTGGTCTTTCCTGCCTTCGGCGGCGCGACAATCATGCCTCTCTGACCCTTGCCGACCGGTGCAACCAAGTCAATAAGGCGCATAGCATAATCCATTCCTCCGACTTCAAGCCGAAGCCGCTCTTTAGGATAAATCGGCGTTAAATCGTCAAACGACTTTCTGTGTATAGCAACCTCAATCGGGTCGCCGTTTACCTTTTGGACATACAAAAGCGCCTGATAACGCTCACCCTCATGCTGCATACGGCTGTTTCCTATAATAAAGTCGCCGGTCTTTAGGTTAAATCTTCTGATAAGATTCTGTGAGACATAGACATCGTTGTCGCCCGACTGATAATTATTACTTCTCAGGAACCCATAGCCATCAGCCATAATTTCAAGAACGCCGCTCATCAAATTTGTCTTTCTCACCGGGTCGCTGTATTGAATCGTGTCAGAAGGGCGTACCTCGCCCTGAGCATTTTCGTTATATTTCCTATTTTTCTCGTTTTGAATCGATTTATTCGCATCATTTAACCTGTCTTTTTGTCTTTCGGGCGGCACAGAGTTAAGCCCTGATGCGGAATTCTGCTGTTCTGTTTCAGGCTTGTTTTCGATTCTTCTTACGCCCTTTTTCATCGGTCGTTTCTGAGTCTGCTCAGCACTTTCGTTATTCTCGGGAAAATTCTCGCTGTTTTCCGAAATTTTTTCAATCAATTCCTGTTTTTTCAGCTTTGTAATACCTTTAATATTAAGCTTTTTTGCTTCTTCGCGAAGCTCAGGAAGCTTCATTGTTTTCAGTGTCTTTAATTGATATGAATTCATTCACATCTTCTCCTTTAAATAAATCTCTGTTAATATCAGCTTTCGGAACCGTTCATTCCTCCGCTTAAAAACTCGCAAATCGGATTCTGAATATACATCGATTTTGCAAGCATTGAATTTTCTATTGTATAAATCAAATAATTATTGTCCGTTGTCGGAACCGCCGCACCGATTACGGCAAAAATCACATAAATAATCACAACAGCTTTAACTACTCCCGCGAACATTCCGGCCGCCTTGTCAGCAAGGCCGATAACTGGAAGCTTCGCCGCTGTTTTAAGTATCCGCGCCGCAATAAAAATTATCAGTCTTGCGGCCGCAAGCACAAGTATAAATGAAATAATGTTTATTACAAATCCGGTAAGCTGTGCCGCCATTCCGCTTGTCAGCGCATTTTTTCCGCTTTCGGCCGCAGACTGTATCACCTTCGGGAGGAGTGCGGTTTTTTCCGCCGCCGAGGAATTCAGTCTCTCCGAAATACTTCCAAGCACCATATTATGAAGCGGCGACGCATTGAGCAGATCCGAAATAACCGGCCTTAATATGTAAGCAAGGACAATAGCCGCCGCCAACGACAAAAGCCCGACAACCGACCTCATAAACCCCCTCCGCCATCCGCAGACGGCAAACAAAACAATTATTAAAACCACAACTATATCAGCCGTATTAATCAACTCCGTAAAATTCATAATCATCCGCCTATCTGACCGAGATACACTCAGACTGTGATGTACCTATCACAAGGGCCCGCTTCCCGCCGGGAAAAAGTCCGATATTTTTAATGTCATGATCGACCGAGACCGCCGACCTTCCCTTACCTCTCGCACTGACACGAACTATCCCCTTCTGCTCAACGGAAACGGCGGTTCTTCCTCTCGTATCCATTGCGCGTATATCGCCCGACGCCGTATAACATGCCTTGAGCTTTCCGCTGTATGAATACAGCTCAAGAAGGTTATTTCCCCTGTTGTCAAGAGTTACAACAGCAAGCCTATCCCTGCTGCTGAGTGAATAGAGCGACGGATTCTTTCCCGAAAGCGATATGTCGAAAAGCTGCTTCCCGCCGCGGCTATATGCGGCAATGTGATTATCCGTCACAGCTATAAGCCTGTTCGGGGACAGGAATTTAAGCTCGGCCGTTACCTCACCGGCTCTGTCTATAGAAGCAACCGTCTCTCCCTTGCCGGTATCTATAATCTGTATCCTTGTATCGGTATTCCCGTCAGCGGTAACCAGCTGAGAAACAGCTATATACCTACCGTTATCGGTTATCGCCGCATCAGTTATGTAACCGCTTCCGCTGTTCCATACGTATATTTCCTTACCGCGGCGGTTAAATACGGTAACTCTTCCCTTATATCCATCTGTATCAGTCGCAAAGACCGCATATCCGCTTTTGGTAATCTTTCCGGATATTATATCTCTTCCGAGTTTATACTCGTTCTGAAGCTTGCCTTTTTTATAGCTTGCCGCAAAGTGATTTCCGGCGAGGTCCGCAAGGAGAAGATAGCTTCCTCCCACCTCGGCCATCGGCTCTGACAATTCCTTTTCGACCTTCCACTCTATTCCGCCCTTCGCATTGACCGCGGCGGCACCGCGGTTGCAATACGCAATAATATCGCTTCCGCTTTGAAGGGTTTTATAGCCATAGTCGGTTTCAAAAGCCAAATCCACGCTCTTTGTTCCGACAGAGCCAAACATCGAAACAACCGCCGCAAGTACAAAAACCGCAATCAATGCAACAGCAAGTCTCATCGGGCGATAAACTATCTTTTTGCCGCGGATTTTCATAACTGCTGTCTTTGAAAGAACCGCCGCGACACTATCTTTAAACCGCATAAACCCGATTTTTATTCTTTCTATATATCTATTTTTCATCATGTCGGTTCATTCCTCCTTAGCCTCAATATTATTTTCAATAATAAACTTTTTTAAGGAAAAGTCCCTCCGGCGGCGCGGTGAGTCCGCTCTCTCGCCTGTCTCCGCTCTCGATAATCCGCGGAATATCATCCGGCTCAATTCTTCCGAGTCCGACCTCGACGAGAGTTCCCGTCATAATTCTCACCATATTATAAAGATAAGCGTCCGCCTCGACCGAAATTCTTATTAATCCCTTATTTTCTTCATCCTCGGTGACCGAACAGTATCTCACCGTTCTCACCGTTGTTTTTTGACTGCCTCCCGCCGCCATAAATGCCGAAAAATCGTGTTTCCCTATAAAATACTCCGCGGCGTTCTTCATCTTTATAACATCTATCCTATACGGAAGATACCAGCTATAATCGGCATAAAACGGATTTCTCACTCTGCCGTTCCATATATTATATACATAACGCTTTCCCCTTGACGAGAATCTCGCGTTAAAATCCTCCTCCGCCTCCCATGCCTCTACTGCGGTTATTCCGCGCTTTAAATGATAGTTTAGGGCATAAGGGAGCTTCTCGGGCGGAATATTCGTATTCGTTTTAAAGTTCATCACATAATCAAGCGCGTGTACGCCGGCATCTGTCCTGCTGCATCCCGTTACCTTGATTTCCTCGCCTGTCAGCTTTGACAGGGCCTCCTCCAGCACCTGTTGAACAGTTAAGGCGTTCTTTTGGAACTGCCAGCCGTGATAGTTTGTACCGTCGTACATCAGCCGCATTGCAATGTTCTTCATTCTTTGATTTCTCCTATAAATTACTCACAATTACTCATTTTACTTTACTGCAATATTTAAAAATATAACTGCCGCAAGTATTAAAACCATACACACCCCGGCTAAAGCGTCGCGGTGTTCTAATTTAAGCTCGTGAAGACTTGTCCTTCCGTTTCCGCCGTTGTAACAGCGGCATTCCATTGCGGTAGCAAGCTCGTCAGCACGCCTAAACGCACTTATAAACAACGGAACCAAAATCGGTATCATTGCCTTAGCCCTCTGCACAAGGCTTCCGTTTTCAAAATCCGCACCGCGTGCCGCCTGTGCTTTCATAATCTTATCTGTTTCCTCCATTAGCGTCGGAATAAACCGAAGCGCAATCGACATCATCATCGAAAGCTCGTGCGCCGGCAAGCCGATTCTCGAAAACGGTTTAAGAAGCCTGTACATTCCGTCAGTTAGTGAAATCGGCGAAGTAGTAAGCGTCAAAAGCGATGTTCCAAGAATAAGAAATGTCAGCCTCAGCACCATAAACGCGGCGAATCGTATGCCTTCTTTTGTTATCTTAAATACGCCCGCCTGCCACACTACCTCGCCGCCGGTCAGAAAGAGATTAAACAGCCCGGTAATAATTATAAAGACCATTATGGGTTTAAGTCCCTTAATCACGAAAACCGGCGGTATTTCAGACAGCGTTATACTTATGACAATAAACGCCGCAAGAACAATATATCCCCAAAAGTTTTGAACACAGAACGTTATCGCTATATAAGCAATCATAACCAAAATCTTTGTCCTCGGGTCAAGCCTATGTATGACCGTATCCCCCGGGAAGTATTGCCCAAGTGTAATATCCTTCATCATCGGCCTTCCCCCCTTAGTGCGTTAGTTATACAGTAAACCGCGTCATTTATCGTGTAAATTCCCTCGTGAAGCGGCATTCCGAGCTTTCTCAATCCGTCCGTGATACGCGTCACCTGCGGAACATTCAGGCCTATCTCAGAGAGCCTGTCCGCATTTTTAAACACCCTCTCGGGGGTGTCGAACATCTCAACATGACCGCTGTTCATCACAAGAATTCTGTCGGCAAGCTTAGCCACATCCTCCATACTGTGTGAGACAAGAAGAACCGTCATATTCATTCTCTCGTGCATATCCTTTATTTTATAAAGAATCTCATCACGTCCGGCCGGGTCGAGACCCGCCGTAGGCTCGTCCAGGATGAGGACCGTAGGCTCCATTGCCAAAACCCCCGCAATCGCAGCACGGCGCATCTGTCCGCCCGATAAGTCAAACGGTGATTTTTCCAGAAGCTCAGGTGCAAGTCCGACCGTGTTCGCCGCAAACTCAACACGTTTCTTTATCTCATCGTCATCAAGGCCCATATTCTTAGGCCCAAAAGCAATATCCTTAAACACCGTTTCTTCAAACAGCTGATATTCGGGGTATTGCATAACAAGCCCAACCTTAAAGCGAACATCGCGCAGGTTTGTTTTCTTGTCGGTTAGGTTAACCCCCGCAACCTCAATACCACCCGAACTCGGCTTTAAAAGCCCGTTTAGCATCTGTATAAGCGTTGACTTACCCGAACCCGTGTGACCGATGATTCCGATAAACTCGCCGCGGTCTATTTCAAGATTTATATTGTCAAGTGCGGTCTTTTCAAAAGGGCCGCCCTGCATATATACATAACTTACGTTTCTTAGCTTAATCATCTGCCCCCACCTTGTTCCTCCATAATTCCGAAATTTCGGATATGCAATCATCGACGGTCAAAACCGTTCCGTCTATATTAAACCCCGATTTTTTGAGCAGATACGCAAGCTCTGTCGCCTGAGGCGTGTCCAGCCCGAGAGAATGCATTCGCTCAACCTGAGGGAAGATTTGTGACGGAACACCATCCATCACTATCCTGCCGCTGTCCATAACAATCACACGGTCGGCGGAAACCGCCTCATCCATATAATGAGTTATCAATACGGCCGTCATTTTAAGCTCGCGGTTCAGCCGCCGAACGGTCGAAATAACCTCGCGCCTTCCGGCAGGGTCAAGCATAGCGGTAGGCTCGTCCAGCACAATAATTTCGGGTTCCATAGCCAATACCCCGGCAATGGCAATCCGCTGTTTCTGACCACCGGATAGCATATGCGGCGCGTGCTTTGAAAAGGCCGACATATTTACCGCGGCAAGCGCGTTGTCAACACGGCGGCGAATTTCTTCTCTCGGCATACCGAGATTTTCGGGTGCAAACGCAACGTCATCCTCAACTATATTAGCAACCATCTGATTGTCCGGATTCTGAAAAACCATTCCTACCCTGCGGCGAATTTCAAAAAGCTTGTTTTCGTCCGCCGTATCAATTCCGCAAACGCTTACCCTTCCCGCGGTCGGGGTAAGTATTGCATTAAGATGCTTGGCAAACGTCGATTTTCCCGAGCCGTTATGCCCGAGAACGGCAACAAATTCGCCTCTTTTTATATCAATCGAAACACCCTTTAAAACCTCTGTTACCTCATCGGTTTCGTCATTTCTGTATTCAAATTTCAGATTTTCGGCTTTAATTATTGTATCCATCGTGCTCAACTCCGATTCGGTATGTTTTTAAGTATTTTTCTTCCCGTCATTACCTTTTCTTTTCCATTCATTACCTTTCCCATCGCGTGCTATAGCCACAGGGAAGGACAAGACTGCTGTTATCAATCGGCAGTCCAACCTCATCGGCGCTTATATGTCCGCCGAAACGTTTTTGAATTGTCAGTTTATAGATATTCTCGATTACGCTTTGAGGCAAACCCGTCGTATACGAATTGACAAGAAAGAATATGGGATTATCCGTTAAAAGCTTTGTACATAAATCAATTAAATCAAAAATTTCATTTTCTATCTTCCAGACTTCGCCGCCCGGTCCCCTGCCATAGGACGGCGGATCCATTATAATTCCGTCATATTTATGTCCGCGGCGAAGCTCTCTCTGAGCAAACTTTTTAACATCATCCACTATATAACGTATAGGATGATCGGAAAGCCCCGAAAGCGCCGCATTTTCCTTTGCCCACGAAACCATTCCCTTCGCCGCGTCAACGTGACACACCCTTGCGCCGGCCTTTGCAGCCGCAACGGTTGCCCCGCCGGTATATGCAAAGAGGTTTAAAACATTGACGTCACGTCCTTTTTCATTCTTAATCAGACGTGAGAACCAGTCCCAGTTCGCCGCTTGCTCGGGAAACAGCCCGGTATGCTTAAAACCCATCGGCTTTATGCCGAATTTCAAATCTCTGTAATTTATTGTCCACGAATCCGGAAGCCTTTTAAAACATTCCCAGCTTCCTCCGCCCGTCTTGCTGCGGTGGTAAACAGCGTCCGCCGCTTTCCACTCATTTCTTGACTTGTCCGACTTCCAGACAATCTGAGGATCGGGTCGAACCAAAATTTTGTCTCCCCAAATCTCAAGCTTCTCTCCGTCAGAGCAGTCAAGAACCTTATAGTCCTTCCAGCCGTCCGCAAGAAACATAAGTCTCACCGTCCATTTCTGTTATTCTGCTTTTGTTATTCCGCTTCAATCGAATAAACCGATGCTCCGCACTCAGCGTACTTGGTTGTGATGTTTGTTGAGGTTCCCGCGCCGAGGAACTTATTAGCGGCGGTATAAAAGCCGTTGCTTCCCGACTTTCCCATAAATTCAACCGTCACATAGACGTTATATCTCTCTTCGGGGATAGCTTCTTTAAAGCTTCCGTCCGCCATATTTACCTTATACTTACCCTCTGTCTGCCTTACGTCAACAATCTCGCCTATATACTCTTTTGAAGTCTTGTCAAACATAGGCCCCTTCTTTTCAAGCGCGTCCACCGTATATGTTCTGACATTCTTTACCAGGAAGGTACACTTTATCTTCTCTCCCGATGAAACGACCACATTTGACTTACCCGAAAACCGACTTGCGATTCCGACAATCAAAACTATTATAATCAGCACAGCCGCAATATCAATAATGCTGATTTTACCGAAAAGCTTTCCGTCTTTATTTATAATCATTATTTTTTCCTCCTATCACTATGCACCTGAGTTATTTTGTTTCAAGTCCGATTGCATATCCGCTTCCTGCCCAGCCCTTACTGCTGAGCACCGCGTTCTGACCGACCCTTAAAGCAACTCCGTCAACCTTTATCGCCGCGTCGGATTCGGTTCCGACCGCGGTCATAGTGACCTTTATATCATACTCGTCGGGTATGGGAGAGCGAAGCACACGCCCCGTCTCAATATCATATCCGTCGGTCTTTGCCTGAGAGACCTCAACAGCTGTAACCTTCATATTGGCCTTATCCTTTTCGCCGACCATAACGGGGTCGCCCTCTTTTATAAGCTTTGTCAAATTCTCTCCCTTGCCCGTCAGCTCGACCGTATATGTCACATTAACATTTTTCTCCGATGCCGAGGCTTTTCCGCTTCCTCTTCCGTGCATAAGATATATCCCTGCCGCGGCAACAAGAATCACCGCTATTATTATAAACAAGTCCATACCGTTAAATCTGACTTTTTTCTTGTTCTCCATAACAAAATTCTCCAATCTGATTATTTTCCGCTTAATTTTTCAGCTTATTTATTAAGTACAGCCATGTACACATTTTCTATATTTCTTGCATTTACATCGGCTGTGAATTTTTCCTTGTATATCCGCCTGCACTCGGCACTCATTCTTTTATATAAGTCCTCGTCACAAAAAAGTATTTCAAGGTCTTTAGCAAGGGTCTCCGCATCGTGCGTCGGGGTTAAAAATCCGTTCACCCCGTTTTGAATAACCCCCGGGTTTCCGCCGAAGTCGGTAACAACCGCCGGCTTCCCGAGGCTCATACCCTCAAGAAGTGCAAGGCTTGTCGCCTCTGTGCCGAACGAACAGTTGACCTGAACGTCCATAACGTTCATAAGCGGCTCAACATTGCTCAAAAAGCCGAGCATAACCACCTCATTTTCAAGACCGGAAGCCTTAATCTGCTGTTTCAGCTCATCCTCCGCGTCGCCCGTTCCGGCAATCAGAAATTTAAACTTAATTCCGCGGCTCTTTAAAATTTCCGCCGCCTTGACAAAATACTTATGCCCCTTTACCACATTAAGTCTTGCCGCCATTACGGCGACCTTTTCTCCGCCTTCTATATTATATTCCCTGCGAAGCTCTGAAAGCCTTTCCTCGCTGTACGGAACAAGCGGCTCAACACCGTTTAATATTACGTCAATTTTTTTCGGGTCAACACCGGTAACCACGATATTCTCCTTTGCCGCTTCAGCAACGGCAATTATCCTGTCCGCTGTATGATTGTTGACAAACCCGTTAATTGCCTTGCCTATTCCATGGCATAGCTTGTCGGGCGGCGGAAAAACGCTGTGCCTTGTGTAGACCGTCTTGATTCCGCAGAGTTTTGCGGCGATTCGCGCCGACATACTCGCATGGGTATGAACAATATCGGGTTTAAGTTCTTTAAACAGTTTAATAAGTCCCGATACGGCTTTGAAGTCGAGCGATTTCTCAGCGAGATGCTCCGCTTCACAGACCTTGATTCCGAGTTCTTCGACCTCGGGTCTTAAAAGGCTCTTCTTCGGAAGCACAACGCAAACGTCAAAACTTTTTCGGTCAAACGTCTTTAAAAATGTCAGAATACACTTCCCGGCGCCGCCTATATTTGAATCTGATGATACTTCAACCACTTTTATCATTTATCCGACCTCCTTTTCCGCTCCGCAACATACACGCATGCCCTTCCCATTGCCAAAACGCACCAGAACACAAGCATCACGCGATAGTTATAGAAACAGTTGTCGAACATTCCCTGTAGGAGGAAGCCGCATACACCGGCCGCAAGTGCGGTCATAACGGTTGAAAGCCTGTCGCCCTTTCCGCCTATCTGATAGCCGGTCATAATTCTTCTCAAAAACAGAATCGTTATTATCAGAAAAACCGAAATTCCCGTTACACCTGACTCAACCAAAATCTGCAAAAACAGGTTGTGCGAATGAGGTGCCACGATTCCGTTGTACGAATAGAACGGGTACACCTGGGTAAACGCCTTTTGACCCATTCCTATGCCCGACAGCCAAAAGTCCTTTACCATCGCAAGGGTTCCCATCCAGATATACACACGGTATGAGGTTGAAGAATCCTCCATATTTCCGATACTCGAAAATCTCTTGATTATGCTTTCGGGAAGAATCATAGGTATTATCGGAAGGGCAATCAGTCCGAGCCCCCACAGCTTTCCTGCCGCAAAGGTAATGAATATTGCCGCCGCAGCCATAATTCCTATCCAGCATCCGCGTGAGAACGTAAGTATCAGCGCCCCGAACATAATCGCCGAAATTCCGGCGTAGACAATCTTCGCCGCCGGTTTTCTGCTGACCCACATAAGTCCGACCGCCGCCGGCATAACAAGAAGTATATACTCGCCGAGTACGTTGGGGTTTCCGAGCGTTGAATAAATTCGCATCTTAATATCGCTGAACATCTGTTCATCCATCCACGCCTGCGATGTATCCCAGCCGAAAACATACTGTGCCACACCGTAAAGGCATACCAGAAATCCCGAAATTACGAACATAGTTAAAAGGTTCATCAAAAGCTTTTCCGTGTCCACGGTGTTAATGATTACAAAATACATCGAAATGAATACGAAGTATATTGCCCAAATACTGAAGCTGTTCAGCATAGCGAACGATGTCAGAGCCGCAATGACATATACCCCGAGAAAAATCATTATAAAAAATCCGATTCCGTCGAATCTGAACTTAAAGCCTTCGTGCGTTATCGAATAGACCGCAAGCGAGAATATGCACAAAAGCGCAAGTCCGACATCCGCCATTGTCGGCGCAAGAGGTGCGGCAAGCACAAGGAAGAACACTCCTGCCGCCGGCGAGCGGAGTATAAGGAAAACCGCCGCAAAGCCGATTACCGCCGCGGGGGCGAGAAGCGGATTAATAATTCCGCCGGCAAGACCGGCAGCCGCCCCGAAAAATACGGCCGAAAGAAGCCTGTCCTTTCCTTTTGTATATTCTTCGTCATACCAGTTAAAGTCCGGCTCGATTCCGAGAAGGGTGCAGGCAAGCCGAACAAGCGCCGAACCCTTGAGATACCCGGTCACATTAACATCAAAGAATGACAGAACCGCTCCGACAGCCGCTCCGCTGAGCAATACCCAACCCGCCTTTTGGTGCATTGCCAGCTGTCCGAAAATCAACCCCGATGACACGACAAACAACAAAAGACCGATAAAACGCAGGTTCAGCGCAAGCAGATTATGAAGATATGCCCGGCACAGGTCAAAAACCGAGCTTTCCTCTATCGCCGCCGCAAGCCTTCCGCCGAGCTTTTTCTGTAAAAACTCCAAAAACGTAAACGGACTTCGCACAATTCTCCCTGCTAACGTCTTGCCCAGAGCATCCTCATCAACGTGAAGCCGCCTGAACCAGCCGACGATTCGGCTTTTTCGCCATGCGTCCGAGATTCCGTCATATATTCCTTTTAATAATTTATATATAAAGCTGTTTTTTATCAAGTTCCAAATAAACAGCCACGCCGCATGAAAGCAGCCGATTGTGTTGTTCATAATATAGTACTCTCCTTTTCGCTTTTTAAGCGCTCATTTTGAGGCGATGCCTCTAAGCTTAGCCGCCGCAGTACGGATTTCGTTCACACCTATTATATAAGCAAGACCGACATAGACCAAAACCGCCGGGGCCGCACATATACAAAGTCTGACCAGCGTCATTATCGTTCCGCTTCCGATTCCCGATGCAAATATATCTACCGCCTTTGCGACAGCAAAAGCCGCCGCGGTACAAATCAGAATTTTTATAAGGTTTACGATAAAAGCCGCGGTGATAACGCCCCTTCTGCGCTTGTTTATCATAAAAAGCAAGCAGGCGGCAATAGTCAGCGAGCTTACCGCGCTCGCAAGAGCGAGTCCGCCGACGCCCATTTTCAGTCCTCCGACCAAGAGCGCCGCCATACCGAAGTTCACTACAATTCCTATAAGCGATGTCATCATCGGGGTTCTTCCGTCGGACAGGGCATAAAAGCTCTTGTTCAGAACCTCGCATATCGCATAGCCAACCATTCCGAATGAATAGAAGAACAGCGCCGTTCCGGTTATCGCCGTATTTTCCGCGGTAAACTCTCCGCGCTCGAACACCACGCTGATAATCGGCCTTGAAAGCGCGAGAAAAAGCGCACAGACTATTCCGATTATTGCCGCGATGTAACCGACCGACATTCTTGTCATTTCAGCAAACTCATCACCGTTTTCGGAGGACGCAAGCCTTGACAGCTTCGGAAAGATAAAGTTTGTTATTGCATATGCAAACACACCTACCATAATAATATATATCTTGTTTGCCCAGTTGAGCGCCGAAACGGCTCCGTCACCCAGGCTTGAACCGAACGACATATTTATCACGTTACAGAGCGGCTGTACCCACGAGCTTATCAGAACCGGAAGGGCGATAAGCGCCGCTTCTTTAATACCGCTGTCTTTAAAATCAAGCCTGAAACGATAGCGGCAGCCGAACTTTATCAGATATGGAATCTGAACAAACAGCTGAAGTGCCCACGCGATAAGCATAGATACGGCTACGCCTTCAAGCCCGAGTCTGTTTCCGAATATAATCAGATACGCAATCATAACACCGTTTGACACAACGCTTATAAGCGAAGGAACGGTGAACTCGCCGAATGACTGAAGCACCCCGACCGCCACATATGCCCAAGCGGTAAATACAATAGAAGGAAAGAGTATGCGAAGAAGCGAAGCTGTTTTTTCTGTCTTACCCGGGACATCGGCGTACCCAGGAACCATAACGTGAACAAGCTGTTTCGCAAATATTATTCCCAAAACCGCGGCGATAATTGCAATCAACCCGACAATGGAAGTAAAGTTATCGGCAAACCTCATTGCCTTTTCCTTGCCGTCTTTTTCTAAATATTTATTAAATATGGGGACAAACGTGGATAATATGGCGACGCCAAGCACCATATCAAAAAACAAAAGCGGAATCTGAGTCGCGGTATTTATCATATCCGACTCCATTCCCTGACCGTAGAGCCTTGCCACAAGCGTTTCTCTGAGCAAGCCCATTACCTTTGCCGCCATAATTATTATCGCCATAATGCTTATGGTGGCGGCCGCCTTGCCGCCCTTATTCTTCTTCATCTGTTTACCGACCTTCCCGAAAATCACGGCAAAAACATAAATTTTTTATATTTCCTGCCGCATACTATATTAACTCAAGTTTAAGTATACAACAAAACTGTTAAAAAGTAAATACCTCACTTAAAAAGTTACAAAAATTTAACCATTTGGTGAATATTCACTATAGGGTTCCGCCGTCTGTCGGCATAATCACCGATTCGGCTTCGGATTCTTGGTAAGCCCCAATATATAATCGGTCGAAACCCCGTATTTTTGGGCAAGACGTATCAAATGCTCAAGCGGAATATTCTGAAACCCCCGTTCATATCTCGAATACACAGTCTGGCGGATTCCCAGAAATTCCGCAATATCAGTCTGTTTTAAATCATTGTCCTCGCGTAAATCCCGAAGTCTTGGAAGATACATATACCTCACGCTCCTTTATTTTTAGTATTAATCAGTACTCATTGACTTTAACATAAAAATGTATTAATATTATTTTACAGTACTTTTAAGTACTATAAAATAATATTTTCCATAATATGACAAAATTCGTCACATATTTGTGTTATAATTAACTTACATTATTTGACAATAGAGGTGGTTAAATTGTTTGGCTGAATATTTAGTATTCGTAAAATAAAAAATTTTAAAAAATATGGAGGAAAAATCATGAATATTAAAACAAAAAATCGTTTCTTATCATTAGTTACAGCCGCGGCCGTTATCTCTGCGGCAATCATACCCGTTTCCGCTGTCGAATACGGCGCCGAATACAAGACTAAGCCGTCGGGCACATATGACGTTAAATTTCAAGATGTTCAGCGGGACTATTGGGCGTTTAATTTTATCGGTGAGATGCAGGAAAGAGGCGTACTCAACGGCTATCCGAACGGATACTATTACCCCGACAACTATGTCGAACGCTGTGAATTCGCCAAGATTATGGTTGGTGCGGCAGGTTTAAGATTAGAAGACCCCGAATACTCTTACTTCTGTGATGTCAAGTATGATGACTGGTTCTTCAGCTATGTTGAAACGGCCAAGAACTATCTCACCGGATACAAGTCGTTCGGCGAGAATTACTTCCGTCCGAACAACTATGCGCTCAGAGAGGATATAGCCGTTGCTCTTGTAAAACTAAAGGGCTATGACACAAAATCAGCTGACCAAAATATGCTTAAAACTATGTTCTCGGATTGTGAGAGCATATCAGAATCAGCGAAACCGTATGTTGCCGCCGCAGTCGAACGCGGCCTTGTTTCAGGGTATGAGGACGGAACCTTCAGAGGTCAGGACTCAATCAGCCGTGCCGAAGCCGCAGCAATGCTCTGGCGCGCCTTCCAATACGGAAACGATAACAAAACCACCGATGTTTCAAAAGCCGATGACACGCAAAATATTTCAGAGGTTATAAATAATTCGGGCAGGGAAGCAGACAGCGAAACAAAATCCGCCGATAGACAGGCATATGACTCTCAGCAGGACAAAACCCCCTATGCTGTCAAGACTCTTGCGAAGGCAACGATAAGTAATTCACTCACCGACTTCACCGTGGACGGCCGGGACAATGTTTATTATATAAATCGAAGCGACAATTCACTTTATAGGGTATCGTCAAAGGGCGGAAGCGCCAAGAAGATAACAAGTCTTTCAAAGCTTAAGTATCAGGAAACCGAAACGCGTGAAGAAACGGTTCAGATAAAGACAAAAGCCGAAAAGCCTTCCGATACTTCCGACAAAAAGCAGGACGAAAAAGTATCTGAACCCTCCGATGACCCCGATTCATCGGACGACATAGAAAATAAAGATAATAATTCTAAAGATGATACCGATAAATCATCGGACACAACAGCCGAAAAAGCATCCTATACAAAATCAGCGTCCGCAGAGAACGTCAGCGGCGATACGGCCGAGAATACAAATAGTTCCGACAGTGCAGATGAGTATACATACGAAACCAAGACTATTGAAAAAGAAGTCATTGTTGCACGATACTCAGACTTTTCGGCACAGCAGGTATACTATGACAAAACCTCGGATAAGGTATGGCTTGTCGGATATTTTAACACTAAGGTAAACGAAGACGGCCAGGAGGGCGAGGGCAGGTTTTGGATAACTCTTAACGCCGATGATTTAAGTGAAGTTATAACCAAATATGAGTTTAAAAATTACAACTCACGAGACTTTGAATACTGCTCTATAGTGGGTTCCCTGCCAAACGGACAGGTCGCGGCAACAAGCGCCAACGGTCATAATTATATCGGTTATATTTATTTAATCAATCCCGACACGAAAGAATATACCGAAATAAATATGGCTTATAACTCTCCGATAATATCCGCCGTAATACAAAACGGAAATAAATTATTTGTATTCGACAAAGAAAATAACCGCATCTATACCTATAACTTTTCTTCTAAAGAAAAGAATGAGTTTAAAACCGAATTTCCAATTAGGTCCGGCAAAATGGCCTGCGGAAACAACAGCTTCTATTTTTGGAATGTAATAAACGGAGTTATAAGCGCTTTCAGTCCAAAAACCGAGAAGTTCAGGACGCTTGACGTCAATGCGATAGACGATGTTGAATTAATCGACGGCGGCTATATCTCCGCTAACGGTAATGAGATTATGAAGGTCACCTCAAACGAAAGCTTTGTCTTTGCGGACAAGGACGCGGGGGCGATAAGAATACTGTACAAAAAATAACTTAAAAACCGGGCAGGCGATACGCCTGTCCGGTTTTCCGTCAACTTTAATTATTTGTTGATAAGTTCCTTCAATGCCTTGCCGGCTTTGAAGGTAGGTACCTTAGCGGCAGCTATTTTCATTTCAGCACCTGTCTGAGGATTTCTGCCTGTTCTTGCAGCTCTTTCTCTTACTTCAAAGCTGCCGAAACCAACGAGCTGAACCTTGTCGCCGGCCTTGAGCGCATCCTCAACAGCACCTGTAAATGCAGCGAGAGCAGCCTCAGCATCTTTTTTTGTGAGATTAGCCTTGTCAGCAATTACTGAAATTAATTCCTGTTTGTTCATTTCAAAAAACTCCTTTTAAATTTAGAATAAAAATTTATTTCAATGCATATATTTTACTATAAATACTGAAAAATTTCCACAACTTTTTTTAAATTCCATACAACTTTGTATGATTGCACAATTTTTAAAAACCTATTATGGCAATTTTGCTTATAAAAAAGCGGTTTTTGACTGATTTTATCACCTTTTTTCCGCTTTTTACGATACGGTTTTCCGATTATTGGTCGGGGTCATTCATTCGCATCTCGTTAAATTCCTGCCTTGTTATCAAAACCTGTCTCGGTTTTGTTCCCTCATAAGGCCCGATTATCTTATACTTTTCCATCTGGTCTATGAGCTTTGCGGCACGCTGATAGCCCATCTTAAACTTCCTCTGGAACATAGCGACCGATGCCTGGCCGTTGTCTAAAATAAGTTCAACCGCCTCATAGAACAGCTTATCCTTATGCCCGCTCTCGCGGTCATCCTCACCGTCTGTCTGAGTCTCGGTATTGGCGGCAACCTGCTCGCGCTCCCTCTCTATATTCTCGATAATCGATTCGTCATAATTTGCTTCATACTGACCCTTGATATAGTCAATAACCGCCTCACGCTCTGAATCCGAAACAAAGTTCCCCTGAATTCTCATCGGCTTTGCCGCTCCGCGGGGGCTGTAGAGCATATCGCCCTTTCCCAAAAGCTTTTCTGCGCCGATACAGTCAAGAATCGTTCGGCTGTCCACGTTTGAAGTAACGGCAAAGGCGATACGCGTCGGTATATTATTTTTAATAACGCCGGTAACAACGTTTACAGACGGTCTCTGAGTCGCAATGATAAGATACATTCCCGCCGCTCTCGCAAGCGCGGCAAGGCTGTTGATTGCCCCTTCGACCTCGTTCTTCGCCGCCATCATCAAGTCGGCAAGCTCGTCTATAATAATCACGATTTCGGGGAGCTTAGCATCAGGCTCGCCGATTTCATCCATAAGTGCGTTATATCCGCTTAAATTTCTGACCTTGTTCTCGTTCAAAAGCTTATAGCGGTTCTTCATCTCGCCAACCGCCCAGTTCAACGCACCCGCCGCGTGCTTCGGGTCGGTTACAACCGGTATCAGAAGGTGTGGAATCCCGTTATAAACGCCAAGCTCAACCATTTTCGGGTCAACCATTATCATTTTAACCTCGTCAGGTCTCGCCTTGAACAAAATACTTATAATAAGCGAGTTTATACATACACTCTTACCCGAACCGGTGGCGCCGGCGATAAGTCCGTGCGGAAAGTCGGCAATGTCGGCCACTACACAATTTCCGCTTATGTCCTTACCGAGGGCAAACGCCGTCTTTGACTTAAAGTTTCTGAAATTCTCACTCGTTATTACTTCTCGTATCGGCACAGGAGTCGCGACCTTATTCGGAATCTCAATACCTATAACCGACTTACCCGCCACCGGTTCGATACGAACGCCCGATGCGGCAAGGCTCAGCGCAATATCATCCGAAAGGTTCGTAATCTTCGATACCTTCACTCCCGCTCCGGGCTGAAGCTCAAATCGTGTAACCGTAGGTCCCTGAGTGATATTCACTATCTTCGCCTCGACCTTAAAGCTATGCAGGGTCTCAAGCAGGCGATTCGCTTTTTCTTCAAGCTCAGCCTTTACCTCACTTCGGCTCTTTGTCCTCGGCTTCGGCATTTCAAGGAGGTCGGGTCTCGGAAGCCGATACCGTATGTTTCTCGGTTTTATTTGCTCCGACTCGTTTATCTGACGCTTAATTTCCGCCTCGGGCGTGTTCTCTTCCGCTTCCTCTGTCGCCATTCGCCTGCCCGCTGTCACGGCACGGTCAAGCGGAATCCCGGCATCGACCGCCTTCTGAGTCAGCGGGTCAAGCACATCCTCGAGCTTTGCCTCAGAGGGCGGTTCAAAGTCCGTACCCTCCTCGTTTTCAACGGGTTTTTCATAGTTCCCGTCCTCATCGGGAAGTTCAGACAAGACCCCTGTTTTAAGGCTGTCTATATCAAACGGGAGGTCATTTATACCATCGTTGATATTTTCGGGTACTATGTCATCCAATATTCCGCTGTCCTCGGTGAACTCAAACCGCATCGGCTTTTCCTTTTCCGCCACGGCTGCCTCATCCACAACCTCGTCCCCGTCAAAGTATCCCTCAAAGAACTTCTTCTTTCCGTTATTTCCTTTCTTCCCGCCTTTTTTAGACGCTTCTCTCTTCTCTTCATCAAGAGGAATATCTATCTCTTCATTTTTCCGCCGTTTTAAAAGCTTTCGCTTAACCGCATCGCTCTGCTCTGAATACTCGGGAAGCTCAAACTCAACCTCGCTTCCCGCAACATCGTGAAAATCCTCTCTCCTTCGTTTTATTGCTCCGCAGAGACTTCTGAAAATCTTCTCAATCGAAATCTCGGTCAACAATATAATAAGAATAATCTCCGCCGCAATCGTCACAACCCACGTTCCCGCAGGGCCGATAAGCAGATTTAAAAATCCGCACAGGCCGCCGCCGATTACTCCGCCGCCGATGCTTTTCTGACCGCTTTGCCAAAGCTCTGTCAGGTTTCCTATAACGGTCTGTTCATTAAAACGTGTATGTCCCGTTGCCATAGGAACAATAACCGAGGTAACAACTATCAGAAGCGACAAAAGAACGTACCTAAAAGCGTTTTTCTCGCCCTCCTTGTCAAAGAACGCCATAACTCCGGTAGCTATAATAAAAATACAGCTTATCGAAATTGACATCCCAAAAAGTCCATAGCATACGTCTTTTATAAACCTTCCTACCGTTCCCGTTGCCTCGGTGAGGAACGCAAAGCCCAAAAAGATTCCGAGAGCAATCAAAACAATACCCTTTATCTCATTAGACAGAGTTTTCGTTTTTCCGCCGGCTCCCGGCTTTTTCCGTCTCTGTGCGGCGCCCGCCGCCGGGGTCTTCGCCGTTCTCTGTGTATCCTCAGTCTTTTTTGCGGCGCTCCTCTTTCCCTTGGAAGCTGTATTGGTTTTCTTGGTTTTTCCGGCCATAATTGTATCTCCTGTTCGATTTATCTTAATACGCCATATGCGCATAATTATAGCATTATATTTTATTATAACATATTTTTGTCGAAAGAAATATTACAATTATGTGTCAGAATATTACAATCGTGTATCAATCAGAATAAATTTTGTCGAAATTAAAGCTTCAGCCAATCGGCGAGACATCTCAAAAATATCTGAACAGCATTTATTTTATCTACCCGCTCCGTCGCACATACATCGCGGCGGGTAACCTCTTCGCCGTCTATGGTATAGATAATTTCGCCCAGCTTCTGTCCGTCCTCAACCGGCGCGGAAACGCTCTCTTCCATCTCGAACCTTGTTTCGAGCTTACTCTTGTTACCCTTTTTCACAACAAAGCCGCTTCCCGACACCTTTGGCGTAATCTGTTCCTTCACTCCGCCGACAACCCGAACATACGGAACCGCCACATTTAAGTCCTCATCGCTTGCCACCTCATAATTGGCGAACCCATAGTCAAGCAAGGCCGACGCGGACGAGAATCTGTCCTTGGTCGACGGGGCACAGATAATCACCGCGATAAGCTGCATTCCATCGCGAAGCGCGGTCGCCGACAGGCAATACTTCGCCGTACTTGTTGAGCCTGTTTTAAGTCCGTTCGCCCCGTTATAAAAACGTATCAGCTTATTTGTATTTGAAAGTCCGAAGCTTCCGTTTCTTAAGCTGTCCATCCAAATAGTCGTATAGTCAAATATTTTTGTATGTTTTAAAAGCTCCTGCGATATTCTTGCGACATCGCGGGCGCTGCTGTAATGCTCGGGTGTTTCATCAAGGCCGTTACAGTTAATAAAATGAGTATTCTCACAGCCGAGCTCGGACGCACGCTTGTTCATCTTCTCGACAAACGCGCCCTCGCTGCCCGAGATAAACTCGGCCATAGCCACCGCCGCATCGTTGCCCGAAGCAACGGCGATAGCCTTTAACATATCATTTACACTCATCTGTTCGCCCGCCTCGAGAAAAACCTGTGAACCGCCCATAGACGCGGCATACTCGCTTGTTGTTACCATATCGTCAAGCGAAATTTTTCCGCTGTCTATCGCTTCCATAATGAGAAGCATGGTCATTACCTTTGTCACGCTGGCAATCTGAAGCCTCTCGTTTGCGTTCTGTTCGTATAAAACCTCGCCGGTTGACGCCTCCATTAATATTCCCGACTTGGCATTTATCAGCTGTGTCGAAACATTTGTATCGACCTGCTGAACCGGTTCAGCATACCCCGTAACCGAAATTAAAGATATTGCCATTATCAGGCAAGCAATTCTCTTTATACACATTAACTTCCTCATTTTCGTACCTCCGATGCCTCTTTGGGCAGTTTATTCTTTTATTAATAGATTATGCCAAGCGCCTAAAATTATACGCGAATGTAAAAATAAGGCGCGTTTTGGGAACTTTTCATTAACTTTTCATTACAATATCATAACATTCTTGCAATTTCCGAAGTTTAAGGTTATAATATATTATGTATAATTAAAAATTCATACAAGAATATGAAATGTTGGTGAAAGAATGGAGCTTTTGCAAGCCATAGACAAACTCAATAACATCGAGACCGACTGTCCGGTAAGGATTAGTAAGTGTGAACTGCTTTCGGATTCAGACAATGTGCGCGTTTCACTTCATATAAAATTAAAGGCGGCATACGGCCCGATTTCACACGTTCGTCTTGACATATGCTGTTACGGCCCGGATGGGTCTAAACTATCGGCTATAAATGATGTTCAGTATAAAAAAGGCGGCATCGAGCTTGAGGTTCCCTCACTTATGACCGCCGCGGCGGCAATAATAGTGCGAAACGCAATTTTAGAGGACGGCACAAATTGGCACAGTGATTCCGTCTTTCCGGATTCGGTTGAGGTCACTCAAAGCGAACCCACCGTCAGCGATGATACGGCGAAGTTTGATTCCTCGGCCTTGATTGAGCCGAACGGCCAAGCCGATTTCATTGAAGCGCCCAAAACCCGAAAGGAAAAGCGTGAGGCGCGAAAACAACGCTTCCGCGAGGAGGAAGAAATCCGCGAATTTATCAAGCATGACCCGACCGAGAGAAAAAAGCGTATTATCGCGAGACTTCTCGCCCTTATTCTTATCTCGGGGGCAATATGTGGCGGAGTCTATGCCTTAAAATATAATCAGGATTCCGAAGCGGCATATAAAAAGGCGATGAATCTGTATAACAGCGGTAAATTCGAGGACGCGGTGGGCGAGCTTGAAAAAGCCGAGCAATATGTCTTTTTCGGTGATAAAAAGAAGGAGCTTGACTGGAGCCTTGCCATGAGTTATGCAAGACAGCGCGATTTTTACGATGCCGGCAAGTACTTTAAGTCGCTTAACGGCTATATCGAAAGCAGAGAAAACTATCGAAGTATCATAGAGGCGTACTCAGGTATTGTCGCCGCAGGCAGGGCACATACCCTCGCATTAAAATCTGACGGAACGGTTTTAGCCGCCGGGAATAATAACAAAAAACAATGCGATGTCTCAAAGTGGCGTGATGTAACAAAGCTTGCCGCCGGCGGCGACCATTCGGTCGCTCTTATGCGTAACGCACGCGTCACGGCAACCGGTGATGACACCTATGGGCAATGCAGCGTTTCCTCATGGAAAAACATCTCGGATATAGCGGCGGGAAGCGGCCACACCGTAGGGATAACCAAACAAGGGAGAGCTGTTGCGACAGGTGATAACACCTACGGTCAATGCGATGTTGAAAATTGGTCGGGGATAGTTTCGGTCAGTGCCGGGGACACCCACACTGTCGGTCTTAAAATAGACGGAACCGTTATTGCCACAGGCGATAACTCCCATGGCGAATGTAACATCGGTCAGTGGAGCGACATCGTTTCGATCTGCGCCGGGAACGGCTTCACCGTCGGTCTTAAATATGACGGAAGAATAGTCTTTGCCGGTGATGACAGCCGCGGAATATCCGAAGCAACAAAGGTCAAGGACACATACTTCATCTCATGCGGAGCAAGCAACGTGATTGTAACCTCGGCCGACGGTCATACACAAGCCTTCGGCGGAAACGATTCTAATCAATGTATGACGGATTTATGGAAGAACATTGCCGCCGCGGCCGGCGGAGAACGCCACAGCATAGGCATATCGGTTGACGGAACCGCCTTCGGCGTCGGTGCAAACGACAGCGGTCAGCTTGACCTGTCCGGTTGGAACGGAATAGGAATTCCGAAATCGACCGTTACTATACGCAAGGGTTCATAAAAATTATATAAAAGTTATATTAAAGACAGAAAGGGTTATAATAATGGATGTTTTTGTTGAACAAATTGTTAAAAGAAGAAGGACTACAGGCGATATATTTAAAATTGCACTCTGTGTTTTGGCTATTCTGCTTGTGCTTTTGGCCACACCGATGCTTCTCGGAATCCAGTTCTTCGGTTCTATCGCGCTGCTTATCTGTGTAGGGCTTATATATCTGCTCTATAATGTGCTTATTTCGGTAAATTTAGAGTACGAATACGCTTTTACAAACGGTGCGCTTGACGTGGATAAAATCATTGCTGCACGCCGCAGGAAGAAGCTTACCGACCTCAACGCCCGTGAGATTGAAATTATGGCGAAAACTTCAAACCGCGCATACAAAAACTATGCTGAAAACCGCGACATAAAAAAGATATATGCCTGCACCTCTCCCTCGGATGAGGATGTCTTCTTTGTAGTATACTTAAAAGAGAGCAAGAAATATATGCTTCTCTTTAACCCCGATGAAAGAATTCAGGACGGCTTCCGCCGCCTGAATCCTCAAAACGTATTCTTAGACTAAGTTCTTTTGAATGATTAAAAAAAAAAAAAAAAAAAAAGGGAATAAATATGATTAAAACCGGAATTGACATAACCGAGATTTCAAGATTCTCACAGATGAAGAATATTGAGGTCTTCAAAAAACACGTATTTACCCTGCGTGAGAGGCATTACTTTGACGGAATGAAAAACCCGTTCAACAGCATAGCCGCGGCGTTTGCCGCCAAGGAGGCCTTCGCGAAGTATATGGGAAGCGGCTTTCGCGGATTCAGCCCGCGCGATATTGAAATTCTTCACGATGAACTCGGAAAGCCGTATATTTTGTTTATGCGAAAGCCGATAAACGCGGATGTAAGTCTAAGCCATTCGGGTGACTGTGCCGTTGCCGTTGTATGCGGCGAAGAATATAATATGGGAAGATACGCGGATATGATTAAAAGCTATCGTTCTATGCTTCCAAAACGCCGCCCGAATATAAACAAGGGCGACTGCGGCCGGGTGCTTATAATTGCCGGCTCAAACGGTATGATCGGCGCGGCTTGTCTTTGTTCCCGCGCGGCAATGCGCTGCGGAAGCGGCCTTGTTACCCTGGCTCTTCCCGAATGTATTCAGCCTACGGCGGCGGCAAAGCTCGATGAAGTTATGACATACCCCCTCCCCTGCTGTGATAAAATACTGACAGAGGACGCCGCGGAAAAGCTTTCCGACAAGCTAACCTCATGCGATGTATGCGCGATAGGTCCGGGGCTCGGCAAAAGTGCCGGCGCAAAGAAAATCCTTTCCGCCGTTTTACAAAATTCCGCCCCTTGTGTCATTGACGCAGACGGTCTTAACATTCTGGCTGAGGATATGAGTCTTCTTAAAGAGCACAGGTGTACGGTCATACTCACCCCCCACCCGGGCGAAATGTCAAGGCTCACGGGGAAGTCAATAAAAGAAATCGAAGACGACAGAACCTCGGCGGCAACAGAGCTCGCCGCAAGGTATCGCGTATACGTTGTCTTAAAGGGTCACGAAACGGTTATCGCCGCACCCGACGGCGAGGTTCACGTCAACAACAGCGGCAACGGCGGAATGGCAAGCGGCGGAATGGGTGATGTTCTCACCGGCGTTATTGCGTCGCTTTTGGGTCAAAAGCTCTCGCCTTTTAATGCGGCGGCTCTCGGAACGTTTATCCATGGTCTCGCGGGGGATATTGCCGCGGAGGAAAAGGGCGAATACGGGCTTATTGCAAGCGATTTAATCGAAAAGCTTCCGCTTACCCTTAAGGAGCTTGCACGCTGACAGAATAACACAATAAAATAATTATTACAGAAGGTCTTTAAAAAATGAAACATAATAACAGAGCATGGGCTGAAATAAACCTCGATGCAATAGAAAATAATATAAAATCAATAAGAAGCTATGTCTCGCCGTCGGCAAAAATTCTCGGCGTGGTCAAGGCGGACGCATACGGTCACGGCTACCTTGAGGTTGCGCGTACCCTTTTGGAAAACGGTGCTGACGCTCTTGCTGTGGCTTGCCTTGACGAGGCAATACAGCTTCGGCGGTGCTATATACACTGCCCGATTTTGATTCTCGGTCACTCGGGATGCGAGGATGCCGAAACCCTTGTATTCTATGACGTAATGCCCGGCTGCTTCGACTATGAGCTTGCCGAGGCAATGTCAAATGCGGCAATCCGCCTCGGTAAACATGCGAAAATACATATCAAAATCGATACCGGTATGGGTCGTGTCGGCTATCGCTTCGCAGATGACGAAACTGCCTGCAGGAACACCATTTCGGAAATTTTAAGGATTTCCAAACTTCCGAATATAGAGATAAACGGAATATTCACACACTTTTCCGTCGCTGACGACGATGATGATGAATATACGTTTTTACAGTTCGACAGATTCTGTAGAGTATGCGATATATTAAAGGAAAACGGCCTGAATATCCCGATTCGTCATTGCGCAAACAGCGCCGCACTTATTCGCTTTCCTCAGATGCACCTGGATATGGTTCGTCCCGGCGTCATTTTGTATGGGTTGAGTCCGTCACCGCTCGTTGATTGCAGCATTCTGAACCTTAAACCGGCAATGACTCTTAAGGCGAAGATAACAAACGTCAAAACCGTCGAAAAAGGCTCAAGCATAAGCTATGGCCGCCGCTTCATCACCGACCGCGAAAGCAAAATTGCCACCGTTCCCGTCGGATATGCCGATGGATATTCAAGATTGCTTTCCAACTCGGCTCAGGTTATTGCCGGGGGAAAATTGTGTAATGTTGTCGGAAACATTTGTATGGATCAATGTATGATTAATGTCACAGATGTCAATACTATAGCTATCGGCGACGAAGTCATTTTGTTCGGCGTAGGCGATAATATAGAATTACCGGTAGAGAGCCTTGCCGAGAAAATGGGGACTATCAACTATGAAATCCTTTGTATGATAGGCAAGAGAATTCCGAGAATCTATATCCGAAACGGCATTAAGCAAAAGATGCACAATTATCTTCTTGACTCACCGACTTCGGAATGATATAAGATACAAATAATATATAAGATTCTCTGACGGCCGTACATAATCGCACGTTCGTTGCCGCAGGTTGTCCGATGATTATGTACCAAAACACCTCAAGCTGCGTATAATGCAGATGAGAGCAAAGGATACAATCTAAACTTGCGGAGCGTGAATGTTTTGATAGTAAAAAGAGGAGATATATATTATGCGGATTTAAGTCCGGTCGTCGGTTCCGAACAGGGCGGTGTCCGTCCGGTATTAATTATCCAAAACGATATCGGGAACCGCTACAGTCCGACGGTTATTGCTACAGCTATCACATCTCAGATAAATAAGGCCAAAATGCCGACCCATATCGAAATCGATGCGGGAGGTTTCGGGCTTTCAAAGGACTCGGTCGTTCTTGCCGAGCAGATAAGAACCATTGACAAAAAGCGATTGAAGGAAAAAATAGGCCATATAGACGGCTCGCTTATGGACAGAGTAAACGAGGCCCTGGAAATTTCTTTCGGTCTGACCTGAAAACACGACAATTATTAAACCTGAATTATATACTTAGGAGGGCATTAATTATGAAAACAAAGAAGAGTAAACTGCTTAAATTCGGAATCATTCTCGGCCTCACACTGGTCGCCGTAAGCGGCTTTGCGGTGTTCTCTGAGCCGGGCGGAACGGATGACCCCGTTGTGACAAAGAGCTATATAGTCGATAAAGTCGTTCCCGAAATCAAGGCCTATGTCGACCAGCAGCTCGGCATCGCCTCATCCGGCGGAACGGTTACAGCCAGACCCTCAACCTTCGTTGTGGTAAACTTAAACGCGGGTCAGAGCATAATCGGCGAAGCAGGAACCGAATTTATCCTGCGTATGGGAAGCGGAACAGTCATAGCGACCGCAAAGGGCGGCCTTTCTGATACAACGTCAGGCTTCGACCTCGCTAATAACACACCTCTTCCTTCCAATCACCTTCTGATAATTCCGGTTGCCGACGGAAGAGGCTTTAAGGCATCAACCGATGCAATCGTTATGATTAAAGGCGGATATACCGTTAAATAGTCTATTCTACTTTAAAAGGCGGCGTGTTGCGCCGCCTTTTATATTGCTTACTTAAACGGGTCTTCTATGTTTCTTGCTTTCAGCCTTAATCCGTCCATCATTTTTCCCGTTGTTTCGGCTCTGTCCGAAATACCGCTTAATCTTACATACCCATTATCATCAACAGATACGTCATACAGTTCCAGATAAGCGTTTAATACTTTTAAAAGCTTATCCTTTTTCATCGGTTCAGCTGTTAAATCTCCTGTTTCCTCGGTCAGCATAAGAATTTTGGCTGCCTTTGCATATCCTTCGGGGTAACCTCCGCATTTTTCCGCCAACCAGTCATATCCCGCCATAGTCAAAAGCATTTTTACGCCGTCTATTTCGGTAATATTATCATTCGGGCGAAACATCGCCGTTCCGTCTCCGTTTACCCAAAAGTTATTTTTAGCTATCAGAATCCAGTTATAGCTTGGAGTTTCTGCGGTAACATCAGCAAAGACTTCTTCTGCACTTATTCCCGCGTTAGATGTGCTGTATCCGTATATTCTGCCAAGTACCTCCGCCATTTTTCCGCGCGTTAATGTGTCATCATCGTTAAACGTCCGATTGCCGTTATTTATTACCCCAAAAACCTCAAAACGCTTCTCCGACTCCTCTGTGCTTCTTCCCTTATAGTCTGCGGCAAATGCGCCCATACTTATGACTGAAGCAGCTGTTACCGCCGCCAGCCCCACCGCTAAAACTTTTGCTTTTAAACCGCTCATTTTTGCTCCTCCTTATAATTTAAAAATATTCTATGCCGCCGAATCCTAACTAAAACCCGACGGCATATACCTGGCGCTTATTGCTGATATAATTCGATATCAGAATATGTACAATCTGTACTTGCCTGCATTGTATAAGTGTAATAGTTGCCTGACGTTATACCGTGCAGTCTTCCGCTTATGCTAAACATATTTCCCGATTGTTCCATACTTACCGAACCCATATATGAAGTTCCGCTTGTTACATTATTAATAGCTATCTCTGCCCAAGTTCCGCCGGGAACTGTCATATTAGCAGACACATATACTTTATAGCCTCTTGTTCCTGTGAAACGATATGGCAATGTATAAAGTGCATAATTACTTTTTGTAAGTGTATAATCCTTACTGCTTAAATCCCAAATAGGCTTAGCCGCTCTTGCTTTCTGTAATAACTCAGCCTGTTTTCTGCCCGGTTCGGTCTTAACCAAAGGTATGGTTCTAATGTCGTTACCGTTCTCATCCATCTGAACAAAATATATTTCACTATCCGATTCACTTTGATTCTCGGCAGCAAATACACTTACACTCATAATTGATACAGCCATAACAGCCGCACAACCCATAGCTATAATTTTCTTAAATTTTTTCATAAAACATTTCCCTCTTTTCTAAGATTTTTTACAATTTGTTTTCTTTTGCTTTAATTTTTAATGATTTATCAGAAACCTCTTGACATTTATGAACTTTTCCTGTATTATTAAGTACGAGATTTCTGTTTTAAATCATTTTTCAAGTTAGCCCCTTGTTATTGATTTTTGCACGGGTCTCACTTTTTTGATTTTTAAGGTTTTGCCTTAAATCAAATTTTGTCTTTGGTACCTTTTCTGTGTTGGTATCACCTCGCTTTATTATTTTTATTATAAATACTTCGAGCTCCGGATATTTACAGCTATATTGTATATAATTTTATTGTACTCGTCAACAAATTTTGCACAATTGGTCGAATTACGACACATTTGGTCATTTGTTCCTTAAAATTAAAAAAGGTTATCTTACTCGGATAACCTTTTTCGATTCTGCAAATTGCCTTGCACTGCAAATATTGCAACTATTATTATACTTGTTGCAATAATATTGGAAGTATAGTTTAAGTAAACGGCAGTAGAATAGTGTAAAATTAAAAACAATATCATAAATATAGAAATTGTAATTCTGCTTCTGCGTCTAAACACTACCTTCTCTAAATCATCAAGAGGTTTTTTCTCTGCCTCAACAGGACATATTGCAAACATTACCCCTGAACATATACAAACCATTATTGTAATTGATGTTTGTCCAAACAAATTACAGCGTATTAACAATAAGGCAATAATATATGTTACTATTGATGTAATGTAGCATTGTCTTGCATTTTTGGCGTGACTTCCGCCCACATACTTTCTAAGTGACTTATATCCTGCGATAAACAGAATAATTTGCGGAAGCATATGCATTAACGCACCGACTATTATGGCAGATGCAACATTTATAGTTAGT
Organism: uncultured Ruminococcus sp.; assembly: GCA_902797885.1. Lineage (GTDB taxonomy): Bacteria > Bacillota > Clostridia > Monoglobales > Monoglobaceae > UMGS1820. The sequence continues at coordinate 37,222 of CADBUP010000049.1, forward strand.
GTTAAAAATGCATTTAACCCATAAATGACTTCTTCTCGATTTTGTAAAGCAACTATATTCCTGTCTACAGCCGCGCAAACCAATTTTGTCGAAATACTGTTAAACATTTTTAAAATTTACGGTATTTCTTTCCTCCTTCGGGCATTTCATCCTGTCCGTTAATCCAGCAGCCTGTTGAATTAATTATGCCGCTGAGCATAAATGCAGCACAAACAGGAATCGCACCCAAACATAATGCATAGATTTTTTGCAGTTTCTTTTTCATTTTTAAAACTCCTTTATTAATATATTTTTGATACTTGAATCATAATTGGAATTTTTAAAAAAGTCAATACATTATGCACGATTGGTCAAAATAAGACACGATTGGTCATTTTTTCTTGATTTTATCATAGTAAGCAATCATTGCCGTTGTTTTAAAAATCTTTGTCTCCTCATTATATTCCCATCTTAATTGTCCGTCATAATTACTCAACGCTTTTTTTATACTTTCCATTCCTATTCCGTGCATTAAGTAATCTTTTTTTAAAGTTTTTAATATGCCGTCTTTCTCATTAGGCTTATTATCCGAACTGTTTTCAACTTTAAAAACAACATATGCACCGTTAACCTGATACACATTCAGGAATATTTTTTTAACCTTTGATTCGGCACAACCCTCAATGGCATTATCCAAAAGGTTAGCGAATATTGACACCGTATCGATTTCAGACAAAAACGATAAATCAATTGCCTGAATATAAACTTGAAAGTCTATGTTTTTACTGTTACATTCTCTGTATTTTTGCGACAATACTATGTTCAGCGCCCTGTTATTTGTATGCTCTATCAACATAAATTCCTTATTTTTATTTTCCAATGACTTAATAAATGACCTTGCCTCTTCACGGTCCTCATTCAGCATACCCTCTATATTATTGCAATATTTATTAAAGTCGTGTACCATTGTTCGCAAATCATTATACTTGGACTTAATCAGCTCATAACTCTTTTTGTCTATTTCTTTTTTATAGTCCAGCTTTTGAAGATGCTGGATTTCCTCGTTCTTTTCAACTATGCGGTCACATACCATATATACTATAAAGCTTGATACTGTTAAAAGTATACCTATTAACAGAAATACGGTTCTCATAAAATCGTCAAACAAAAAACATACTCTGTTAAAAAAGCTGAAATATATGCACGCTGTCAAAGGCATTAAAAGAACCCACAGCATTTCCTTTGTCTGATTGTTTCGCACTTTTGCTACTGTACAAAATCTTAAAACAAACACTCCCGCAGAGTATACAATTTTTGATACAACAGCAAAAACTATATTTTGTACAACGGTAATGTTGCTGTGAAAGTCACTATTAATCTCTTTTTTAAACAGCAATGATATTAACAGTTCACCAAACATCATCAATACCATAAGAATAATTGTTTTTAAAATCAGACTTTTGGTATTATCTTTAAACCCTATACGCAAAACACAAAATGTAACAATGAAAAAATCTGTAATATTTATTATCGGATTTTCAAATAAACACAACACTCCGTATATAAAATACCCCAAAATAATTATTAAATTGCTTTGTAATTTTGAATGTTTCGGCTCCAATACCACATTAGAAAAATAAATTAACACAAAACACTCCATTATAACGGATATTGTTATTAATAAAAGATTTAATACATTCATCTTAAGTTACCTGCCATTTTAAAAAATTTCTCATCAAATTCCTTATACCTTCGCCTTGTCATCAATGCTTCGTACCGTCTGCCCGCATATGCAACCGAAACGCTGTTTTTATCGTATCCGACCACATATTTAAGATTAACAAAAAAACTTTGATGAGACTGACAGAAGTAATTAACCTCTTTCTCTATTTTTGATTTAACATCAGAAAAAATTTCCTCAACCTCAAATTCTCCGTATTTTGACGAAAGCACACTTGTATGCCGCCTTGATGTAGCTATGTACATAATACTTGATATTTCAATATCTATCTTTTGTTTGCTGCCAAGCTTTGTTAAGGTCAGCTTTTTCTCGCTTACCTCAATACGCTCAATAACACTGTCAACGCCCATACTTAGTCTGTTTTTGTCAACCGGCTTTGTCAAATACCTTATTGCATTTACATCAAATGCATCATCAAGGTAAATCGGATAATTGGTAATAAAAATTATAAAACAATTATCATTCTTTTGTTTTATAACCTTTGCAAGGTCTATTCCGTTAATGCCATCCATTTCAATATCCAATACAACCAAGTCATAATTTACATTCTGCTTCGACAGTTCAACAGAAGAAGTGTATTTGTCAATTTCGCATATTAACTGCTTTTCGTTGCATATCTCTTCTAAAAGCTTAACTTCTTCATTTAATACTTTAATTTCATCATCGCAAATTGCTATTTTTACGTTCATATTAACACCTTCTTTTGTGTTGCCACTATTTTTGTTTAATTAATACCACTTCTGCTCTAACGCTTCGATGCGCGACAAATACTCTATCAGGCGCATAGTATTGTTTTCATAATCATACTCGCTTACGCCTCTTTTAATTGTCAAGTCCAAAAACAGCTTATTGCAGTTACAATGAATGTAATCTATATGCTTTTCAAGTACAACATAGATAGAGTTATGGTTATGCCCCTCAACTCTCAGCGAAATATGCGGATAATTGTAATATTCCGCGCCTTTGCCTTCGCGCGGTATTTCATAGGCAACAAATTGCAGCTTATCCAACGATAAGTCCGGTTTATTTTCTCTTAGATAATGACCGATTGATACTTTCATCATTCTTCGGGTTATCTCGCTTATCAAATCAAAATCGATTTTTACGGCTGACATATTCTCTTCCAAAAAGCTGCACATCTCGGTAAACGTCATCTTATTGCCCGGATTAACCAACGGTTTATAAAGCTTAATCAATCTTGCGATGTTATCCATAATTTACTCCTCAATATAACGGAATCTTATTTTTCCGCGGCATCGTTTATCTCCTCGGCATAGCGAACTGTTTCCATCGCGTCGCGGCAATATTTGTCCGCGCCGATGCTGTCGGCATATTCCTGGGTCATAACCGCTCCGCCGACAGCAACCTTGCACCACGGGGCGGAGACACGAAGCTGTTTTATCGTTTCCTCCATAGCCGGCACGGTGGTGGTCATAAGTGCACTCAGCCCGGCGAGCGGCGCATTGTTTTCGACAACCGCTTTAACAACCGTCTCGGGCGGAACGTCCTTTCCTAAATCGATAACCTGAAAGCCATAGTTTTCAAGAAGAAGCTTAACGATATTCTTTCCTATATCGTGAATATCGCCGTGAACCGTTGCGATAACAAACTTACACTTAACCGTCATACTTCCCTTTTGGTTCAGCATATGCGACTTTATTATTTCAAACGAGCTTTTCGCCGCTTCGGCGCTCATCAAAAGCTGAGGGAGGTACACCGTCTTTTTCTCAAAGCCTATTCCCACCTTATCGAGTGCGGGAATTATATCCTGTTTCACTATTTCAAGCGGCTCTGTTGTTTCAAGAAGGCTTTTAGTCAACTCCGCCGCCTTTGTCTTTAAGCCCTGAGCAACCGCCTTCTGAAGCTCTGACGCGTATTCCGCCGAGCTTGCGTTTTGCGGCATGCTTTTAGCCGTCACCGAGACAGTTTCTTGTCTGTTTGACATAAAACTTATATAATCAGCGAAGTTCTCATCCATCCCCTTTAATGCGCGATACGAATAATAGGTTTTCATCATATCGTCCGAATACGGGTTCATTATTGCCGCCGACAATCCGTTTTCAAGCGCAAGAGAGAAGAATTCGCCGTTTATCGCACCTCTTGACGGAAGTCCGAACGAAACGTTTGAAACGCCGAGCGAGGTATAACATCCGAGGCGGTCTCTTATGATTCTGAGTGTCTCAAGCGTGGCGAGTGCCGCGGTCGGGTCGGCGCTTACCGCCATAGCAAGTGTGTCGAAAATGATGTTTTTCTTTGAAATTCCGTACTCTGCGGCGGTGCCTAAAATCTTTTCGGCGATTTTAACACGCCCCTCCGCGGTCTCGGGGATTCCGTCATCATCAAGGGTCAGAGCAACAACCACGCCGCCGTACTTTTTAACCAGCGGAAATATCTCGCGCATAACCTCTGCCTTTCCGCTGACCGAATTAATCATTGCCTTTCCGTTATAACGTCTGAGCGCCGCCTCCATAGCGCCGACATCAGTCGTATCTATCTGAAGCGGCAGGTCAATAACCGCCTGAAGCTCACACACGGCGGTTTTAAGCATCTCCTTTTCGTCGATTTCGGGAAGCCCGACATTCACGTCAAGAACGTGTACTCCCTTCTCCTGCTGGCTGATTCCCTCCTGTAGGATATATCCGATGTCATTCTCTTTAAGCGCCTGTTTAAACCGTTTCTTTCCTGTCGGGTTAATTCTCTCTCCGATAAGAACAGGTGACCCACCGAACTCAACCGTGTGCGTATACGATGACACACACATTATATTCTTTTCGGTAACCGGCACGGGTTTTATTCCGCTTGCCCTTTCGGTAAGGGTGCGGATGTACTCAGGCGTAGTTCCGCAGCAGCCTCCGGCAACTCTCACCCCGTCCGCAATCTGACCCGCCACATCCTCGGCGAACTCATCCGGAAGAACATCGTAGACCGTCCTTCCGTCCACGCTTTTCGGAAGTCCGGCATTGGGCTTTAGCAATATAGGCACAGACGAGCATTTAAGAAGTCTTTTAACAACCCCCGAAAGCTGTTTCGGGCCGAGAGAACAGTTCACACCGATTGCATCTGCACCCATTCCCTCAAGCATAGCTGACATCGCCTCGGGTGAAGCCCCGGTCATAAGCTTTTCGTCCTCACCGTAGGCGTTCGATACGAACACCGGAAGGTCACAGTTTTCCTTTGCCGCAAGAAGCGCCGCCTTTGTCTCATAGCTGTCGTTCATCGTCTCGATTAGAATTAGGTCAACACCGCATTTCGCACCGATTTGAACTGTTTTTGAAAAAACCTTTACCGCGTCCTCAAAGTCAAAATCTCCGTATGGTTTAAGAAGCCTTCCCGTGGGACCTATATCAAGAGCGATAAACTTAGGCTGTTTGCCCGCTGCCGAAGCACGCGCAGCATTTGCGTTCTCTACTGCGGCGGATATGATTTTTTTAAGCTCTTCCTCAGGAAATTTCAAAAGATTTGCCCCGAAGGTATTTGTGCAGACAACATGGCTCCCCGCGTCGAAATAGCTTCTGTGTATTTTTTGTATTATATCGCTGTGTGAAAAATTCCAATACTCGGGGTATTCGCCCGGGTTTAGTCCCTCGCTTTGAAGAAGGGTTCCCATTCCGCCGTCCAAAAAAACAATATTATCCTTTAAATAGCTTAAAATATTCATACTTATTCTCCCCTGAATTCACAATCTGTTTTGCTGCAGCCGGAGCAATGCTCTGCACAATTTTCTCTCGGTTTATCCGAGATACCTATTATTGCGGTTACCGACTTTGATGGCGACATAATTAAACTGTCGTTTAGGGTCAGCCCAATCTTTCGCTGGCAATCCAGAACCTTAAATATCTCACGCTGTGCCGAAAGCTCAAAGTCACCGTAACCGGCGCTGAACCGCGGCCTTGTATATAAATTTTCAGCAGCGGCACGTGACCTGACCTCATCATTAAACATATCACAGAGGCTCTCTATTCTTTCCGCTCCTATCGCCTGAAAGGCAACAGACTTCACAGGCGAAATCACCCCGTATCTGGCTATCAGCCTGTCTATCTCAAGTCCCACCGTCGCCGCAAAGAGCACGATTTTTTCACATCCGAAAAGGTTCATTTTAAGTCCCCTGCTGTTTGTTTGCATGAACGATAAATCGACCCCGTCCTCAGTCGGATGAATCGAAAACTCAGTATAACACACCTTATATGTTAGCTTGTCCGAAAGCTCGGTTATACACTCATTAACCAATCCGCTAATCGAGTCGTCAGCCTTGCGACATCCCATATACCGAAGAATTTCTTTTATATTATATTTAGGTTCGGGATATAATTTTAAATATACCACTTATGTCAGCTCTTTCCTAAAATATTTGACAGGTTGCTCTGTATGCACCGCGCAACCTCAGGTTTATTCATTGAATAAACGTGGACGTTTGTCACTCCGTTTGCATATAAATCTATAATCTGATCGGTCGCATAAGCTATTCCCGCCTGCATCATTGCATCCGGATACATTCCGAACTTATCTACCAGAGCCTTAAACCGCTGAGGCATAAACGAGCCGGAAAGCTTAATCGCCCTCTCGACCTGGTTTGCCTTGGTAATCGGCATAATTCCGGCAACTATCGGAACGGTTATACCCGCCTCGCGTATTTTATACAAAAAGTTATAGAGAAGGTTATTGTCAAAAAACATCTGAGTCGTTAAAAAATCGCACCCAGCGTCAACTTTCTCTTTAAGTCGGCGAATATCCTCCTTTTGATTCACACTCTCTGGATGAACCTCGGGGTAACACGCTCCGCCTATACAAAAATCGGTGCCGCTCTCTTTGAGTTCGCGTATTAAGTCTATCGCATAGCGATAATCCCACTTGCTTCTGTCCGAGTTCTCCATCTCAGGCGTCAAGTCGCCGCGAAGCGCCAAAACGTTCTCTATGCCGTATTCGCGCATCTCTCTTATTTTTTGTCTGACTGTATCCTTCGTTGATGAAACACAAGTCAAGTGTGCGATGGTAGAAACGCCCGACTTTTCTTCCACGGTTTTTGCCATATCAAGCGTATATCGGCTTGCTCCGCCGCCCGCGCCATATGTAACACTCATAAAGGCCGGTTTGAGTGCGGCTATCTCGGTAACAGCCGCCTTTACGCTCTGAAAAGCGGTGTCGGTCTTAGGCGGAAAAACCTCGAATGACAATGAAAATTCTTCCTTATTCAATATATCTTTAATCTTCATAATAATCTCCATTCCGCCGCCCCGCGTCGGCACAAATAGTAATAAAATTTTCTTATCCGCGGGTCAGAAATGATAAGAGTTTATTACGCCCGTGCGCGTTTCCTAACAAAGTGAGAAAAATTTAGCACGGACTTTTTATCGCTGAAGTCCAGCATGAAAGAAGCATTCACGTTAACTTCAGTCTACTTTTCGCCGGTAAAAACGACAAAATCGCGCATATTCGCGCTATATTAGCTATATAATAGCATATCTTATTTTGCTTTTCAAGTATTTTAAAGCGAGTAGGAGAAAATTTCTCTAATTGAGAAATTTTTGACCTCACACCATCATGCATACTGTTGGTACAAACGAGAGATTTTCACCATGTGGTATTCACACATATGATGCTTACCGTTCGCTTCTATGCTGTCAGAGTCAATAGTTATAGCCATATAACTGTGATTGTAACACGCCAATGGCACATATCAAAAAGACGACAGTTTCATAAATGTAGAAAAAAACGCAAAAAAACGACCAAAACAGATTAAATCTATTTTGACCGTTTTTTGGCTTTCGTGTACGAAATAGATGCCACGAGTTTTCCCTCTATTTCATTCCCAATTGCCTGAATCGCTAAAATCCTGCAATGCAGGATTTATTTACTGCATTTAGTATAACACAAATTGTTGCCAAGGTCAACATTTTCAAGCAAAAAATCAAGGAAACATTCTATTCTCCTATATACCGAAAACGAGGAACCTGCTTGCCATTTACCTCAACCATCTCTTCCCACATTGAAATCGGTCTTACCCAATACTCGCCTTCTCCATACAAGGCTTTGTACACAACCATCTTTTCTAAGGTTTCAGAGTGATTGGCTATTCCAATTACTTGATATCTGTTTCCTTTATAGTGTTCATATATTCCCGGTTTAATCATTTTCATTCTCCAAACTTATTCTTTAACAATCTCTTCGGTCCAAGTATTTATTCCACCGAACTCTACTACATTAGTATATCCAAGTTCGGCTAACTTTTCCGATGCTTGCTTGCTTCGATTTCCACTTCTGCAATAAATCATTATTAGCTGCTCTTTATCCGGAAGTTCAGCAATCTCTTTATCTCCTATTATGTCATTTGGAATGTTTATCGCATCTTTGATATGACCTGATTCGTATTCTTCAGGTGTTCTTACATCAAGTATAATGTAATCTGACTCTTCTGCCATCATTATTATTGCTTCTTCTGTTGTTATTTGTTTGTAATCCACTTTGCTCACCTCAGCAGAGCATCCTGCAAAAAACATAATGGCAAACATCAACAAAATAATTTTTTTCATTTGGTTTCCCTCTTTACTTACATAGACTGCTCTTCCATCATTCATTCTTCGAAGCATTTGTCTCCTCTGAAGTCTACTCCTTAATTCTATTTTGTAAATCTTCTACCGAGGGCAACTGATTTTCATATTCTTTTGGAAGACTCTTTGTGATTTCATATTGGCTGACACCCATTGGCTTTGACATATCCTTCAATGCA